>JBJHCE010000079.1:0-13784 GCA_050485865.1 Gemmatimonadales bacterium | reverse complement strand
CGCCCCCTCGTCTGGATCCCCCTTCTCTTCCTGGCAGGGGCAGGGTCCGGATTCGGATGGGGTGCGTGGACGAACCTCTGCGCCGATTGCCCCTCCATTGCCCAGATCCACACCTGGGAGCCGGAGCAGACCTCCAAGGTCTTTGACCGGAACGGGCGCCTCATTGCCGAGATCGGGACCCAGGCGCGGACCCACACCTCCATCGAATCCCTTCCGGCCCACGTCCCCCAGGCCTTCATCGCCGTGGAGGACCGGCGCTTCCATCGCCACCGGGGCGTCGACGTGCGCGGCCTCTCCCGGGCGGTGTTCCAGGCCGCCTTCACCTTCTCCCTTTCCGGAGGCGGCGGAAGCACGATCACGCAGCAGCTCGCCCGGAACATGTTCATCGAGAGCATCGGGTTCGACCGGAGCGTCCTCAGGAAGCTGAAGGAGCTCCAGGTCGCCTTCGAGCTCGAGCGGGCGTACACGAAGGACCAGATCCTCGAAGCCTACATGAACCAGATCAACCTGGGGCTCGGGATCTGGGGGATCCACACCGCGTCGCAGCGGTTTTTCGGGAAGCCCCCGCAGGAAATGACCCCGGCGGAGGCCGCCACCCTGGCGGCGGTGGCGAACAACCCCCGGAACCTCAACCCCTTCGACTACCCGGACCGCTCCCGTGCCCGGCGGAACCTGGTGCTGGACCGGATGGAGCGGGAGCGGTTCCTGACCCCCGAGGAGGCCCGCCGCTGGAGGGAGGCCGCCCTTCCGGAGCGCCAGGGCGGGTCTTCCGAGGCGGTGGCCGGTTACCTCGTGGAAATGGTCCGCGACGAGATGATGGCCCGCTTCCCCGGGCAGGTGAACACCGCGGGGCTCAACATCCATACGACGCTGGACCTGGACATCCAGCGCGCCGCCGAAAAGGCCATGGCGCGGGGCTTCGAGCGGGTCGAGGCCGATCCCACCTTCCGGCACCCCCGCTACGAGGAGTACGCCGACGCCTCCGGGGGCCTCCCGGAAACGAACTCCCCCTACCTCCAGGGTGCGCTCATTTCCCTGGACCCCCAGACCGGCGCGATCCGTGCCCTCATCGGGGGGCGGGACATCCAGCACTCCAAGTTCAACCGGGCGATCCAGGCCCGGCGCCAGCCCGGCTCCTCCTTCAAGACGCTGGTGTACACGGCGGCCATGGCGTCGGGGATCCCGGCGTCCTTCATCATCACCGACGGCCCGGTGGTGCGGGAACAGGTCGATGGCACCGAGTGGCGCCCCCAGAACTTCGACCGGACCTTCGAGGGCGACATGACGCTCCGGCGGGCCTTTCGCCAGTCCATCAACACGGTGGCGATCAAGCTCGCCGACGAAGAGGTGGGGCTCGAGACGGTGGCGCAGACCGCGCGGCGGCTCGGGATCACCACCGAGATCCCCCGGGTCCCCTCCATCGCCATCGGCTCCCCCGACGTTCTGCCGATCCAGATGGCGGAGGCATACACCGCCATCGTGAACCTGGGGAACCGGGTCACCCCCCACGCGATCGTGCGGGTGGAGTCGGCCGAGGGCGAGGTTCTCTGGGAGCCCCGCTACACCCCCGCCCGGGTCCTCGAGCCGCAGGTGGCGCGCCTCGTGCTTTCGCTCCTCGAGGATGCAGCCGACCGGGGAACCGGCGGCGGGATCCGGAGCGTCTCGGGGCTCCCCTACGAGATCCCCGTGGCCGGAAAGACGGGAACCACGAACGACAACACCGACGTCTGGTTCATCGGGGCCACCCCCGACCTCCAGACCACGGTCTGGTTCGGAATGGACCGCCCCCAGCGCATCGCCACGAACGCCACCGGAGGACGGTTCGCGGCCCCGGTCTTCGGGGACTTCATGCGCTACCTCTACGTGGGCGACGCCGACGCGAACGGGGGGGGCGAGACCCCCCTCCTCCCGCGCCCCGAGCGGTGGCCCATGCTCGACCTGGTCTCGAGGGAAGTGGACGACATGACGGGGCTCCTCGCCTCCCAGTGGTGCCCTGCTGACCGCCGCTACACGGAGTGGTACATTCCCGGAACCGAACCCTCCGAGGTGTGCGACGAGTCCACCCGGAGCCGCTTCCCCCTCCGCTGGTGGTAACCCCGTGACGCCGACCCGCACCGACGTGGCCGTGTTCCTCTTCGAGAGCTCCCACTACGCCCTCTGGGCCGAAGACGTGGCCCGCGAGCAGGGGGTGGAGGTGAAGGTGGTCCCCGCCCCCCCGGAGAGCCGGGCCAAGTGCGGCCTCGCGCTCGAGGTCCCCTCCGGATCCGCCGAGGCGATGCACTCTGCCTTCGAGGGAGAGGGGATCGTCTTCGAGCGGCTCTGATCCTGCCTGTTCCGGGCGCGCAGGAGTCGCCGCCCGGGCTCCCGTCAGTTCCAGCCGCCGTCGATCCGCTCCCCGACCAGGGGAAGCCGCTCCTCCGGGTGATCTTCCTCCGCCACCCGGATCGCCGCCCCGACCCGGGCCGCCGCCTGGAGGGCCTCCTCCGCGGAGCGGGCATGGATCCGGGCCAGGAGCCCCCCTTCCTCCACCGCTTCGCCCGGAGCGACCAGGGCCTCCACCCCCACCGACGGATCCACCAGGTCGTCGAGGCGGACGCGTCCTCCCCCGAGCTCGACCACCGCCTCCCCGATGGGGCGAGGCTCCACGGCGGCGACCACCCCGCCCCGTTCGGCCCTGAGTTCGTGGATCACGGGAGCCGAGGCGAGACGCCCCGGGTCGTCCACCACCTTCGCATCCCCCCCCTGGCGCTCCACCATGCGGCGGAAGCGCTCGAGGGGTCGGCCGGAGCGGAGGAGCGACCGGGCCCGGGCCCGCCCCGCAGCGGCATGGGGCTCGACCTTCGCGACAACGAGCATCTCGCCGGCCAGGGCCACCACCACCTCCTCGAGGTCGGCAGGACCCTCCCCCCGGAGGCAGGCAATGGACTCCCGCACCTCGAGGGCGTTCCCCACGGTGCGCCCCAGGGGGCGGTCCATGGCGGTCAGGAGGGCCATGACCTCGACCCCGCGGGCGCGCCCGATCCCCACCATGGTCCGGGCCAGCCGCCGGGCATCGTCCCGCTGCGGAAGGAACGCACCGGACCCCGTCTTCACGTCGAGGACGAGGGCATCGAGTCCCTCGGCGAGCTTTTTCGACATGATGCTCGCGCTGATGAGCGGGATCGAGGGCACCGTGCCGGTCACGCTCCGGAGCGCGTAGAGTCGCCGGTCCAGGGGAGCGATCTCGGCGGTCTGGCCGATCATGGCCGTACCCACGTCGCCGAGGGCATCGACGAACGCGTCCAGGGGGAGGTCGGTCCGGAACCCCGGAATGGCCTCGAGCTTGTCCAGCGTTCCGCCGGTGTGGCCGAGGCCGCGCCCCGACATCATGGGCACGTAGACCCCGGCCTCGGCGACGAGGGGCGCCAGGGGGAGCGAAACCTTGTCCCCCACGCCCCCGGTGGAATGCTTGTCGACCCGGGGACCGTCCAGGTGGGCCAGGTCCAGGACCGCGCCCGAGCCCAGCATCACCGACACGAGGGCATCGAGCTCCCCCGGCGACATTCCCCGGTAGTGAACCGCCATCAGGAAGGCGGCCACCTGGGGCTCATCGACGCTCCCCTCCAGGTACCCCAGGAGAAACGCAGCGAGGTCGTCGGGGTCGAGCTCGAGCCCGTCGCGCTTGGCCTCGATGATCCGGACGGGGTTCACCCGCCGCGGAGGCCTCTCCACGTCAGCCGAAGCGCTTCCGTGCGGTGGAGAGCGCCTCGTCGACCCGGTCCCGGACGTCGTCGGCGAGCTCGTCCCAGCGGTCGGCCGCCTTCTCCTTCAGGTCCTCCGCGCTCCGGGTAATGCGCTTGCGCGTCTTCTTTCCGGAGGTGGGCGCCATGAGGAGGGCCACGCCGGCCCCGATGGCGGCCCCCGCCACGAGTCCGGAGAGGAAGTTGAAAACCCGTGCGTCGTCGTCGTATTCCATGAATCCTCCCGCGTGGTCTGGTAGTCAGGATCGGGTGACGCCCCGCTCCCGGGACGCCAGGCACCGGATCGTCGCCCGGGCCGTCGCATGAATACCGACGGAGGCCCCGGAAGGTCCGTCCCCCGCCCTCCGCCCGACCCCGACCCGGCCGGGAACCGTCCCCGACCCGCGCGGCCCGACCGGTGTGGACCGAGGCCCCGACGGGCGATACCTTCCACCCGAAGGCCCCGTCCCCTTCCCTGCCCTCCATCCCCCCAGGCCCCATGGCCCACATCCACGCCTCCGGAACCGACCGCTCGCCCCCCCGCGAGGTCCAGCTCCCCGCCCAGGTCCTGGGGTCCCTCGACCGCCAGGGCGGACGCGCCGCGGGACACTGGCTCGCCGGGGTCCTCCGGGCGTCGCTCGGGACCGACGACCTGGGCCGCGCCCCCTCGGACCGCTTCTGGTCCGCGCTGGACGAGGCGCTCGCCGACCGAGGGTGGGGGTCCATGCGCCAGGAGCGCCTGCACTCGGGGCTCGGCGTCATCGTGGCGGAGGGGTGGGTCGAGGCCGAGCACTCCGATGGCTGCCCCTTCACGAGCGGGCTCCTCGAGGCCCTCTTCGGGGAAGTGGCCGGCCACGCCATCGAGGTCGTGGAGACCGACTGCTCCTCCGGGGCCACGGACGCCCCCGGTCAATGCCGCTTCGTCTTCGGGGGGGCGGTGGCCGTTTCCGCCCTTCGCGATCACCTGGAGGGCGGCGCGTCGGAGGCCGAGGCCGTCGCCGCGATCTGAACCTGCGATCTGACCCCATGGGCCGCGTGATGGGTGTGGACTACGGCGAGATCCGCGTGGGCGTCGCGCTCTCCGACGAAACCCGGCTCCTCGCCTCCCCCCTCCCGACGATCCGGCGCCGCGCCGGAAAGCGCCCCCCGGTCCACGCTCTGGCCGAGCTCGCCCGGGAGCACGAGGTCGACGCCGTCGTGTTCGGACTCCCCCTCGAACTCACCGGCGACCCTTCGCCCTGGACCGACGAGGTCCGGAAGGTGGGCGAGGCGGTAGCCGAACGCACCGGAGTCCCGGTGCACTTCGTCGACGAGCGCCTGAGCTCGGTCGTTGCCGAGCGCCGGGTCCGCGAGAGCGGCCTCCCCCGGGGAAAGCGCGAGGAGCGCGGCCGGGTGGACGCCGAGGCCGCCGTGATCATTCTCCAGCAGTGGCTCGACCGGAACCCCGCGCCATGAGAGGCCCGACCCCGATGTGCCCGACCCGTTCCGCCCTCGCCCGCGCCCTCCTCCTCCTCCCCCTTCTTCTTTCCTGGGGATGCGGAGGGGCGGACCTGGACAACGGTGCGGACCCCGGAGCCGGCGCCGACCCTGAGCTCGTCCGGTTCACCGTTCCCCCGGGCGCCGGCTTCAGGCAGGTCACCGACTCCCTCGTGGCCCACGACCTCGTGCGCGCCCCGACCCTCTTCCGGATCTACGCCCGGTTTCGCGGCGACGACGGGCGCGTCCGGGCCGGGCGCTACGCGGTGCGCGCCGACGCCGGGTGGGGTTCCCTGATCGACGACCTCGTGGCGGGGAGGGTGGAAACGGTTCCCGTCACGATTCCCGAGGGGTGGACGCTGCGGCAGATCGCCGGCCGCCTCACCGGCATCACCGGTGCGGATGCCGATGCAATCCTCGAGGCGTTCCTCGCCGAGGGGGCGGACGCGCGCTGGGGGGTTCCGGGACCGGGGCTCGAGGGGTATCTCTTCCCCGACACCTACCGCTTCGCCCCCGGGACCCCCGTCGAGGGGGTGATCGGAGCCATGGTCCAGCGCTACCGGACGGTATGGACCGACGAGCGGAGGGCTCGGGCCGAGGAGCTCGGCATGTCGGAGTCCGAGGTCATGACCCTCGCCTCCATTGTCCAGGCGGAGGCCCGCCACGTGTCGGAGATGCCCAGGATCGCGGCGGTGTTCCACAACCGCCTCCGGATCGGGTACCTCCTCCAGGCCGACCCGACGGTCCAGTACGCCCTCGGGGAACGGAGAAGCCGCCTCCTCTACCGCGACATCGACGCCGTGGCGGACCACCCCTACAACACCTACACGAACGCGGGTCTTCCGCCGGGCCCCATCGGCGCGGCGGGTGAGGATGCCCTCGTCGCCACCCTCTGGCCCGAGGACTCGAACTACCTCTACTTCGTGGCGCGTCCCGACGGAAGCCACATCTTCACGCGAACCCTGCAGGACCACAACCGGGCCCGGGTGGAGGCCCGCCGCCAGTGGGACGCCCTCGAGACGAGCCGCAATCCTTGACAGGGCACCCCCCACCCCCCGCAGATTGAGGGGACAAGCAGCGCAGTTTGATCGGGGGGGCCTTCAGGGGTCCCTCCCCCGGCCCCGGCGGCACCATGCGCCACCCCTCTCTCCCGGCCGTTTCCGCCCCTGCGGGGTTCCTTGCGGGGCTCGGGTTCGTGCTGGGTCTGACGGTCCTCGTCGCCTCGGTGGAGCTCCACGCCCAGGACCCGACCCCGAGGGGTGCCTTCCTGGGCGGCCAGGTCACCTCGAACGGCGAGGCCCCCATCGTGGCGGCGCACGTGAAGGTGCTCGACACGGACCGCGAGGCCCTCACCGACGGCGACGGGCGGTTCCGGATCAGCGGGATCCCCGCAGGCGAATGGGTGGTCCAGATCACCTCGGTGGGGCACCAGCCGGTGCGGGTGACCCTCACCTTCGTCCACGGGGAGCCCCGCACCCTCTCGGTGGGGCTCCTCCCGGACCCCGTCAAGCTCGAGGGGATCGAAGCCTCGGCCCGCGCGGCGCTTCCCGCCGAACTCCAGGAATTCTACCTGAGGCGGGACCAGGGAAACGGTCACTTCTTCACCCGCGAGGAGATCCTCCGCACCCGCCCCGCCCAGGTCACCGACGTGATCCGGCGCGTCCCGGGGGTGAGCGTGGTGTCGTCGCTCGGGCCCTTCGGCGAGACCCAGGAGGTGCGCATGGGACGGGCCACGGGGACCGCGGGTCAGAACGCCTGCCGTACCGCGTACGTGGTGAACGGCGCACCCTTCCCCCTGGGTCGCGACATGGGGATCAACGCCTACATCCGCCCGGAGGAAATCGCGGGGATGGAGGTCTACACCGGCGCCTCCAGGGTCCCCGCCCGCTTCAACCAGAGCAGCACCTCGGCCCGCTGCGGGGTCGTCGTGATCTGGCTCTTCGCCGGAGGCCAGGAGCGCTGATCAGAGGGGAGGTACCTCTCCGCCCCCTCCGCCCCCTCCGAAGATCCCGCCGTCGGAGCCGATGAGGCGCCCGAGGAGGATCGCACCCACCACCCCCCCGGCCACTGCGAGGTACGTGCGGGTCCGGTCGAGGCGCCGCGCCTGCACCGAAGCGATCGCGCTTGCCGGAAAGGAAACCCGCTCCTCGTTCCAGAGGGATCCGCGCCCCCCGGTCTGCTCCACCCGCTTGACCAGGAGATCCCAGGTGTCGGGCTGGACCGCCACCACGGTCCCTTCGACCTGGATCACGTCGGGGCCGATCAGGGGCGTCATGGACGCGGTTCCCTGGCTGGTGAGATCGGCGAGGACCCGCGTCCCGGGCTCCGGCGTGGAGGTGCCGAGGGCCGTCGTGGTATAGCACCCTGCGAGTGCCGGGAGAACGCCGGCAAGGGCCAACACCGGCAGGATCGAACGGAGGCTTTTCTTCACGTGCCACTCCTGTGCTGATCGGCTTCGGGCGCGAGGATAGACGCTCTCCTCGTACTCTACACCGGAAGGGTCCCGATGGAGCCCGGAAACGAAGATCGGCCCGGCGGCTGGAGTGCCGCCGGGCCGATCCCGGTTCATGGAACGAACGCTACCTCAGAGCGACCCACCCGTGGAAGGGCAGGTGATGTCCGCGAAGTTCCAGTTCTTCGCGGGCTGATCGGAGGCACTGGGGACGTTCGGGTTCTGGAGGCGCTCCGCGATCCCGTAGGGGAGGCGCCCCGGAACTTCGGCGGCCGGCGTGGGCGCGTTCGGGCCACCCGGCACGAGCACCGGGTAGCAGGTGCGACGCCAGTCGCTGTACGCGTCGATGTTCTGGAACTGGGCGATCCACTTCTCGACCATGATCTGCTCCAGGGTAATGGGCCCCGCAAGCGGGGTCATGCCGAGCGCGGTCCGCACGTTGTTCACGTGGGTGAGCGCCGGTCCGGGAGCGCCGAGCTGGAAGTGCGCCTCGGCCATGATGAGCTCGTTCTCCGCCCAGGTCACGAGGGGCTGCCGGAAGGTCCGCACGAACCGGGCCTGCTGGTTCGGCGGCGACCAGGGACCGTCACCGAGCCCGAACTGGTTCGCGCCCCGGAACTGTCCGTCCGACGCCGGGCTGTAGTACTCCGCGAGCCTCGGGTCACCCGGACGGTTCTGGAGGATCCCGACGAACCGCGTGCTCGCGGCCAGGTCCGAGCGGGCTTCGTAGAACATGGACCAGATGTTCCCGTCGTCCAGGGTGTTTCCGGACCAGGTCCGGAGGTCACCTGGGGCCTGGCCGTTCATGGCCTGGGCCACCGAGGTGGGGGCCTCGTTGATCCCCGCCTGGGCGGCGGCAAGCGCGGCCTGGTAGGCCGACTGCCCCACCCGGGGCGCCACGTGGAGGTGGTACCGGGCCTTCAGCGTGTTCGCCGCCCGGATCCACCGCTGGGCATCGCCGTTGTAGACGAGGTCGGTGGCCATGGCACCACCCGATGATCCCTGGAGCCGGCTGATGGCCTCGGAGAGCACCGTCTGCACCTGGGCGTAGACCTGCTCCTGCGGGTCCAGGTTCGGGGCCTGGACGTTCGGGTCCACCGCCTCGCTGTACGGAATGTCGCCCCAGAGGGACGCGGCGGTCCCCATGGACAGGCCTTCCCACACCTTGGCGATTCCCTCGAGCCGGGCGTCACCCGACTCCTGCGCGGCCGCCTGGATCTTCCTCAGGTCCAGGAGTCCGCCTCCGATGTAGTGGCCACTGAAGTGACCGGAGATATCGTTTTCGCTGACCAGGTACTGGCTGCCCCAGTCACGCTGCTGGTTGAAGATTCCCGCCATCTGCTGGGTCCAGATCGCCGACTGCCGGGCGAGCTGCCCCTGCTGGAGCACGAACTGGCGGGCCTGCATCGCGATGAAGAGCGCCTCCGTCGACGCGGTGACCGGAGAGTTGGGGTTCTCCGACAGGCCGGGGCCCGAGAGGAGGTCCCCGCACCCGGTCACGCCGATGGTGAGGGCGGCAACCGCCGCCACGCGCATCTGCTTGAATCGAGTCATTGTGATCTCCCTGGGGTTACCGGTTGAGTCCGACGGTGAACACCCACGCCCGGGAGGTCGGGTTCGTGAACCAGTCGATACCCCGGTTCGCGACCGCGGCCCCTCCGGTGTGCACCTCCGGGTCGTAGCCCGAGTAGTCGGTGTTGATCCAGAGGTTCCGCCCCGACACACGCACGTCGACACTTCCGAGCCCGAGGCGGTCCCGGACCGTGGGCCCGGAGAAGCTGTAGGCGACGGAAAGCTCGCGGAGGCGGGTGAAGGTGGCATCCTCCATCAGGTGCTCCCGGGTCGCCAGTCCGCCGTAGGCCTGCCAGAACGACTGGCCCAGCTGCACCGGGACGCCGGCACCCGGACCCACTGCCACGCCGTTGTGGCCGAAGCGGTACTGCTCGTGCATCGGAGCCGGGTCGGCGTCACGGATGTCGGTGAATCCGTGGGTCCCGAGGGACTGGAGCGACCCCCGGGTCATGTTGAAGGTATGCCCACCCTGGCGGTGATCCACGAGGGCGCTCACCCGCACGCCGCGGACGTTCAGGTCGAAATTGATCCCGGCGGTCCAGTCGGGGTTCGGATCCCCGATGATCCGCTCCGAGAGGTCGTTGACCGGGAGGCCGTTCGCCGCAAGGTAGATGGCTCCGTCCGGCGCGCCCTGGCAGGCGGACTGGTACGTGGCGTTCGTGAGGGCGACACCCATGCCGCAGCGCACCCAGCCGGTTCCACGGAAGATCCCCACCGGCTCGCCCACCTGGGCGTGGGTGGTGGAGCCCGTGAAGGAGGTGCTGTAACCGGTCACCTCCCGCGGGAGCCCCGGCGCGATCTCGCCCAGGCTCAGGACCTCGTTCCGGTTCCGCGCCCAGTTGAGCCCCACTTCCAGGGACACGTCGGGGCGCTGGATCAGGCGGGTGTTCAGCCCGATCTCCCACCCCCGGTTCTCGATCTCGCCGGCGTTCAGCGTCTGCGAGGTGGCTCCGGTGGAAGGGGGCGTGGCCACGCCGAAGATCACGTCGCTGGCATTGCTCATGTAGTAGGTGACCGCCAGGTCGGCCCGGTCCCGGAAGAGGCTCAGGTCGAAGCCCAGGTCGATTTCTTCCACGGTCTCGGGGCGGATTCCCGGGTTCCCGCGACCGCCCGAGGTGTAGAGCCCGCCGAAGCCGGCCAGGGTCGGTACGATGGTCGAGCCGGGGTTGAAGTCGGCGATCGATGCGTTGGTGAAGATGTCCTGGAGGAGGTAGAGGGCCGGCTGCTGACCGCTCTGCCCGTACGCGGCGCGGAGCTTGCCGTAGCTCAGGATCTCTTCCGGAAGGTCCAGCGACCGGGTGAAGGTCCAGGCGATGCTCCCCCCCGGGTACCAGGCGCGCTGGTCGTCGAGGGAGAAGGCGTTCGAGCCGTCGTTCCGGAGGCGGGCGGTGAGGAAGACCGACTCGCCCACGTCGAGCTCGACCTGCCCGAAGTACCCCTCGAGGCGTCGGCGCTGCTCGGAGTCGCTCGGCGGCGATCGGTCCACCGTGTTCGCCAGCTTGTAGGGGGTGGGCGCAATGAAGCGCTGCGCGCTGACCGAGATCTGCCGGAAGTAGGTCTCGCTGATGTTCTGCCCGGCACTGAAGGTTCCGCTCAGGTTGTCATTGAGCCGGAACTCGGCCACGGCCCGGAGGTTGTGGTCGATCACCCGGTCGTAGTACTGCCACCGGAAAAGCTGACCGCCGAGCGCCGCACCCGAACCCGACACGTGTAGTGCCTCGGTCCGGTCATCGCTGGCGTAGTCGGCACCGATCGAGTGGCTCACCGTGAGCCAGTTCGACGGGTTCCACGTGGTGTTGATGTTCCCGTAGAAGCGACCCACCTCCCCGAGGAACGGGTGCTCGAAGATCGCGAAGACCGGGTTGTCGAAGCCCCGGTTCCCCGCGGTCAGGTCGGTCGGACGCGGCATCGGGTAGCGGTAGCTCCGGTGGAGTCCGTTCTCGTCCAGGTAGTCGCGGTTGTTGAACTCCGGCGGGGTGCGAAGTGCGCCCAGGAGGAGCCCGTTCACGTTGTTGCCGCGACCGACGAAGCTCCCCTCCGTCTGCACGTACGCCATGCTCCCGCCGACCCGGAGGTTCGGTCGGAACTGGTGGTCGGCGTTCAGCCGCACCGTGTAGCGGTCGTACCGGTCCTTGTCGCCGAAGATGAAGCCGTCATGGCGAAGGGCGCCCACCGACAGGTAGAAGGTGGTCTGGTCGGTGCCTCCCGAGACCGAGAGGGTATTGTCGAACATGGTGCCGGTCTCGAAGATCGCGTCGTTCTGGTTGTAGACCGGCGTCCCCGCCGGGAGCTGCGGCCCCCAGGTCGGGTTGTTGTGCGAGCACCCGGGGGTCGGGTTCTGGAGGCAGGTGGTGGCCACCCCGTTGTTTCCCGACCCGAAACGGGTCTGCATCGGAACCGTGTTCGACACCTCGTCGAACTGCACGGTGGAGCGGAGGGAGTAGCGGGTGACACCGGCCTGTCCGCGCCGGGTCGTGATGAGAATCGCGCCACCGGCCCCCGCCGAGGCCCCCAGGATCGAAGTGGCCGCAGGCCCCTTCAGGATCTCGATGGACTCGATGTCGTCGGGGTTGATGTCGTAGGCCCGGTTCGTGGCCACGCGGCCGCCGAGCACGTCGCTCGATCGGGCGTTGTTGTTGATCGGAACCCCGTCCACGATGATCTGCGGCTCGCCGCCCCCCGAAAGGGTGCTCGTGCCGCGGATCCGGATCGAGGTCCCGGCGCCGGCCTCACCCGAGGCCTGCGTGGTGACCACGCCTGGCGCCTTCGCGGCGAGGGCCGAGATGATGTTCGGCTCTGCGGCGCGCTGAATGAGGTCGCTGGACACGGTGGTCCGGGCGGTCCCCAGGCGTTCGGCCCGGGTCACGAGCCCGGCCCCGGTCACGACGATCTCGTCGACGCGAAGCGGGTCGACGCGAAGCGTGAAGTTCCGAGTGGTGTTCCCGGCGGTCAGGTTGATCGTCTCGTTCAGCGTCTGGAACCCGAGAAGCTGAACGCGGAGCCCGACCTCCTGCCCCGCCTGGAAGCGGGCGGCGGGAACGGTCAGGGTGTACGAACCATCGGGGCGGGTTACCGTCCCGATGTTGAGGGACGGAATGAGGACGACGGCGGCGCCGAGCCCGGCACCCGCCTCGTTCTGTACCGTCCCCGTGATGACGGCAGGCTGCTGGGCCTGCGCGGTGAGAGGGATGAACGCCGCGAGAAGCAGCGCACCCATCACCTGGCGAATCCTGTTCATGAACGGAATCCTCCTGTTCCAGCCCCCGGGAGGGAGCCGGCAGTGGGTGGACGCGTGGAAGGGTTGGCCTCCGGCCGGACGCTGCACAGCCGGGGCGGTGGAGGAGGGATCGAACGCGGAATTCGTGTCATTGCGTTCTTCCGTGTGGGGGGAGCGTTGGGCGCCCATTCCGGGCGCCGGTGCCGTGGCGAGGCTGCCGACGTCATCCGGGGGCCCGGAAGCTGATTCCGAAGACCCCCATCTTTCCCGATCCTGTGGTCCAGCCAGGACAGCCGGCCACAGGCGCGATCCCTGGCAGGATGGCGTGTACCCCCCGGGTTGAACCACGCATGGGCGGGGCTGGAGCGGGGGGCGGTCCTGTGGTAGATGTCCGACAACTGCCTGACACCAGATGACGTAACAATGCGGCGACCTGCATCGACCTGTCAAGGGTGAAGCCCCGTCAGGAACCCGGATTTGGAACGCGTTCTCCCGGTGGGGGTTCCTCTCCTCCGACCCTCCTCGTACCCTCCCGCCCCTTCCCATGTCCGAGTTCCCGACCCTTCGCACCCGCCTCGGGCTCATGGTGGTGACCGAGCCCTTTCCGGCCTCCGGACACCCCCTTCTCGACGTCGTTGAGGCAGCGCTCCGGGGAGGGGCGACGTCGGTGCAACTCCGTGACAAGGTGGGACTTGACAAGTCGGCCTCGGTTCCCCGTGAACTCCTGGCGCTGGCCGGGGCGCTCCGGGAGACCTGCGCGCGACAGGGAGCCCTGTTCGTGGTGAACGATCACGTGGAGCTCGCCCTCGCGGCGGGAGCGCACGGGGTCCACGTGGGACTCGAGGATCGCCGCGTGGACGAGATCCGGGGCGTCGCGCCGGAGGGCTTCGTGATCGGCTTCTCCGCCGCCACTCCCGCCGAAGCCCGGGAGGGGGAGCGCCTCGGAGCCGACTACCTGGGATGCGGCCCCGTCTGGTCGACCCCGTCGAAGCCCGACGCCGGGGGTGCCATCGGCGCCGACCGCCTGGCCGAGGTCGTCCGGGCGACACGGCTCCCGGTGGTGGCCATCGGGGGGATCACGGCCGAACGTGCCCCCGAGGTCCACGCCACCGGCGCCGCCGGGGTCGCAGTGATCGGAGCCGTCATGGGCGCCCGGGACCCGGAGGCCGCCGCCCGCGCCCTCGTCGCCCCGTTCCGCTGATCCTCCCAGGCACCCCCCCGACGAAAAGAGGCGACCCCCCGGCGTGTCGGTCTCCTCGGGGAGGAGGGTCCGCACATCGGGGGGTCGCCCATGTTGCTGAGGTCGGCGGCGACGTACTCTCCCACCGGGCTTCCCCGGCAGTACCAT
>JBJHCE010000078.1:0-13811 GCA_050485865.1 Gemmatimonadales bacterium | reverse complement strand
CCTCCACCTCGCGGAGGACGGAGCGCTTCACGTCGAGCTTCTCCACCACCGCCTCCACCACGAGGTCCAGCGCCCCGAAGCCGGCGAAGTCGAGTCCGCCCGAAATGCGCTCCATGGCCTGATCCGCGTCGCGGCGCGACATGCGGCGCTTCTCCACGGAGCGGTCGAAGAGGGAGCGGGCGTGGCGGAGTCCCCCGGCCACCGCGTCGTGGCGGATGTCCTTCATGCGGACGCGGATCCCCCTTTCGGCGGCGAGCTGGGCGATCCCGCCGCCCATGACCCCGGCGCCCACCACGCCCAGGTCCTCCACCGGGCGGGGGTCGCCCGTTCCGTCGACCCCGCTTCCCTTCCGGGCCCGTTCCCGGAGATGGAAGACGTGGACGAGGTTCTTGGAGACGCGGGTGGCGAGGAGTTCGCCGAGCGCCTCCGCCTCGAGTTCGAGCGCACGCTCCACGGGGCGCCCGAGGGACCCCCGGACCACGTCCAGGATGCGGAGCGGTGCGGGGTAGTGGCCCCCGGTCTTCTCCATGACCGACTTCCGGGCCTGGCGGAGCACGAGGGCGCGTCCCGGCGCCGTGTCCTCCAGGGCCCGGGTGAGGACGCCGCGGCGGGCCCCGGTGCGGGGCGGGGGGGCGTCGAAGAGGAACCGCCGGAAGAGGGCCTCCGGGTCCTCGTCGAGCACTGCCTGCGGGATCACGTCCTCCACGAGCCCGATCCGCTCCGCCTTCCTTCCCCGGACCGACTTGCCGGTGAGGATCAGGTCCAGCGCCGCCTGGAGCCCCACGAGACGGGGGAGGCGGGTGGTGCCGCCCCACCCGGGAAGGATCCCGAGCTGGACCTCGGGTAGCGCCATCGAGGCCTTGGGGTGGTCCGTGAGGATGCGGAGGCGGCAGGCCAGGGTGAGTTCGGTGCCGCCGCCCATGCAGGTTCCGTTCACCACCGCCAGGGTGGGGACCGGGAGCCGTTCGATGGCAAGGAAGACCCGCTGGCCGAAGCGCGCCGCCTCCGCTCCCTCGTCGGGGTTCTCGATGCTTCCGATCGCCTCGATGTCGGCGCCCACGATGAACGATCCCGCCTTTCCGCTGCGGAAGGCGACGCCCCGGATCTCGCCCGAGGCCGCTCCTGCCTGGAGCTCGGCCACGACCCCGTCCAGGGTGCGGAGCACCGCCTCGGTGAGGACGTTCGCACTCCGCTCCGGGTCGTCGAAGGTGACGACGGCCAGGCCGTCGGGATGGATCTCGAGGGTGGGGGTCTGGGCGTCGTGGGCCATGGCGTCTCGGGGCACCGGCGGCGGGCTGGGGTCAGGGGAGATGCACGAGCGCCCCGGGACCGGTGAGGGTCCCGGGGCGCGAGGCCGCGGCGGGCGGAGCCGGGGCGTCGGAGGTCACGGGGCCAGGGGACCCGCTTCCGCCGACGCGGGGATCAGAAGATCCGGCGCGGCTCGGCGTTCTCCCGGGAGAGGAAGACCCGGATCGGATCCCCTCGCTCCACGTTGACACGGATGTTCCAGTAAAGTTCCTCGGTGGGGAGGGTGTAGCGGGCGTGCACCCACCAGTCACCGGTGGGGACCCGCACCGTGGCCACGCCCTGGGCGTTCGTCGTGTCGTGCACGATGTCCCGGCGGAGCTCCTGGAACCGCCGCGCCTGGATGTCGAAGTAATCGGCGAAGGCCTCCTCCTCCCATTCCTCCTGCGCGATGCGGGCCAGGTTCAGGTCGCCGAGCACCCGCCCCTGGATCTCCTCCACCCGCCGGAAGGCGTCGGTCTGCCGGCGTTCGGCGGCGGCCACCCGGTCGTAGAGGGCGTTGAACTCGGTGAAGAGCACGCGGTACTGGGCGTCGGTCTGGGAGAACTGCGCCATCTCCTGCTGGATGTCCTGGAGGCGCTCCCGGAGGGCGAGCCACTCGGCCTCGGCGAGGCGCTGGGTCTCCTGCGCCGCGAAGAGGGAGTCCTGCATGACCTGGAGTTCGGCGGGGAAGCCCGGCTCGGGCCTCGCGGCGGCAGCCGTGAGCGAGTCGAAGATCACGTCCCGATCGAAGGGGACGAGCTGGATCGCCAGGTTCGACACCGGCCGGGGCTCGTAGTCGCCCAGTTCGGGGTTGAAGAACTCCAGCTCGGCATTCACCTCGACGGTCCCCGGGCCGCAGGCGGCCAGGGCGAAGGGGACCAGGGCGAAGGCCCACAGGTTCGGTCGCTTCATGGAGTTGCTCCGGGGGTTGATCGTGGATGGGAGGGCGCCAAGGTAGCGCACGGATGCGTCGGATTCAAGGAAGGGCGCGCGGGCGCCGTCAGGGGGGGGACATCATCCGCTGCGGGCCGTAGAGGAGGATCCGGGGTGGACCGCGGTGCTGCACGAGCTCGGCGAGCGCCTCCCGGGTCAGGGCCCAGCTTTCCGAGGGGATGCTCGGCACCTCGCCCCCGGCGGCGCCCCGGGCTGCAAGCCACCGCGCCCGGAGCGCGGGGTCGGCGAACTCGAGGAGCCTCGACGCGCGATACTGGCGCCGGGCCAGCTCGAAGAAGGCGCCGGGCGGTGGCTCCGCGGCGATCCGTTCGAGGGTCTGGAGGATCCGCTCCTCCCAGGGGTAGGTCGCCTGCGGGTCCACGGTGGCGACGACCACGAGGAGGGGGGTGCCGCCCACCTCCTCGATGCGGACGTCGGCCCGGTAGAGCCCGGGATCCGGGGGGGAGGGGTTCAGCGCGTCGGTGACCACGTGGACGAGAAAGTCGCCGAGCACGTGGGGCGTTCCCGCGGGGAGGCGCCAGGCCACCCCGATCCAGGTGCTCGTGATCTCCTCGTTGACGAGGCGCCGGGCTTCTTCGCCGCCGGCCCCGGCGGTTCCGCCCTCGGGCACCCGAAGGGGCGGGGCGGGAAGGGCGATGCGCCGGAGCGCCGGCGGGAGGGGCTCCGGGTCACCGACGTCGAGGGTGTCGAGGCCGGCGGGGGGCGCAGCAGTGTCCGGCGCCGGCGGCGGGGGAAGGCGCACGGTGTCGGAGGGGAGCGACGCCACCTGCCGGAGGGTCCGGGGGGTGAGGGTCCCCACGTCCGGGGAGCGGGCATCGCCCACGATGGCCACGGTGGCCTCCGACCAGCGGAAGTGCTCCGCCCTGAAGGCCTGGAGGACCGACGCCGAGAGGGATCCGAGCCCCTGGACCGTGCCTTCGGGCGCACGGGCCACGTCGATGCTCCCGGGAACGAGCCCCTCGTAGCGGAGCACGCGCCATTCCCGTTCGAAGGCGCGGACCGGGGCCCCCGACTGGAAGAGGATCTCGTCGAGCAGGCGGTCCCGCGCCGCCGTCACCACGGGCTCGGGGAGGGGGGAGTCCGATACCAGCGCCACGACCTCCCGCCAGGCCTGGAGCCAGCCGTCGGCGGGGGCGAACAGGGTGAGGTGCGTCGCCTCGGGGCCGACCTCGACGTGGATCCGGCCGGAGTAGGGCGCCACCCGGCGCTCCCCCTCCTCCTGGAGAATCCGCCCGAGGAGGAAGGCGGTGCCCGGGGCGGACGACGGATCCCTGAAGTGGCCCGCCGGAAACCGGACCGAGACGGCGACTCCGGTGGCCCCCGGGCGGATCTCGTGGAGCGCGAGCCCGGGTGACTGGGCCAGGGCCCGGTCCGCGGGGGCCAGGGTTGCGACCGCTGCCGCGAGGGCGGCGCTCGCGGCGAGGCGGGCAAGGTCGGGGAAGGTGCGCCTCATGGGCGGATCTCCTCGCGAAGCGGGGTCTGGCCCTGCAGGTCTGCGAAGAAGGCCCGCATCTCCGGGGCACCCATGGACTCCAGGTCGGCGAGGACCTGGCCGAGCCCCTCGGCGCGCTGTCCCGACTCCAGGGCCTGCCCCACGAGCTCGGCGAACCCCCAGGGGGTGGAAGCCTGGAGAAGGAGGTCCCCTCGCACCCGGGCGGCGTGATGCCGGACCGAAGCGTCGTTCACCGCCTCGGCTCCTTCCGCGAGGAGCGCGCCCAGGCGGCTCCGCATGGTCTGCTGCGCACGGGGGTACGCGGCCCCGGAAACCACGAGGGTCCAACGTCCGCCGATTTCCCAGAGCTCGGCACCCAGCTCGTAGTCGCCGCCCCGGGACCGGATCTGGTCACCCAGGATCCCCACCGCCACGAGTCCCCGGGGGTCGCGGGCCCGGTCCAGGGGCCAGGCCTGCGCCACCCAGTGCCGTATGATCTCGGGAGAGAACCGGGGCTGGCCGGTCTCCGCGGAGGGAGGGGTGTGCGGCTCGGCGGCCCGGTCGGGGAGCTCGAGCCCGTCGAGGGCCGAGAGGGCAACCTCGGGGGTGAGGTCGCCCACCACGATGATCCGGGTGCGCTCCCGTGAATGGGAGCGGGCCCAGACCGCGGAGACGACCCCGGCGTGCATCCGCTCGAGGGACACCGTGGAGCCGAGAAGCGGAACCCCGCTCCCTCCGGCCCGCTCGCGGATGCGGAGGGCGAGCGCCCCCTGGGGGGTCTCCTGCCGGCGGAGCACCTCGGCGAGCTGGTCCCGCCGCACCTCGTTGAACCGGGGCGCCTCGGGCGAGCGCAGCCCCTCGTTCAGGATCCAGACCAGGAAATCGATCTCGGAGGCCGGACCGGAAACCTGGTAGGCGAGGCCGTCAGGTGTACGCCACGCCTGGACCTGCGCCCCGATGCGCCGGGCCATGGAGCGCATCCGGTCTTCCGCAAGGGCCCGGATCAGCTGGGCCGCACCCGCCTCCTCCGGGGCCTCCGAGAGGGGGACGAAGACCCGGACCGAGACGACACCGTGCCCGGGCTGAACAAAGAGGTGGGTCTCCGATCCCCCCGGAGGGCGTACCACCAGGTCCGCCTCGAACCGGGGGTCGAACGGGGCCGGGCCCTCCCCGTCGGTCGTACCGGAGCCCAGCACCAGGGCCAGCGCCAGCGCGGAGAGGAGGCTCGGAAAGGGGCTCACGGTCGGGGCCGGTGGCCGAAGGCCGGAAAGCGGGGGAGCCGGGTCAGGGCACCGGACCCGAGAGGATGAAGTTCATCGGGTTGACCGGGCGCCCGTTCTGCCGGACCTCGTAGTGGAGGTGCGGCGAGGTGGCGAGTCCCGTGGCGCCCACCTGGGCAATGACGTCGCCCCGCTCCACTTCCTGCCCGACCCGGACAAGGACCCGGGAGGCGTGGGCGAAGAGGGTGGTGATGCCGTACCCGTGGTCGATCTCCACCCGCAGTCCGTAGCCGGACTGGCGGCTCGCCGCGATGACCCGTCCGCGCGCCGGGGCCACGATGGGGGTGCCGGTGGGGGCGGAGACGTCGATCCCCTCGTGGGGAAGCGCCCGGTTGTGGATCGGATGGAAGCGGGCCGTGGAGAACCGCGAGGTCACGACCCCGTCCACCGGAAGGATCGAAGGGGTGGACTCGAGGATGTCCCGGTGCAACGCGAGGGAGTCGGCGGCCTCGATGAGGCTCTCCCGGAGAATCCGGGCCCTGCGCTCCAGGGCGTGGAGGTCGTACTGGGCGGCGAAGGCCTCGGCGCCCAGGTCCTCGCGGATCGCCACCAGGGGGTGGGCGTCCAGCGTCGGCGACCCGGGGCCTCCGACACCGGCGAGAAGGACGTCCCCGTCCAGCGGGCTCAAACCGGCGATGGTGCGAACCTCCGCGTCCTTTCGGGAGAGCTCCTCCATCACGTCCTGGAGCTCGGAAACGCGTTCGCGCATGGCGAGGAGCTCGGCGGCGAGGACGGCGTTCTCCCGCTCGAGGTGGGCGGCCTTCACCGCGGGGTTTCCGCGGACGGCGAAGGTGCCGAGAACCACGAGAAAGGACACGCCGAGAAACCCGACGCCTCCGGCCGCGAAACGGCGGAAGCGGGGGTGCCGCGCGATCGAAGAAAGGTGCTCCCGCTCGTCCATGGCGAGCAGGCGAGTCCACTTCTTTCGGGTCATGCAGGATCCGTTCGTATGGCCGGCGCGGGGGGTCCGAAGGGACCGCTCGCACCGGGAATGCAGGCCGACCAGTCTACCGGAAGGACGCCGGTCAAGTCAACCTTTCCGGTTCACGTCACGACCCCCGTCGCGTCAGGGGTCGACCCTCGGAAAGAGGGGTAGCCCTTTCGTTACCCGCCCCCCTGCCAGAAGGGTCCCTTCGGCCTCCGCCAGCGTGGGCGCGGCGTCGAGCCCCAGGCGGCGGGCCACCTCGTTCATCCGGTCGGGCATCACCGGAACGAGGAGCGCCGCGAGCACCACGAGTACCCGGGCCAGGGTGGCCAGGGTCTCGTCGAGTTCCTCCGCCCGCCCCGGGTCCTTCGCCTGGGCCCAGGGCTCCCGGGTTTCCACGTAGCCGTTCGCGTCGCGGGCCAGGTCCATGGCCACCCCGAGGGCCTCGTGCACCCGAAGCCCGCGCATGGCCTCGTGGTAGGCGCGGACGGCGTCCGCCACCTCGGCTCCGAGCCCCGCGTCCGGGCCCCCGGGAATGACGCCGCCCCGGTACTTCCCGATCATCGCGAGGGCCCGGGACACGAGGTTTCCGAGGGTGTTCGAGAGCTCGTCGTAGCGGGCGAGGAAACGTTCCGGGGTGTACGACGCATCCTGCCCTGTCGGCATCTCCCGAAGGAGATACCACCGGAGGGCGTCGGCCCCGAAGCGCTCCCGGAGCTCCATC
Source organism: Gemmatimonadales bacterium (assembly GCA_050485865.1). Taxonomy (GTDB): domain Bacteria; phylum Gemmatimonadota; class Gemmatimonadetes; order Longimicrobiales; family Gaopeijiaceae; genus SKNW01. The sequence continues at coordinate 7,209 of JBJHCE010000078.1, read as the reverse complement.
GGGTTCACCACGTTCCCGAGGGACTTGGACATCTTCGTGTCCCCCACCACCCACCACCCGTGCGAGAGGATGCGGGTGGGGAGCGGAAGCCCTGCGGCGAGGAGGAGGGTGGGCCAGTAGACCGCGTGGGTCGTGAGAATGTCCTTCCCGATGAGGTGAAGGTCGGCGGGCCACCAGGAGCGCCCCACGCGTCCCCCTTCGAGGGGGTCGTCGAAGCCGGTCCCCGGGTCGTCGGCGCCCGGGCGGATGGCCCCGGAGGCGGTCACGTAGTTGATGAGCGCATCCACCCAGACGTAGGTCACGTGCTCCTCGTCGAAGGGGAGGGGGATGCCCCAGGCGAGGCGCTTCACCGGACGGGAAATGGAGAGGTCCTCGAGGGGCTTCTGGAGAAAGCCCAGGACCTCGTTGCGCCGGGATTCGGGGTAGATCCAGTCCGGGTTCCCCTCGATGTGCCGGACGAGCTCCTCCTGGAAGGCGCTCATGCGGAAGAACCAGTTCTTCTCGCGGATGCGCTCCACCGGGCGCCCGGCAATGGGGTCGGTGTGCCCCGGGCCCAGCTCCTTCTCGGTGAAGAAGCGCTCCTCGTGCACCGAGTACCACCCCTCGTACTCGGCGGCGTAGATGTGTCCCCGGTCGTGGAGCCGCTGGACGAAGGCCTGGACCACCGCCTTGTGCTCGTCTTCGGTGGTGCGGATGAAACGGTCGTGGGAGATGCCGAGCTCCTGCCACGCCTCGCGGAAGCGCTCGGCCATGGCGTCGCAGAGCTCGCGGGGCGTCATGCCGCGGCGGTTCGCCTCCTCCTGGATCTTCTGGCCGTGCTCGTCGGTTCCGGTGAGGAAGAGGACCTCGTCGCCGGCCTGCCGGTGGTAGCGCGCCAGGGCATCGGCCAGGAGGGTCGTGTAGGCGTGGCCGATGTGGGGCTCCCCCGAGGCGTAGTAGATCGGGGTGGTCAGGTAGAAGCGGGAGGGGGACTCGGTCACGCGTCGGGCTCCGGGGTTCCTGGGCGGCCGACCTGCTGGACCTCGGCCTTCAGTTCGTCGAGGGGAAGGATGCGGCGCTCGCCGTCGGGGGCGCGGAGGGTGACCCGGTCCCCCCAGATGTCGAGGGCCACGACCTTCTCCTCTCCCCGGGCGGTGCGGAGGACCTTCCCCTCGCGGGGGAAGCGGCGCCGGGCCTGCACGTAGGTGTCGTGCTCGTACATGAGGCAGCACATGAGCCGGCCGCAGCACCCGGAAATCTGCGAGGGGTTGAGCGACAGGTTCTGGTCCTTGGCGAGCTGGAGGGAGACGGGCTTGAGCTCGGGGAGCCAGGTGGAGCAGCAGAGCTCGCGGCCGCACCGGCCCACGCCGCCCAGGAGCGCGGCCTCGTCGCGGACTCCGATCTGGCGAAGCTCGATCCGGGTGCGGAAGGTGCGCGCCAGGTCGCGGACGAGGTCCCGGAAATCCACCCGGCGCTCGGCGGTGAAGTAGATCAGGAGCTTGTTGCGGTCGAACTGCCACTCGGCCTCGGTGACCTTCATCTTGAGGCCGTGTTCGGTCACCTTGCGGCGGGTCTCCGTCCGGACCCGCTCCTCGTCGCGGCGGAGGGCGGCCAGGGTCTGGAGTTCCTCGGGGCGGGCGGCACGGAGGACCCGGAGCTCGGGAATCGGGGTCGAACACCCCGAGGAACCCGAGCAGGTGCGCTCGGCCACGGCACCGAGGGCGCGGAGGGTCCCCAGGTCCTCGCCCCGATCCGCCTCCACGACCACGCCCACGCCCGGGTGAAGCCCGGCCTCCACCGCCGGGTCCACCTGGAAGTAGCCGCGGCGGGTGCCCTTGAATCCCACCTCCGCGAAGGTTCCCATCGGGTTTCCGTGGCTCCGGGTCAGTTCGAGGTGCCGCGGGCGGGACCGTTCTCGGTCCAGGCCCCCATGGCCTCGTACTTGGCCCAGCGGGCCTTCCGGCGATCGTCCGCCGAAAGGGCGGAGAGCTCCCCCAGGTGACGACGCAGCGCCTCGGAGAGGGCGGAGGCGGTGCGGTCCCAGTCGGAGTGGGCGCCCCCCGCCGGCTCGGGGATCACCTCGTCGCAGACCCCCAGCGCATGGAGGTCCGTCGAGGTGAGCTTGAGGGCGCGAGCCGCCTTGTCCTTGTGCTCGGCGGAGCGCCAGAGGATCGCGGCGCACCCCTCGGGAGAGATCACCGAGTAGACCGCGTGCTCGAGCATGAGGATCCGGTCGGTGACACCCAGGGCGAGCGCGCCGCCGGATCCGCCTTCGCCGATCACCACCGAGAGGAGGGGGACGCGGAGCCGCGCCATCTCCCGGAGGTTCATGGCGATGGCCTCGGCCTGGCCCCGCTTTTCGGCACCCAGCCCCGGGTACGCTCCGGGGGTGTCGATGAAGGTCACCACCGGGCGGCGGAACTTCTCGGCCATGCGCATGAGGCGGAGCGCCTTCCGGTACCCCTCGGGGTGCGGCATCCCGAAGTTCCGGTGAATGTTCTCCTTCATGTCGCGGCCCTTCTGGTGGCCGATCACCATGATCGGTTCCCCGCCGAGGCGCGCCCACCCGCCGACGATCGCGGCATCGTCCCGGAAGGCGCGGTCCCCGTGGAGCTCCATCCAGTCGGTGCAGATCCGCTGGATGTAGTCGAGGGTGTAGGGGCGGCGGGGGTGGCGCGCCACCTGGACCTGCTCGATGGGGGCCAGGTTCCGGTAGGTTTCCTCCCGGAGGTCCTGGAGCTTGCCCCGGAGCTCGCCGAGCTCCCCCGAGACGTCGATCCCCTTCTTTTCGGCGAGTTCGAGGAGCTTCTGGATCTGGTCCTGGAGCTCCACCATGTCGCGTTCGAACTCGAGATGCGGTGCGCTGGCCAAGGGCCCTCCCGATCGTGTCGGCGCCGGACCCCGAACGGGGGGTGGGCGCGGGGTTCTCGTTACCGGAGACGCGAGGACGAATCCCCAATCTAACAGGGGGGCCGAGGTTCGGAGAGGGGAAGGGCAAGGCGGGCCTCCCGCACGCCGCTACCGGATTCCTCCTCCTCCCCCACCGAAACCTCCGGCGGCTCCGATGCCTCCGGTGGGGAAACCCGTTCCCGGAACGGTGCCGGCGGCGGGGCTCGACGGGGTGGACATCGTGTTCAGCAGGTAGATGGGGAGGAAGGCCGCCAGGACGTCGTGTCCGGAGGCGCCGAAGGGGTCTCCCCGGGACCGGATCCATCCCGGGAGGGGGAGGTCGATCCCGGCGTCGCGAAGGCGCGTCTCGATCCGGCCCATCCAGGCCGCGTCCGCCGAGGGGTCGGCGAGGAGCCACTCCAGGTGGTCCACGAGGAGCCGGCCGGCGCCCTCCGGATCGCGGTCCACCAGGCGGTCGATCTCCGCCCGGAGGTGCGTTTGCCACGCCCGGACCTCGGCCCGTTCGCGAGCGCCCTTCTCCGTCAGGTCCCGGCGCCGGGTGGCGACGAGCAGGATCCCGACGCCCAGGAGGGCCACGAAGAGGAGCCAGGGAACCGCCAGGTGGGCTTGAAGGTCAATGACCCGCGACACCCCCACGAGCCCCCCGATTCCCGCAAGGAGGATCGCGGCCCCAACCCCTCCGAGACCGACCGAGCGGCCGAGTCGGTCCACCATCCATCCCCCGGACTCGAGCGCGGAGAGGGCCTTCCGAAGCGATGACCGGTGGAAGGCGGCGCCCCCGGAGAGGAAGGCCCCGAAGTCGTCATGCCGGGCGAGCTCCTCCAGGAAGCGGCTCTCGAAGGGCGTGAGGTGCATGGCCCCGGCCCCCCCCTCGTTCGACAGCGTGGCCCGCTCCACCCGGAGCCGTTCCCCGCTTTCCGGGTCCCCGTTCCCGTTTGCGTGTTCCTGCACCAGGATCACCTGTCCCCGCCGAGCAAGGGACACGAGAAGAGGCGTGAAGACCCGGGGGGCCCAGTGCATGGCGCCGTGGGCCAGGAGCACCGCGCGGTCCAGGGGGATCCCCGGGTCGTCGGGCACCCGGCGCGAAAGGGAAACGGCCGGCGCGCGGGTTCCCCGCTCGAGGGCAGCCACGGGAAGGAGGCCCGCGAGGAGCGCACCGAGGAGCCCCACCGCGAGGGCCCCCCGGTTCAGCGGCTCCGGTGGTGGCCGACCATCGATCCGGGCCGGAAACCCGACGGCCATGGCCCAGCGCTCTCCCGCATCAAGGGGGCCCGGCTCGTACACTACCTCCCACCCGTCTCCGGTCCGCGCGAGCATGCCTCCCTCGGCGGGAGCGACCCGCATGTCGTCCCGTTCGAGCCCGAGGTCCGGCCATGCCGCCTCGATGCGGACCCGCTCCAGGGGGACCTCCCAGTCGGGTCCCACCGGCTCCCAGTCGATGCGGTTCTCACCGTCGATCTCGAGGAGCGCGCCGGTAACCCGGTACCGGATCTCGAAGGTGGCCGATTCCGCGCGTCGGGCGAAGGTCCACTCCAGGACCAGGTCCCCGCCGGAGCGGCGTTCCCGGACCCGCTCGATCTCGACCTCCGGGCTCGACACCTCGACCGAGACCACCCGGGCCCTCCGATCGAGGGGGATGCGACGGAATCCCTCCGAAAAGCTCCCCTGGTCCACCCGGAAGCGGATCCGTTCCTCGACCTCGAACACGCCGTGCTCGTCCATGGAGAGCCGCGCCTCGAAACGGTCGATTCCGTACCGGAGCCCTTGAGCCCCGAGGTCCGGCGGGGCGAGGGTCGACGCCAGGAGGAACGGAATCGCAGCCAGTGCTGCCGCCGGAAGGGAGGTCCGGAGGGGCGCCGAAGGCGTGGGCGCGCGGAGTGCGTGGAGACGGTTCACGACCAGTGGGGCGGTGGGGATCGAGACAGGACTCTATCCTTCCGTACGGACTCCCCCCCCGGGTTCTTCGGAGACGGCCCTCCGGAACCCCTCCAGGATCTCCGCGACCGGGAGCACCGTCCGCACTCCCTCGACGCTCTTCCCCGCCTGCCAGATCCCGTCCTTCGTGCGGGAGGCGACGCCTTCGCCCCCGAGCATCGACCTCCTGAGGAGCCACCCGGCGCGGAGGGTAAAGTACGCCCGCATCCAGTGCTTCCGCTTCCTCCCCCGGAGCATCCAGCGGGCGAAGGGGCCGGCCCGGAGCCCCATGGCCCGCACCCGGGGGGTGTCCAGCACCGCCACCGGCACCCCGGTGATCCGCTCGGACCAGACCACGTCCTCTTCGCGCGCCGCCACGATCGCATCCTTGTACGCCTCGGGGGCGGTGCACTCCCGCGTGGCGATGAACCGGGTTCCGACCTGGACCCCGGCGTACCCCATCCGGAGCGCCGCAGCGAAGTCCCGGGGCGTGGCCACCCCGCCGGCGCAGACCGCCGGGAGCCCCAGGTCGGCGATCTCTTCCAGGAGCCGCTCCGGGTCCAGGGGGCCCGGGTGCCCCCCGGCTCTCCGGTTCACCGCAATGAGCCCGTGCACCCCCGCATCCCGCCCCTTCAGCGCCCACTTCCGCTCGGTCACGTCGTGGTAGACGATCCCGCCGTGGGGCGCCACCCGCTCCACCACCCAGCGGGGGTTGCCGAGGGAGGTCACGAAGAAGCGCACCCCCTCCTCCAGGGCCACGTCGAGCCACCCCTCCATCCGGGCGCGGTATCGCCGGGACGAGCCCTCGATGAGGGCGTTCATCCCCACCGGGCGTCCGCCAGAGAGCTCGAGGATCCGGCGTACCCCGGCGCGGAACTCCCAGCCGTGTACCCAGGTGAGGGACACGGGCTGGAGCACCCCGATCCCGCCGCCGGCCGAGACCGCCCCCACGAGCTCCGGGTTCGAGCAGGGGTACATGGCACCCCCGATCACCGGAAGGGAGATCCCGAGCGACTCCGTGAGGGGGGTGCGGAGGGGGGTCATGGCGCCCGAAGGTAGTGCGTGTCTCCTGCGACCGGGAGAGATAGATTCTCCCATCGGCCCCAGCGGGCCTGACGCGCCCACGCCCCACCCCGAACCGGAGCGAGTCCCCGTGGACCACCCCCAGGAAGCCTTCGAGAAGCTCGGTGCCTTCTACCTGGGGCGCCTCCGCGACCCCGCCTCCGGCGAGCGCACCGACGACCTCCTCCTCTACGACTCCCGGGACCTGACCACCCACGGGGTGATCATCGGGATGACGGGGAGCGGGAAGACCGGCCTCGCCATCGGTCTCCTGGAGGAGGCGGCCATGGACCGCATCCCGGTGATCGCCATCGATCCGAAGGGCGATCTCGCGAACCTGCTTCTGACCTTCCCCGACCTGGCCCCGGAGGATTTCCGCCCCTGGGTGAACGAGGACGTGGCGCGCCAGAAGGGGCAGGAGCCCGACGATTTCGCCCGGGGGCAGGCCGAGCTCTGGCGGAAGGGCCTCGCCGGCTGGGGGCAGGACGGCGACCGGATCCGACGCCTCCGCGCACAGGCCGACTTCGCGATCTACACGCCGGGGAGCGCCGCGGGCCGCCAGGTCTCGGTGCTTCGCTCCTTCGCGGTGCCGGGTGAGGCCGTTCTCTCCGACCCCGACGCCCTCCGCGACCGGATCCAGTCCACCGTCACGAGCCTCCTAGCCCTCCTGGGGATCCAGGCCGACCCGATCCGGAGCCGCGAGCACATCCTCCTTTCGAACATCCTCCAGAATGCGTGGGAACACGGGCGTTCCCTCGAACTCGGGCACCTCATCGAGGCGATCCAGCGCCCCCCCTTCTCGCGGGTGGGGGTCATGGAGCTCGAGAGCTTCTACCCGTCGAAGGACCGCTTCGACCTGGCGCTCCGGCTGAACGGGATCCTCGCATCCCCGGGGTTCCAGGCCTGGATGGAGGGTGAGCCCCTCCACATCCCCTCCTTCCTCTACACCCCCGAGGGGAAGCCCCGGGTGTCGATCTTCTCCATCGCGCACCTCTCCGACGACGAGCGCATGTTCTTCGTCGCCATGCTCCTGAACGAGATCCTCTCGTGGATGCGGGGGCAGTCGGGCACCTCGAGCCTCCGGGCCATCGTCTACATGGACGAGATCTTCGGGTTCTTCCCCCCCACGGCGAACCCGCCCTCGAAGGCGCCCATGCTGACCCTCCTGAAGCAGGCCCGGGCCTTCGGGGTGGGGATGCTCCTCGCCACCCAGAACCCGGTGGACCTGGACTACAAGGGACTCGGCAACACCGGGAGCTGGTTCATCGGGCGGCTGCAGACCGAGCGGGACAAGGCCCGGATCATGGACGCGCTCCAGGGGGCCATGTCCGGCTCGAACCCCCT
>JBJHCE010000077.1:0-13826 GCA_050485865.1 Gemmatimonadales bacterium | reverse complement strand
CGAGCACCCAGGTCGACCCGCCCACGGCAAGTACGGTCACGAACCGCGCTTCCAGGCAAACGGCACCTCTCTCCAGCTGGCCCCATCACCCCGTCGAGGCATATGGATGCGACTTGAAGGACCGTCCTCACAAGGGGCCCCCGGGTCGAGGCCGGGCGCCGATGCCAGGACACCGATGTCAACGCACCGGCGTGAGGCGCGTCGACGAGATTCCGACCCAGCCCGCTCCCTGTTCCATCTCGCCCAGGATCGTGACCGATCCATCGGACTCGAAGGTGTAACGCTCCCGGAACGCGGCGGTCCCTCCGGTGGGTGCCGGCCCCCGGGTCACGAGGGTGAAGACCCCGGTCCCTTCGTCGAGGGCGCCGGTGAGCTCCCAGCGGAAGCTCATGAATCCGTCCACCCAGGACCCCGTGTACGCCCCCTGCGCCACGTCGTAGCCCAGGGACTGGAAGGCCTCGTACTCGACTCCGTAGAGCCGTCCAGACCAGCGGAGATGGACGAAGAAGTCCCCGATCATCTCCGCACGCACCGTCCCCGACCCCAGGCTCCGGGGCTCGGACCCGTCGGTGGGCACGCTGAACCGCTCGAAGTTCCAGTCGCCGGCGAAGCGCTCGAGCAGGGCGTGCTCCGGGGCGGCGACGTCGTACCGGGGCTCCTGGGCCAGGGCCCGGGTGGGCATGGCCAGGAAGGTCGCGACCAGGCTCACGGTGGCGAGCCCCGCGGTGGCCAGGCAACGGCGGTAGGCGGTGAAGCTGCGGGTTGGAACGTTCATGGACACCCCTCCGGGCCGTGGGGAAAGCCGTGGCGACACCCCCCGCGGGACGGGAGAGACAGGCAGACCGTCGGCGTGACCGTTCGCGGGGTGCTGGTCGCGGCCGCGATCACGTGTCCCATCAGGCTGCGCTCCCGCTCCCCTCGGCGTCGCCGGGTTCGTCGCCCCACTGCGTCTGCTGGCAGTCCGGGCACATTCCGTGCGAGACCCGGGTCCCGCGGTCGCGCTCCAGGTGGGCCTCGATGGTGACCCAGCCTTCCTCGTCGCTCTGGATCCTGTCGCACCAGGATCAGAGCGGAAGGAGCCGCCGCAGCTGGACCAGCTCGGCCTGTGCCGACCGCAGCTCCGTGATGTTCTCCGCGATTACCACGGCGCCCACCACCGCGTCCCCGTCATGGATCGGCAGCATTCGGCTCCGGTAGTGTTGGGTCTGACCCCCGGGACCCGACGCCTCGAGGTCATACTCCTCCTGCCGCGCCCCCCGGCCAATCGCTTCGAGGGCAGACCGGAACGTGGCCTGGGACTCGGGAGGCATGATCGACTCCGCCCTGAGACCGATAACCTGCTCTCGGTCCCACGCCTCCTCCACGCGGTTGATGTAGAGGATCGTGCCTTTCAGGTCGACGACCACGACGACCTCCGGTACGGCCGCGAGCACCTTCGCGAGCGCAGTTGCATCTCCGTCCAGTCGGTTCTGCATGCCGCCCCCTTGACAAACCCACTTCGCGCCCGGGTCGACCGGTTCGCATCGGGACAACATGTCTCCACCCGGTGAGCCCGGCAACCACGCAGGGTGGCCCGGCACCGGCCTCCCCGGGTCACCGGTCGAGGAGGAGCCCGTGTGAGGTCGTCGGTCCAGCGACCCACCAGGTGTTCCCGCCCGATGTGGTGGACCGTGAACCGGTCCGGTACAGCGACCTCTCCGAGATAGCTTCCGTCCGGACCGAAAACGTACCAGGTGCGCGCCGCCCCGGCGTGCGATGGCCGGTAATCCTGCACCCAGACATGGTCGTCGTCGTCCACGACGATCTCGGAGTGCGCCGGAAAGTGGCTCGGGGCCTCGACCTCGGCCCAGACCTGATCGAACAGCTCGCCGAGGCCCTGTTCCTCCATCTGCCGCCGGGTCGCATCGAGCGCGGCGGCGACGTCGGCCGGGGTCACCGGGTTCGGCGGAAGATCGAGGCGTACCAGCCGCCGGGTCTCTCCATCGAACCCGATCTCCGCGATCTCGAAGCGGTCGCCCGGCCCGTAGACGGTCCCCCGGAACGAAGCGCCGAACGTAGCGCCCCTGCTCGTCGAAGACCGAGACGCTCCGGTAGAGATCCACGACGAGGAGGGAGTCCCCCACCCCGGGGTAGGTTCGCCAGGGAGACCGGAACTCGCCGGGCCCGTCACCGCTCCGCCCCATGGTCGCGCGATGACCGCCGTTCGGGTCAAGGATCCGGACCTCCTGCGTCCCGGCGTTCACCACGAGCAGGTCGCCCCCGGGAAGGATGCGCGAATGCATCACGCGGAAGAGCTGCCCGGGCCCCTCCGCATCCACGGCGCCGATCTGGAGGACCGGCTCCTCCGACAGGCGCCACCCGCCTTCCCCCCACGCGGGGCTCGCATGGCGGTTCTCCACGATCACCACCCCGGCGCTGTCCCGGACGATCGGGCCACCCCCGCCCGAGGAGGGGTCCCCGCAGGCTCCGAGCATCGAAACGAGGAGGAGGGCCGGCAGGGTCGCCTGGATCGCACGCGTCAGGGTCGAACTCGCCATGTCACCCCTGCGCAGGGAACCTGCGGCTCGCATGTGTGGGCGGCAAGGCAGGTCGCATCCCCGGGCACGGGCAAGCAGAAGATCATTGCGCCTGCACCTTTCGCATCGCATGGTGCACCCTGGGGCTCCCCCTCCGCCCGCGCCGGACTCCCCCGCGCCGCCCCACCCCGTACCGGAGCATCCATGCGCGTCCTCGTCATTGGTGGCACCCAGTTCATGGGGCGCGAGACCGTCGAGCGCCTCCTCGCCCGCGGCCACGACGTCTCGATCCTTCACCGGAGCGGCCGAAACGACTTCGGAGAGGGCCGGGTCCGAAGCATCCAGGCGGACCGCGCCGACCTGGACGCCGTCTCGCGCATCCTCGGAAACGAGGGCTTCGAAGCGGTCTTCGACTTCGCCTACGACTGGGCCCGCGGCACCCCGGCCGACCAGGTCGAGGCCGCGGCCCGAAGCTCAGGCCCCGAGCTCCGGCGCTACGTCTTCATCTCGAGCATCGCGGCGTACGGCGAGGGGCTCGACAAGCGCGAGGACGACCCCCTCGCCCCCGACCACCCCATGCCCTACGTCCAGCACAAGGCGCAGGCGGAGCAGGCCCTCTTCCGGATGCACCGCGAAGGCGGCTTCCCGGTCACCACCTTCCGCCCTCCCTTCGTGCATGGCCCCCGGCAGCCCTTCTACCGCGAGCAGTTCTTCTGGGACCGGATGCGCGACCAGCGCCCCATCATCCTGCCCGACGGGGGCGATGCCATGATGCAGTGGGTCTTCGTCTCCGACGTGGCGGAGGCCTGCGTGCGGGCCATGGAGGTGCCGGAAGCGGCAGGCGAGGCCTTCAACATTGCCCACCGGGAGCCCACCTCCCAGCGCGGCTTCGTGGAGGCCCTCGCCCGGGCCGCCGGCGCCGAACCCGACCTCGTTTCCGTTCCCCGCGCCGCGATCCATGCCGCGGGGGGCGAGGTCATGGGCCGGAACCTCTACTTCGGCGAGGTCCTCGACCTGCAGCCCCTGACCTCCGTGACGGAGAAGGTCACCCGCGTCCTCGGCCTTGAGCCCACCCCCCTCGACAAGGCGCTCCAGGCGGGATTCCAGTGGTACCAGGCCCAGCCCCGACGCCCCGTGGACTACGCCTTCGAGGACCGCGTTCTTTCCCTGGGATGAACGGCAGGGCGCCCCGAACCGCGGGGCGGGCCTGATCGGGTCCGCCCGGCCGCTTTCCCGCCACCCCGAACCGGGTCGCCGCGGCGGGCCCCCCGGGGGGGCGGGCAAGCCCGTCTTCGTTCAGCCCCCAGGCAGGAGCGCGTACCCGAGCTGCGCCGCTGCCACGAACAGGAGCCCTGTGAAGACAAGGTCCTCGGCCCAGTCGATCAGCCCGGGATGCCGTTCCAGCATGACCTTCGGGTTGTAGTAGAAGATCGACACGAGGATCATCCCCACCGAGAGCGCGAGACCCAGCCACACGGGCCACGCCGCTTCCCGGAAGAGGAAGAGACACGCGATGATCACCCCGGCCACGGTGTAGAGCCCGAGACCGATGGTGAGGAATTCGCGCATCGTGTCGTGCTTCGAGGTGCCGGCCTTCACGGTGGCCCGGTAGAGCTCGTAGACGAGGGAGATCGCGAACGCGGCCGCGAGGGTCCAGGCGGCATGGACGTGGAACTCGGGCATCGAATCCCTCCGGTCTCGAATCGGGGGTGCTCGGCCCGGACCAGGCACGCGAGCGTCGCTGGTGCGCGCGCTTCAGTCGGGCCGCGAACGAACCGGGAGCCTACGCCGGCGGCGCCCCGTTGTCACCCCCGCCTCACCGGAACGACCGCCGCACCCCCACCTCGAAGTTCCGCTCGGGCCCCACGTAGATCCCCTGCCGGAGCCCTGTGATGTAGCGCACGTCGGTCAGGTTCTTGAGCGCCCCGAACACCTCGAGCGACCCCGTCACTTCCCACTGCGCGGTGAGGTCCAGGAGGGTGTAGCCGGGCATGAGCCCGCCCCAGATCCCGCCGGCCGCGCCCGCCGGGATCTCCCGGAGGTTCGTCTCGTCGCCGAACTGCTCGCCCCGGTGGTGGGCCATGACCGAGGCCCGGAGGGGGCCACGCCGGTAGTCCAGCGCCAGGTTCGCCAGGACCCGCGGGGCGTAGGGGATCCGGTTTCCGGCGTGCTCTCCCGACTCGAAGCGGGAAACCGGGACCCAGGTCAGGTTCCCGGAGAGGGCGAGCCCCTCGGCAAGTCCGTACCCCAGCGAGAGCTCCGCACCCTGGTGCAGCGTCGCCCCGGCATTGGACCGCGACAGCCTCGGGTCACTGTTTCCGGTCACCACCTGGTTCTGGAAGTCCAGGCGGAAGAGGGCGAGCTCGTACTGGAGCGCCCCCCGGGTCCCGCGCACCCCCACCTCGAAGTTCGTCGACCGCTCGGCCTCGAGGAGCTGGTCCGTCATCCCGTCGAGCGCCACGCCGTTCGAGGCGGGAGAGAAGGCCCGGTAGATTCCACCGTAGAGCTGTGCCGCCGGGGCGAGGGCGTAGGTCGCCCCCACGCCGGGGAGGAACTCGGTGTTCGAGGTCGAGGCCGGCGCCCCGTCGCTCGTGAGCACCCGCCGCTTCTGTTCGTACGTTTCCACCCGCACGCCGGGGGTGAGGGCGAGCCCCTCGGAGAGCTGCACGCGGTTGTGGAGGTGGAGCGCCAGGCTCGTGGCGGAGTCGATGATGTGCCGGTCGTTCGTTCCCGTGCGGTCCTGGGCGCGGGTGGCACGGATCCGTCGATCGTCCGACGCCTCGCGGAACCCCCGCGCCCCGATCTCGGCATCGTGCGTGAGTCCGAAGAGCCCGTGGTCGAACTGTACCCGGGTGTCCACGCCGTAGCGCTCGAAGGCCCGGTTGTTCCCCGTGAGGGCGTCGGTGTAGACCCACCGGCCGGCGGCGTTCGACGCCTGCGTGTTCACGTCGTAGCGCCAGTAGTCCCGCCGCATCCGGCTCCAGTACGCCACGCTCGTGAGCGTCGCCCGGTCCCCGAGCTCGAAGCGGTGGTTCAGGTCCACGGTCGCACGGTCGGTCAGGTACCAGTCGTCGGGAGCTGGGTTGTTCCGGGCCCCGGCGCGGTACTCGTCCAGGAGAAGGCCGCGGTACGAGATGTTCGCCTCGTTCTCGTACCAGGAGAGCTTGAGCCCGAGCCTGTGCCGATCCCCCAGGAAGAGCCCGGCCTTCGCCATGAGGTCGGTCATCCCGTAGCCCCTCCCCATGAAGCCGTCGCTCCGGGCGTGGGTGGCCACGACACCCCCGTACGCAGCCTCCCCGGCGCTCCGGACTCCGCCCTCGAGCATCACCTCACGGGTCCCGAACGACCCGCTCCGCCCCGAGAGGAGAAGCCCCTCGTCCGGGGTCTTGGTCAGGAAGTTCACCACCCCCCCGATCGTGGAGGGCCCGAACCGGAGGGAGGAGGAACCCTTGAGCACCTCGATGCGCTCCACGCGCTGGATCCGGGGGTTGAAGTACCGGTCGTTCCCGATCAGGAGCCCGGGCGCCACCGGCACCCCGTCTTCCAGGAGAAGCGACTTCGCCTCGCCGGACGAAAGGCCCCGGAGCCCGATGTTCGAGACGATGGCGGTCTCCTCCTCGGTCTTGGCGTTCACGCCCGGGAGCCGGCGGAGCGCGTCCTCGGTGGAGATGGGCCTGAGCGCCTCCATCTCCTGGCGGCCCAGGGTGCTCACGGTGCCCGTCTGGCGGAGCACCGCACCCGGCGTCCGCCCGATGACCTCGATCACCGGAAGCTGGATCACCTGGAGGTGCCTCGTCGTATCCACCGGAGGCGTCATGGGTGCCGGTGCCGCCTGCGCCCGGGCTGCCTGCGTCTGCGCCTCCTGCGCCTGGGACCGGGCCTCGACGGAGGTGGGGACGAGGGCCATGGCGGCCGCGGCGATCGAGAAGACGACGAACAGGCGAATGGAACGCATCGAAGGAACCCGCAAGGGGGGTGAGAAGGGGCAACGCCACGCGCGACCAGTATGTTGAGAATGATTCTCAAGCGCAAGGTCCCTCGCGTGCGCGGCGCCCCCCTCGCGCCGACCGCTCCGTTTGCACCGCCACCCGCCCTCTGCTACCCTCGCAGGTCCCGCACCTGTCCCGATCCCCAGGAGGGAACCCATGCGTCGTCTCCGCCCCGCACCCCTGCACCGGCCCGCGCGCCTTCTCCACCTCCTCGCCCTGGCGACGTTCGCCGCCACCCTCGCGGCCTGCGGCGAGACTGCCGCCGATGGCGCCCCGCCCTCCGGGAGCGAGTCGGCCTCGGACGTGGTGGCCTTCGTCGGGGTGAACGTGGTGCCCATGGACCAGGAGCGAATCCTGGAGGGACACACCGTCGTCGTCCGCGACGGGCGGATCACCGAGGTGGGCCCCCAGGCCTCCGTCACCCCGCCTGCGGGGGCTACCGTCGTGGACGGCGCAGGCCGCTACCTCATGCCCGGCCTCGCCGAGATGCACGGGCACATTCCCGGGGGGCAGAACGTCCGGTACGCCGAGAACGTCCTCTTCCTCTACGTGTCCAACGGGGTCACCACGGTGCGTGGCATGGCGGGGGCCCCGGTGCACCTCGAGTTCCGTGACCGGATCGCCCGGGGCGAGCTCCTGGGCCCCACGATCCACGCCGCCGGCCCCTCCTTCAACGGAAACTCCGCCCCGAACCCCGAGGCTGCGGAGCGCCTGGCCCGCGATCAGCTCGCCCAGGGCTACGACCTGGTCAAGGTGGCGAGCGGAAACCGGGCCGCCTACGAGCGCCTCGCCGAGGTCGCCCACGCCCTCGACTTTCCCTTCGGGGGCCACATCCCCGAGGCGGTGGGGCTCGAGGGGGCGATCGAGGCCCGCCAGACCTCCATCGACCACCTGGACCGGTACGTCGAGTTCCTCGTTCCCCCGGGCACGGAGCTGGAAGGTCGGGGCTTCGGCTTCTTCGGAAGCGGCGTGGTCGACCTGGCCGACCCGTCGCGGATCCCCACCGCCGTCGCCATGACCCGGGAGGCCGGCGTCTGGAACGTCCCGACCCTGAGCCTCGTCGAACACCTGGCATCCCCGGTTCCCGCCGAGGAGATGGCCCAGGCCCCGGAGATGCAGTACATGCCCCCGGGGGTCGTCCAGGGGTGGGTGCGTTCCAAGCGCGACTTCCAGGCCCGCGCCGACTTCCAGCCCCCTGCCGCCACCCGCCTCGTCGAGCTCCGCCGCGAGATCACGAAGGCGCTCCACGACGGCGGGGCCATGATCGCCCTGGGCTCCGATGCGCCCCAGTTCTTCAACGTCCCCGGCTTCTCGATCCACCCGGAAATGGAGATGATGGTCGCCTCGGGCCTCACCCCCTACGAGGTCCTGGTGACGGGCACACGGAACCCCGCCCTCTACTTCGGGACGCCGGAGGAGTTCGGCACCGTGGCGGTGGGCCGCCGCGCGGACCTGATCCTCCTCGAAGCGAACCCCCTCGACGACATCGGGAACGTGCGCCGCCGCGCCGGCGTGATGGTCCGGGGGGAGTGGCTCCCGGAGGCGGAGATCCAGGAGCGCCTGGCGGCCATCGCCGAAGAGGTGCGGGGGGACGGGTAAGGACGACGGGCAGCGGGGCGGCGTTCGTGTCGGCAGGGGCGGGGCCCCGGCGCCGTGGCGCCCCGCCTGCGGCACGTCTACCTTTCCGGCTCCCCTGCCACGCACGACGGCGTGGACGCCCCGTGTTCGGTGTGAGGACGCCGCTCGATGGCCGATGAGCCACGACATCGCCGGTTCTGGCTGGAGGTCGCGATCGTCTTCGCGGCCTGGTCTGTCTCCGGGCTGCTCATGGCCAACCAGTACTTCGTCCAGTCGCAGATCCGGGGGCGCCCGGTCACCTGGTTCGAGGCCCTGCGGCCGAACCTCCTCGAGTCCCTCCTCTGGGCGCTCGCGACCCTGGCCATCTTCTGGCTGGCGCGGCGTTTCCCGCTCGAACGTGGCCGGATTCCGGAACGTGCCGCGGTGCACCTCGCAGCCGCGCTCGGGCTCGCCCTCGTGCGCTCCGCCCTCATGGTCCAGCTGGGACGGCGCATCGAATGGGTGGGAGAGCGGACCTTCGACGGGCACTTCCTCGGCTCCCACGGTCAGCAGCTCCTGTTCTACGCGCTCATCCTGGGCATCGCCCACGCCGTCCTCTACCACGACCGCTACCGAGAACGCGAGCGCGCGGCGCAGCGACTGGCGGCGGGGCTCGCGGCGGCCCGCCTCCAGGTGCTGAAGGCGCAGCTCCACCCCCACTTCCTCTTCAACACGCTGAACGCCATCTCCGCCCTCCTCCCCCCCGACGCGAAGCAGGCAAGCCGGATGATCGCCCGTCTCGGCGATCTCCTCCGCATTGCGCTCGAGCACGAGGAGACCCAGGAAGTGACCTTGCAGGAGGAACTCGCCTTCCTCGAACCGTACCTCGAGATCGAGCAGGCCCGGCTGGGCGACCGGCTCACCGTGGTCATGGCGATCGAGCCCGCCACGCTGGGCGCCCGGGTCCCGCACCTCGTGCTTCAACCGCTCGTGGAAAACGCGGTCCGGCACGGCATCGCGCCGCGCATCGCACCGGGAACGGTCGAACTCCGTGCCTCGGTCACCCCGGACGGCCGCATGCTCGAGCTCGAGGTGCGGGACGACGGACCCGGGCTCGACACGGGCTCCGGCGAACCCGCGCGGAAGGGGGTCGGGCTCAGCAACATCGGGTTCCGGCTGGAGCAACTCTACGACGCACACGACTTCGTGGTCGAGAACCACCCGGAGGGCGGGGTGGTCGCGCGCATCGCGATCCCGTTCCGAACCGGCGAGGGGCCCGCGCCCGGACCCCGGGGAGTCCCCACGTGACGGTGCGCGCCATGATCGTGGACGACGAGCCCCTGGCGCGGCTCCGCCTCCGGAACCTCGTGACCGACGCCCCGGGGGTCGACATCGTGGCCGAATGCGCGAACGGCAGGGAGGCGATCCGCCAGTTCGAGGCTTCGCTCCCGGACCTCCTCTTCCTCGACGTGCAGATGCCGGAGCTCGACGGGTTCGAGGTGCTGGAGGCGGTGGGGGTCGGCCGGGTCCCGGCGGTCGTGTTCGTCACGGCCTACGAGCGCTTTGCACTCCGCGCCTTCGAGGCCCACGCCCTCGATTACCTGCTCAAGCCCTTCGACGACGAGCGCTTCGCCATCGCCCTCGAGCGCGCGCTCCGTCGGATACGCGAGCGCCAGGGAAGTGACCTCGACGTCCGGCTGCGGGCGCTCCTCGAGGAGGTGCGCGGGGGTGGCGGCGGCTACCTCGAGCGCCTCGCCGTGCCATCGGGGCACCGGAACGTCTTCGTCCGTACCGACGACATCGACTGGATCGAGGCCGACCGCAACTACATCCGGCTCCACCTGGGCGGAAACACGCATCTGCTTCGCGAGAACCTGGGGCGCATCGAGTCCGCACTCGACCCGAAAAAATTCTGCCGGATCCATCGATCGACCATCGTGAACATCGAACGCATCCGGGCGGTGGAGCCCCTCTTCCGCGGCGCCTACCAGGTGCAGCTCATCGACGGCACCCGGCTCGCATCGGGCCGGAGCTACCGCCGGGCCCTCCACCGGCTCATGGGCCGGGACGACTGACCTGACGGGGGGGCCGGCGGGCGCTGGGCAGGCCGGCCCACCGCCCCGGACGGACCTGGCTGCCGCAGTTCGTACCGCCCCGGAGTCCGTTCGTACCGGGAAGGGCACCGCTCGGAACATTCCCGTTCCCGGAGGCGGCCGTGTGCCCGAACTTCGAGGGTACGCGGCGTGTCGAACCATGCCCGCCTGCGCGGCCGGGAGCTTCGGCCACCACCCGTCGAGAACCGGAGGAGATCCGAATGACCACCCGTCGTGAATGGCTTGGACTGACCGCCGGTGCGGCCGCAGCGCTGGCCCTGAACCCGCGCATCCTCTGGGCCGGCCGGAGGGAACTCATCACCCGCATCATCCCGTCGTCGGGCGAGCGCCTGCCCGTGGTGGGCCTCGGAAGCTCCGCCACCTTCGCGCAGCGTGCCGGTGCATCCGATGTCACCGGGCTCCGCGAGGTGATGCGCACGATGCTCGAGGCGGGAGGAACCGTTTTCGATACCGCGCCCAGCTACGGCGGGGGCGCCTCCGAATCCACGGCGGGGCGTATCGCGGGAGAGCTCGGAGCCACCGACCGGATCTTCTGGGCGACCAAGGTGAACGTCGCCTCCATGCAGGGGGGCGGCAATGCCGACCCCACCGTGGCACGGCGGCAGCTCCAGTCCTCGCTCGAGCGCCTGGGCAAGCGCCCCCTGGACCTGATCCAGGTCCACAACCTCGGCGACGTGCCCACGCAGCTCGGCCTCCTGAAGGAGATGAAGCAGGACGGACGCATCCGCTACATCGGCATGACCACGACCGCCCCGGCGCAGTACGGCGAACTCATGCGGATCATGCGCGAGGAACGCATCGACTTCGTCGGAATCAACTACGCCGTGGACGACCGGGAGGTCGAGCGCGAGCTCCTCCCCCTGGCCCGGGACCGGGGCACCGCCGTCATGGTCTACATGCCCTTCGGCCGAACCCGGCTCTGGAACCGCATCGGAGAGCGTCCGTTGCCCGACTGGGCCGAGGAGTTCGGGGCCGAGAGCTGGGCCCAGTTCATGATCAAGTACGTGGTCTCGCATCCGGCGGTCACGGTGGTCACGCCGGCCACGAGCCAGCCCCGGAACATGGCCGACAACATGGGGGCGGCGTTCGGCGCCCTCCCCGACGAAGCGATGCGGCGCCGGATGGCCGAGTTCGTGGATGCACTCCCCGCCGCCGCCCCCCAGGGCCCGCCGGCCCAGCCCGCCCCGCAGGCGCCGGGGATCGCCCTTCCGCCGGAGCTCCTCGACCGCTACGTCGGCACGTACACGGCGGCTTCCGGCTTCGTCATGGTCTTCCGCCGTGACGGCGCCACCCTGATCGTGAAGCCGGGAGAGATCGCGGAGGCCCCCCTTGCGGCGCGGTCCGAGACCCGGTTCGCGGACCCCCGCGGGCCTGTCATGGAGTTCCAGGTCGACGGCCAGGGGCGCGTCACCGGGCTGATTCTCGAGCAGGGAGACCAGCGGATCCCGCTGGAACGGACCGGCTGAGGAGGGACCCGGGGGGCCGGGCAACGCCTCCGCGCAGGCCCGCCCGTCGGCTCACGCCGGCTCAGGGCATCGGGCGGGCCTGCGCCGCCACCGCCGCCCGGAGCCCCGACTCCTCGGCCCACTCGAGGCGCCCCGTTCCCGAGCACCATTCCGCCCGAAGCCACCCCCGCTCCTCGTCCACCTGGGCAAAGAGGAGGTAGCGCCCTCCGTCCGCCATCACCACGTCGCACGAGATCAGGGGACCCCCTGCATCGTGGCTGAAGTAGGTGGCCGTATCCCCCACCTCGCCCTTCCAGACCCGCTCCACCTGGAGGCGGGACAGCACCGGGTGCTCGCTGCGAGGGTCTTCCGCGGTACGGGTGCGGTAGGGGTCCGGAACGGGCCCGCCCAGGGTGTCGACCCGGAGGACCAGGACCTCGATCACCACCTCCGCCCGTGCGAGGAGCCGGGCGGCCCGGACATCGGCCTCAGGCTCCATCAGGCAGCGGCAGGGGAGCTCGGCGCCGTCCCGGGTGGCGCCACCCCTGACCGCCCCCTCGGCCTCGAACCACGCTTCGGCCTCGAACCCGGCACGGGCCTCGCCCCACGCATCACCCTCGAAGGCGCAGAACTCCGCGTCAGGCTCCACCGGCACTTCGGGGCCGGCGGGAGGAAACGGTCCCCCCGCCACGAGGGAGGCGGCGAGCCCCCCGGCGGCGAAGGCGGCGGTCACGACGCGAAGGGGGACCATGGCGGGCTCCGGCCGGGGATTTCGAAGGGGAGAGGTGGGTTGGCCGCGACGGACCGAGGGGCCGCGGTACGGTGGCCTCCCGGATTCATGCGCTTTTCGCTTCTACGCCGGCTTCGGACGAATGGGTCCCGCCGTCGGGAGGAGCGCCCGGCCCCGCCATCGCCGTCGGGGTCCCGCACCTCGTCACCGGGGACGGGAGGCACCTCGGTCCCGACTTCGGGAAGCGCGTGCACGGCATCCTCGTCCTCCCCCTTCGGACTCCATCCGCAGACTGCATCCGCAGCTCGCATTCCAGCCCCCCCCCACCCGTCAGTGAATCACCCCCCGGATGACCCGCTCGGCCACCACGATCCGCCCCCCTTCCCCATCCCGCGCCAGCCGCCTGGTCACCTCCTCGACCGTCCGAGCCACCCGCGCAGGCACCGGGGAGCCACGCGGCGGGAGGGCACGCCATGACCAGGAACGCGGCGGTCCCTTTTCTTCATGAGGATGCACGCCGGCGGGCCACAGGCGCGGTCGCCGGGGTGGGGCCGCCCGGCCGCGGTTCGGTCGGCACGGGATGGGCGGGGCGTGGCGGGCCCCGTGGGGGACGGGGGGGTGGTGGGAGGTCCACGCCGTTCTCGGTTGCGATTTCCCGAACGGGGCTGCAGGATGGCCGGGCGGGCCTCGACGCGCGAGGCCTGGATCGCCCGAAAGCGCGCGGAGGCGCTTGCCGTGAACCTGCTCCTTTCCCGCCCTTCTTCACGCGGGCGACTCCCTCCTCCGACCGCGCTACTCCCGTTCCCCCGCGTGCTCCTCCTGGCCTTCGCCGTGGGGACCGCGGTGCTCGCTGGATGCGCGAGTGGCGGCGGCAGAGCCCCCGCGAACCCGGTCCTCAGCGACTGGCGCCCGCCGACCGGGCAGCAGTGCACGGTTTCGAGCGACCCGGCGACCCTCCCCGCCCCCGAGGTGGTCGTGGATGTCCCGGCGTTCGCCACGACCCTCCACGACGCCTTCGAGGGCTCGGTGCCGGCGGGGCAGGTGCTTCTTTCCCTGCAGCAGGACACCACGGGGACGTGGACCCGGGTCACCCCGATCGAAGGATCCCTCCCGCAGGCGCACCGTGCGCAGGTGGCGGAGGCCATTTCACCCCACCTGACCCGGAGGGTCGTCGGTTCGGTCCGTCTTCTTGTCGAGGCGGATCCGGCCAGCCCGCCGCGCCTCACCGTGGGGCGATCGGAGTCCTGTCCACCCACCGTCTCGAACCCGGCCTACGTTTCGGCGGAGCTGATTCGGCTTTGGCGGGAGTACCGGCGGGAGACGAGCGTGCAGGTCGTGGTGCAGGTGGACGAGCGGGGGCGGTCCGGCGAGGTCACACTCCAGGGGTCGACGGGCCACGCCACGCTCGACGCGGAGCTCCGTTCGCTGGCCGGGCGCATGACCTTCCACCCGGCCCTCCTGGACAGGATCCCGGT
>JBJHCE010000076.1:0-13865 GCA_050485865.1 Gemmatimonadales bacterium | reverse complement strand
ACTCGGATCATCGGGTCGTACCTCCCGTGCCCGTGGGTCCCGGCGCCGTCATTCGGCACGGCCACCCGGGAAGGGCACGTTCGGAAGCTGCAGGGGTGGCCCCGGAACCGATGCCGGGGCCGCGTTCGCTCCCCGATGGTGCACAACCCGTGCCGAGCTCGGCCGGCGAACGCATCATCTTGTACAACAGCACCTTACCGACGCGCCAACCCACACCCTGGTCCGCGGTCCGTGTCTTTTCGACACGGCCCCGCCGTGTCAGTTCGACACACCTCGGCGCCCCCTCCCCTGCGGAAGGGCCGCCTCGGAGCCAGGTGGCGGCTCCACCCGGGCGCGCCGGAACACCTCCTCGAGCGCCTCGTCGGAGACCGCTTCGAGCGACCCTGCCACCACCCACCCGTGCCGATCGGGGGCCGTGCCCCTGGCGGCACCCGTGGTGCCCGCCGCGCCCGTGGTGCCCGCTTCGCCGGACTCGCCTCCTTCGGACGGTCCATCGCCCTCGCCCTCCGGCGCCTCCGCCAGGAAGGCCAGGAAGAGCAGCGGCGCACCCGCGTCGGGGGGGCGCCCGGTCCGCCCCCGCCCTGCCACCCGCACGCTCCATGCGCCACCCTCCACCTGGAGAATCCGCACCTCCGGGTCCGCGCCCCCCCCTTGACCCGCCCCGTCGCCCGGGGCAGCGCCCTCCGCATCCTCCCCCCGTGTGGTCCCGAGGAGTTCCCGCACCGGGATCGGTCCGTCGCCACCTCCGCTCATGGCCAGGAAACCTCGCTTCCGAGGGTATCGCTCTCCCATGCGCGTACCCGGAGCAGCCGGGCAGGGGCAGGGATCCGGGTCGCGATCCGCGCGCCGATCCAGTGGGCGAGCACCTCGGTCGAGGGCTGGAGGGTGCCATTTCGTACGCCCCCGATCACCTCGTTCAGCTCCTGCCCGTCCAGGGGCGCCAGGATCTCCTCCCGGAGCACCCGGTCCAGGGTGGCGAGGTCCACCACGAAGCCGGTCTCGGGGTCGGGGTCGCCCTCCACCTCCACCTCCACCCTGAAGTCATGCGCGTGGGGCTCGACCAGTTCCCCGAAGGCCCGCGCGTTCTCGGCCGCGCTCCATCCGGGGTGGCCGTAGCGGTGCGTGGCCCGGAACCGGACGACGCGAAGGAGGGAGGTGCGGGGCATGGCGGGCTGGGAAGGCTCGGGAAGGGGTACGGCGGCGGTTCCAGGGGGAGCGTGGACCCACGCCCCCCGCCGGGTTACTCTACTCCCTCGAAGCCGGTCGCGACACTCCTCCGCGCTCCCGGGCGGGCCGAACCCTCCCGCGAGATCCCGTATCCTCCGACCCTCCGCCCACCCGATCCCGGATGTCCTCGACCCTCGCCCCCTTCTTCCGCCCACGGGGCATCGCCGTGGTCGGCGCGAGCCGCCGCCCGGGGACGATCGGCTGGCAGATCGTCGACAACCTCCTGCGCCACGGCTTCCAGGGGGCCGTCTACCCGGTGAACCCGTCGGCCCGGGCGATCCACTCGATTCCGGCGTGGCGTTCGGTGCGGGAGATTCCGGGCGAGGTGGACCTGGCGGTGATCGTCGTGCCCAGCGAGCGGGTCCTCGACGTGGTGGACGAGTGCGGGGCCAGGGGGATTCCGGCGGTGGTGGTGATTTCCGCCGGCTTCCGCGAGACGGGGGAGGCCGGGGCCGAGCTCGAGCGCCGCCTCCTCGAGCGGACGCGCGCCCACGGGATCCGCCTCGTCGGCCCGAACTGCATGGGGGTCCTGAACACCGAGCCGGCCCACTCGATGAACGCCACCTTCGCGCCGACCATGCCCCCGGCCGGAAAGGTGAGCTTCCTGAGCCAGTCGGGTGCCCTCGGCGTCACGATCCTGGACTACGCGGCGGAGTACGGCATCGGGATCCGGCACTTCGTGTCGGTGGGGAACAAGCCCGACGTGAGCGGCAACGACCTCCTGGAGTTCTGGGAAACCGACCCGGACACCCGGGTGGTGCTCATGTACCTCGAGACCTTCGGGAACCCCCGACGCTTCACCCGGATCGCGCGGCGCCTCGCGCGACGGAAGCCGGTGATCGTGGTGAAGTCGGGGCGCACGGTGGCCGGGGCCCGGGCCGCGAGCTCGCACACCGGGGCGCTGGCGAGCCGGGACCGTGCGGCGGAGGCGCTCCTTGCCCAGTGCGGGGTGCTCCGGGCGAACTCGGTGGAGGAGCTCTTCGACCTCTCCATGGCGTTCGGGAACCTCCCCCTTCCCCGGGGAAACCGGGTGGCGATCGTGACGAACGCCGGGGGGCCCGGGATCATCATTGCCGACGCGTGCGAGGCGGAGGGGCTCGAGGTGGCGGAGCTCGCGGAGGCGACCCGGGACCGGCTCCGCGAAATCTTCCCGCCGGAGGCGTCGGTTCGGAACCCGGTGGACATGGTGGCCTCCGCATCTCCCGAATCCTACCGGCTGGCGCTGGAGGTGGTGCTCGACGACCCGGGAGTGGACGCCGCCATCGCCGCCTTCGTTCCCCCCCTCGGGATCCGGCAGGCCGACGTGGCGGACGCCATCGTGCAGGCGGCGCGGAAGCGGCCCGACCGCCCGACGCTCGCGGTGCTGATGGGTCGGGAGGGGCTCCCGGCGGGGAGGGCCGGACTCCGGGTGGCGGGGATCCCGGCCTACATCTTTCCCGAATCGGCAACAAGGGCCCTTGGGGCGATGCACCGGTACGCGCGGTGGGCGGAGCGGCCGGTTCAGGCCCCGGTCCGCTTCCCCGTGGACGCCGGCCGGGTGGCGGCGATCCTGGACGCGGCCCGGGGCGAAGGGAGGACGCGGCTCCTGGAAACGGAGGCCTACGAGGTCCTCTCCACCTACGGGATCGGGGTCACGCCCCACCGGCTTGCCGCGAGCGCCGACGAGGCGGTGGAGGCCTTTCGTTCCTTCGGAGCCGGGCCGGTGGTCATGAAGGTGGTCTCGCCCCAGATCGTCCACAAGACGGAGGTGGGCGGGGTGCTCCTGGACGTCCGCGACGAGGCGGGCGTGCGCGCGGGGTGGACGAGGCTCGAGGAGGCGGTGGCCCGGGGAGCGCCCGGGGCCGACGTGCGGGGAATCCTCGTGGCGCCCTACCGCCGCGGGGGGCGGGAAATGGTCCTCGGAATGACGCTGGACCCGACCTTCGGGCCGCTCCTCATGTTCGGCCTCGGGGGGATCTACGTGGAGACCTTCCGCGACGTGGCCTTTCGGGTCCCGCCGGTGACCGAGCTCGAAGCCCACGAGATGATGCGGGAGATCCGGAGCTACGCCCTCCTCGAGGGGGTGCGGGGCGAGGAGCCCGTGTCCCTCGATGCGGTGGCAGGGGCGATCCAGCGGCTGAGCCAGCTCGTTCTGGACCACGACCGGATCGAATCCATCGACATGAACCCCTTCCTCGCCACCCCCGACGGGGCCATGGCGCTGGACGCCCGGATCGGGCTCGTGGAGCGCCCATGACCGATTCCGGCGCCCCTTCCGCCGACGAACTCCGGGGCGAGCTCGTGCGCTTCGCCCGGAGGGTTCTGGCGCTCGAGGCCGAGGGACGCCTCCTGGACTCCCCCGCCGACCTCCAGACGGTGCTCGGAGAGCTCCGGCGCCGGCTCTTCGCGTGGGAGATCCGCCGTGCCACCGAGCTGCGCGAGGCCCGGGAGGCCGCGGAGGAGCGCATGGCGGCCTCGGACCAGGTGGTCCGCGACGCCCGGGAGGCGGAGGAGGCGCTCCGGCGGTTGCTGGAAGGGGCGGGTCCCGACGCGGAGGAAGCCGATGGTCCGGGTGCGGACCCGGAGGAGCCGACGTGAACGACGAGCTCCCCCCCTTCCGCCCCGACGAGGAACGGAGCGCCTGGCTCCTGCTCCGGAACGAGGCCGAGCTCCGGGCGCGCCTCGAGCGGATGCGCGCCGGGATCTCCCACCCTGCCTTCGAGCGGCTCCTGGACGGGCTCGCCCGCCCCGACGAGGCCCGGGCCCGGGTGCAGGATCTTGCCGGCCACCTGGAGGAGGCGCTTCGCACCCTGGGCGCCCTCCGGGGCGAGCTGACCCGCCCGGAAGAGGGGACCCGGGTGGGGGGGATCCGTCCGCCGGAAGGTGGGGAGGCCCTCCCCCCCGGGCTTCCCGAGACGCTGGATCGCTTCCTTCGGGACCGGGCACGGAGCCCCGGATTCTCCTACACGGTAGGGCACGACCCGGTGCGGGGATGGGCCGTGCGCTGGAAGGAGCACTCGAGGGACGGGTCGATCTACGCGTCCGGCCGGCTCTACCAGCGGCCCTGGGAGTGGATGCGCTCGAACCCGGGGGCGGGGGGCTGACCGGACCCGGAACCCGGAGGGTCCCCGCGGACGGCACGGAGGGCGTCCTCGCCGTAGAAGAGCCGGATGTAGTGGGCCTGGGCCCGGGTCACCCGCCGCACCGCCCAGACAAGGTGCACGTAGTTCGGCTCCCCCGGATCGGTGAGGAGGGGCATGCGGGCCTCGTCGGGGGTCCGGTCCCCCTTCCGGTTGTTGCAGGGGGAGCAGGCCGTCACCACGTTCGCCCAGGTGTTTTCCCCGCCTCGGGAAACCGGGAGCACGTGGTCCCGGGTCAGGAACTGCCTTCCCTTGAGCTCCCTGCGGTGCCGTCCGCAGTACTGGCAGACGTAGTCGTCGCGGGCGAAGAGGAAGGTGTTCGTGACCTGCCTCCGGAAGCGGTGCGGCACGTGGACGTACCGGACGAGCCGGATCACGGTGGGACAGGGAAGCTCGTCCCGCTCCGAGCGGAAGCGGCGGGCTTCGTCGACCTCGAGGATCTCCGCCTTCCGTTCGAGGACGAGTCGAACGGCGCGGCGGAGGGGAACGAGGGTGAGGGGCTCGAAGGAGGCGTTGAGCGCCAGGCATCCCATGATGCGGTGCACCTCCATGTGAAGGTTGCCCCGAAAGCTACGGGGTTCCTTCGCCCCCCGCCAGACGGATCCTCATGAACCGGGAATCGCGCGGGTAACGGTCCCGAAACCTTCGCCGGGGCGGCTCAGAGGAGGGAGACCGGGTCCCGGTCCACGGCGATGCGGACGTCACCCGCCGGGAACGACACCTCCTCCTGGAAGCGGCGAAGCGCCCGGCTCACCGCCTGGACCCCACCACCCCGGAGAAAGAAGTGCCACCGCCACCGCCCATGGAGGCGCTCGATGGGTGACGGCGCAGGCCCCACGAGCTCGACCCCCGGGACCGCGGCCCGCCGCCACCAGGCGACGGAGACCTCGGCCCCCGCTGCGGCCCGCTCCTGCTCCGGGGCGCTCACCGTCACGTTCACGAGGCGGAGGTGGGGTGGGTAGGGGGGCTTCTCCCGCTCGGACAGTTCCCGGGCGACGAAGCCCTCCACGTCGTGGGTCAGGGCGTGGCGCAGGGCGTAGTGATCCGGGAGCCAGCTCTGAAAGATCACCTCGCCGCCCCGTGGGCCCCGCCCGGCACGCCCCGCCACCTGCGAGAGGAGCTGGAAGGTCCGTTCACTGGCCCGGAAGTCGGGGAGGTGGAGTCCCACGTCGGCGCTCACGACCCCCACCAGGGTCACGTTCGGGAAGTCCAGCCCCTTCGCGATCATCTGGGTCCCGAGGAGGAGGTCCACCTCCCCCCGGCCCACCCGGCCCAGGATCTCGGCGTGTGCCCACTTGCCGCCCGTGGTGTCCACGTCCATCCGGGCGAGGCGGGCGGTGGGGAAGGTCTCGGCCACGACCCGCTCGACCTGCTCCGTACCGAGGCCGCGCCACGACAGCTCGGGGCTCCCGCACGCCGGGCATCGTTCCGGAGCGGGTTCCTCGTGGCGGCAGTGATGGCAGAGGAGGCGGCGGCGCCCCCGGTGGTAGGTCAGGGACACCGAGCAGTTCGGGCACTCGTCCACCCCGCCGCAGGCCCGGCACTGGACGAACGAGGCGTAGCCCCTCCGGTTCAGGAGGAGGATCGCCTGTTCGCCCCGCCGGAGCCGCTCCGCCACGGCCTCGGTGAGGCGGGGAGAGAGAACGTGCGCGGGGGGTGTGGCGCCGGGCTCGGGCGGGGCGGAAGCTGCACCCTGCGCCTCGGGCGGAGCGCCCCGGTGCATCCGCAGGTCCACCACCTCGACGGTGGGCAGCCGCCCGCCCCCGGCCCGCTCCGGGAGCCCCAGGAGCCGGAACTTTCCCGACCGGGCGTTCGCCCACGACTCGAGGGAGGGGGTGGCGCTCCCCAGGACGCAGACGGCCCCGGCGCGGACGGCGCGAAGCACCGCGAGGTCGCGGCCATGGTAGCGCGGGGCCTCGGACTGCTTGTAGGAGCCGTCGTGTTCCTCGTCCACGACGATGGCGCCCAGGTCGGGGAGGGGTGCGAAGAGGGCGGAGCGGGCCCCGACCACGATCCGCTTTTCGCCGGCCCGGAGGGCACGCCACGCGTCGTAGCGTTCTCCGTCGGAAAGGCCCGAGTGAAGGACCGCCACCCGGTCGCCGAACCAGGCCCGGAATCGCTCCACCGTCTGCGGGGTGAGGGCGATCTCGGGTACGAGGACGATGGCGGTGCGCCCGCGACGATCCACGACCTCGCGAAGGAGCTCGATGTAGACCAGGGTCTTTCCGGAGCCGGTGATCCCGTGAAGGAGGAAGGGGAGGGGGTGCTTCTCGTCCAGGGCCGCCACCAGGGCCTCGATGGCCCGGGCCTGGTCCGGGTTGGGTACCAGGGCCGGGGGCGGCCCCGCTGCCTCGCGCCCCTCGAAGGGGTCGCGGAAGACCTCCTCGTCGGCGAGCTCCACGACCCCCTTCTCCTCGAGCCCCGACACCACGCCCCGGGAATACCCGTCGGCTCCGGTGAGGAGGGCGAGCTCGCGCATTCCGCCGCTCGCCTCGAGCCACTCCAGGCACTCCCGCTGGCGGCGTGCCCGGCCGAAGAGCGATTCCCGGACCAGGAGGTCGGGCGCGGGCTCGACCACCCGGACCAGCCGCCTCGTCCGGGTGGAGGGCTCCCGCGGGGGTTCGAACTCGTGCTCCAGGTACCCCCGGGCCGTGAGGGTCCGGATCGCCGGCCAGGGCGACCCCTTCCCCACCCGCCCCCGAAGTCCGCGGACCGTGGCGCTCCCCCCGGCCTCTTCCACTGCCGCGAGGAGGCGCAGGACCGAAGGGGGAAGCCCGGGGTCGGGGGGGAGGGGGCGCCCGGTGCGTCGGAGCCGGTCCCGCCCGGGGTCCGAGAGGACCGAGGGGAGAAGGGAGCGGAGGACGATTCCGAGCGGGGTCGCGTAGTAGTCGGAGATCCACTCCGCCAGCTCCAGGAGTTCCCGGGATGCGGACGGCCCTGACTCGAGGATGTCCAGGACCGGTCGGAGGGTGCCGAGACGGGCCGCCGCGGCCGGATCCTCGGGGCCGAGGACCCACCCGATCCGCTCGCTCCTGCGAAAGGGTACGAGGACCCGGGTTCCCGCAGGAGGCGCCGCCCCCTCAACCCGGTAGGTGAAGGGGTGGAAGAGGGGGAGGGGAAGCGCGACCCGGACCGGTGTCCCGCCCGCGCCGGCGGACGCGCCCCGGCTCAAGACCCCCGGCCCCGCCCCGCGCCGTGCGAGGACCCGGCGTCGACCCGGATCAGCTCGTGCTGGATCTCGCCCGGGGTGATCTCCGGGCCGTTCTCTCCCCAGTACACGTTGACCTCGCTCCGCACCCCGAGCTCCCCCGGAATGTAGACTCCCGGCTCGACGGAGAAACCGGTCCCGGGAAGGATCCGCCGGTCGTCGCGGGTCTCGAGGTCGTCGAGGTTCGGCCCGGATCCGTGGAGCGCACGGTCGATGGAATGCCCGAGCCGGTGCACGAACCACGCCTCGAAGCCCCGGTCCCGGAGGAGATTCCGGGCGGCCCGGTCCACCTCCCACCCACGGAGTACCCGCCCCTGGACGTGGGCGTCCCGCAGAAGGTCCAGCGCCCGGTCCCGGGCGTCGCGGACCGCGGTCCAGACCTCGAGGGTCCGGGGTTCGGGATCCGCACCGAGCCACGCCATCCAGGTCTGGTCCGCGGGGACCCCGCCCTCCTCGCCCCCCCAGAGGTCGATGAGGAGGGCCTGCCCTCCCTCGATCACGGCACCCTCTCCCTCCGGATGATAGTGGGGGTCGGCTGCGTTCGGGGCGATGGCGACGATGCACCCGGTGTGGACCACGAGCCCTGCATCCCGGAGGCTCCCCTCGATCCAGCGGGTGAGCTCTCCCTCGGTCACGGGGGCGTCGGCCCGAAGCCCTTCGCCGACCCTGGCGAAGGCACCGTGCGCCACCTCCCGCACCACTGCCGCGGCCCGCCTGTGGGATGCGAGGCCCC
Organism: Gemmatimonadales bacterium; assembly: GCA_050485865.1. Lineage (GTDB taxonomy): Bacteria > Gemmatimonadota > Gemmatimonadetes > Longimicrobiales > Gaopeijiaceae > SKNW01. Next base: position 5,578 of record JBJHCE010000076.1, on the reverse strand, counting down.
GGGCGCTCCACGCCGAGTGGAAGCGGCTCACGAGGTCGCCGGAACTCTCGAGGCGGACCCCGCACTTCTCCACGAGGCCTGCGATCCCCCAGGGGACCCGGTCCACCGTGGGCACGGCACTCCCGGGGGAAATCTCCATGGCGACGGACTCCACCCCCTCGAGGAGGTGGGCCAGGGCGCCCTCCAGTTCCTCCCACCCCGCGTAGCTCCGCTCCTCCCAGCGCCACGCGCGCCACGCGGAGCCCTCGATGGCGTGGCGGAGCAGGACGGGAGGGCCTCCACTCCGGAAGAGGGCGAAGGCCCGCCGCGTGGTCTTTCCCAGCCCCAGGAGTTCGTGGGCCAGGGGGTTCTGGCCCTGGAAGTCGTAGAGGAGCCAGGCGTCGACCCCGGCTTCGTCGAGAAGGGCCGCGACCCGCTCCGGGGCGGCGGCGTCGAGGAGCGGGGCGGGAGGGTGCTGGGGTCCGGTCATGGAGGAGCGTGGTCGGTGGAGGGTTCGGGGGCCGGGGGCGCCGCTTCGGTGTCGGTCCCGGGGACGCGGACGCCCGAAATCATGTCGAGTCCGAGGATCCGCTCGCGGGTGAGGAGGCGGTGCACCTCGAGCTCACGGGCCATGGCCTCCCGCACGCCCCGCCACCCCCAGCGGCGCCAGGCCCGGCGGAGGATCCCGATCTTCTCGGGGAAGGTGAAGAGCTCGGCAAAATCGGGAAAGGGCTTGTGCGCCTTCCCCCGGAAGGAGGTCTCCTCGTCGGTCCACCCCTCGGTGTGGAGCCGGCGGACCCCCGCCTCGCGGAGGAGGCGCTTCACCTCCATCGTCATGAGGGGCTGCGCGCCCAGGTGGCGGGCCAGGATCGCCCTCCGGGTCGGCTCCACCGGCGCCCGCCAGACGAGCTGGACGAGGACCACGCGCCCCCCGGGGCGGACCACCCGCACCACCTCGCGGATCGCTTCCGCCGGATCCGCCCGGGCCGTGAGCCCGAGCTCGGCCACCGCCACGTCGAAGACACCGTCCCGGTACGGCAGGGCATCCATGGGCGCCTGCTGGGCCTGCATCCGGGCGGCGAGCCCCTCGCGCCGGGCCCGGGCCTCGACCCGGTCCACCAGGGCCTGGTCCTCGTCCACCCCCGACCCCTGCACGTCGAACTCCCGCACGAAGTACTCCAGGGTGACCCCGGGGCCACAGGCGGCCACGAGCACCTCCTGGCCCTCCTCCATTCCGGTGAGGAGCGCGATCCGGTGGTAGAGCTCCCGCCCCCCGGGTGGGAAGAGGGGCTTGGGACTCAGGCGGACCAGGTCCAGCATGGACGGGACCGGCGGCGCCGGCGGGGGCGCACCCCCGGCCCCCGCGCCGGGTTCGGGGCGGGCGCCGCCTTCGGGCAGGGGCCCGGGCTCGGAATCGGTCATGGACGCCGGAGGGCGGTCGGGCAGGATGGGGATACCGGGGCGGCGTACCGCCTCAGTACACCGGGTCCTCGGAGAACTCGAGGTCGCGGATGGCCTCGCGGAGGCGCTCCTCGGTATCCGCGTCGAGGGGATCCGCGGGGCCGGCTGCGGCGGGGACCGCCTCGGGCTCGGAAGCACCCCCCGGGCGGAGGCGCCTCAGCACCACCCCCACGAGCCCCGCCCCGACGAGAAGGGCCAGGGGGGGGAGAAACCACGCCAGGAGCCCGGCACCGCTCCGCTGCGGAACCGCCCTGTACTCCTGGCCGTGGTTCCCGAGCATCCACGCCTCGAGGGCGTCGGCGTTCCACCCGGCGAGGGCCAGGGCCTGGATGGAGTCACGGAGCGCCAGCGACTCGGCGGCCGGACACTGGGAAAGCATGAACCCCGGGCAGAAGGGGGAGAGGAGCCGGGAAATGGCCTTGTCTGCCTCCGGATGAGGGCGGAACGTGCCCTCGACCCCCTCGGGGATCTGCGCGCCAAGGGGGGCGGCGACGAGGAGGGCCGCGATCAGGATGGAACGAAGGAGCATGCGTGTCCCTCCGCGGGAGGTGACGGCCGGGGCGGGGATCCCCTGCGTGCCCCGAAAGATCGCGGGGGGAGTGCGCCGGCTCAACCCGGCCCCCCCGAGGCCCCGGTTCGCCGCCCCCTGGCTCGCCCCCTGCACCGTCCGCTCACGGCGCCTCCAGGCGTGCCAGGGCGCGGATCGTGGCCACCACGGCGGCGCCGGTCCGCCGGGGCTCGTACCCCCCCTCGAGGACCGCCACCACCCGCCCCCGGCAGGCCCGGTCCGCCCACGCCAGCACACGCTCCGCCAGGGCGTGGAAGTCCCCGGGCTCGAGGCGCATCCCCCCGAGGGGGTCCCCGGCCAGGGCATCGTACCCCGCCGAGACGAGAATGAAGTCGGGCTCGAACTCGGCCTCGGCGGCGGCGAGGGCCCGGTGGAAGGCGTCAGCGAAGGCGGGTCCGTCCGTTCCCGCCGGAAGGGGGACGTTCCGGGTGGCTCCCTCGCCGGGCCCCGAGCCCCGGTCCCCGGCGGCACCGGTGCCCGGGTAGAAGGGGGCCTGGTGGAGGGAGAGGTAGTACACCGTGGGGTCGTCCCTGAAGATGGCCTCTGTGCCGTTCCCATGGTGGACGTCCCAGTCCACGATGGCGACCCTGCGCGCCCGCCCCGTGGCCTGGAGATGCCGGGCCGCCACCGCCACGTGGTTCACGAGGCAGAAGCCCATGGCCTCGTCGGCGGAGGCGTGGTGCCCGGGGGGACGCGCCGCCACGAAGGCGGTCTCGAATCCTCCGTCGGCCACGAGCTCCACCCCCCGGCAGGCGGCCCCGGCGCTCCCGGTCACCGCCGCCCAGGTGGCCGGGGAAACCGGGGTCTCGGGAGCGAAGGGAAGGACCCGGTCCTCGGCTTCCGCCTCGGCGGCACGCCTTCGAATCCCGTCGAGGTACGCCCGGGGATGCACCCGCTCCAGCTCGGTCCCGGTGGCATCGCGGGGCTCGAGGGCCTCGACGATCCCGTGGATCGCGAGCATGTCCTTCCCCACCGCCGAGGCGAGACCCCGAAGGCGGCCCTGGTGCTCGGGATGCCCCCACCCCGTGTCATGAAGGGGCCCCGCCTCCGCCATCAGGAAGGCCGTCCGCGGGGGTGCGGGGTCCGGAGGCGCCCCCCCGGGGGAGGCGGCCCCCGGGTCGGTCACGACGACGCCCCTGCCGCCGGAACCCCCTGCATCTCCGCCCATTCCTGGAGGGAGCGGACCTCGTGCGCGCCGGTGCGAAGCGCGTGGATCGCGTCGCACGCCGCCGCCGTCGCCGACATGGTGGTCAGGTAGGGGACCTTGAAGGCAACGGCCGCCCGCCGCATGGCGTAGTCGTCGTACTGGGACTTCTTCCCGAGGGGGGTGTTCACGAGGAGATCCACCTCGCCGCTCACGATGGCGTCGCCAATGTCCGGGCGCCCCTCGCCGATCTTGTAGATGGGCTCCGACGGGATCCCGCGGGCCTCGAGGAAGGCGTGGGTTCCCCGGGTCGCGCGGATCCGGAATCCCATCTCCACGAACCGGGCGAGGAGGGGAGCGGTCGTTTCCTTGTCGGCGTCGTTCACGGTGACGACGATGGTGCCGCCCTCGCGGGGAAGGTGGGTGCCCGCCGACGCCTGGGCCTTGGCGTAGGCCATGCCCAGGGTCAGGTCGAACCCCATGGCCTCGCCGGTGGAGCGCATCTCGGGGCCCAGGATCGTGTCCACGTCGAAACGGTTGAAGGGAAGGACCGCCTCCTTCACCGCCACGCCCGGGACCCGGGGCTCGGACGGGATCCCGAGGTCGGCAATCCGCTCCCCTGCCATGATCCGGGCCGCCGACCGGGAGAGGGGGACCCCGGTGGCCTTGGCCACGAAGGGGACGGTGCGCGACGCCCGGGGGTTCACCTCCAGGACCTGCACGGCGCCGTCCTTGATGGCGTACTGCACGTTCAGGAGTCCCACCACGCCGAGCTCCAGTGCGAAGGCCCGGGTGAGCTCGCGGATCCGCTTCACCTCCGCCTCGCCGAGGCGGTACGGGGGAAGGACGCACGCCGAGTCGCCGGAGTGGACTCCCGCCTCCTCGATGTGCTGCATGATCCCACCGATCACGACGTCGGTGCCGTCGGAAAGGGCGTCCACGTCGGCTTCGTACGCGTCCTCGAGGAAGCGGTCGATGAGGACCGGGTGGTCCGGGGAGGCCCGGATGGCGCGGAGGAAGTAGCTCTCGAGGGTGGACTCGTCGTAGACGATCTCCATGCCGCGGCCGCCAAGCACGTACGAGGGGCGCACGAGGACCGGGTATCCGATCCGGGATGCGATCTCCCGGGCGTCGTCGAGGGAGGTGGCGGTGCCGTTCGCCGGGACCGGCGCCCCCACGATGCGGCAGACTTCCTCGAAGCGCTTCCGGTCCTCGGCCCGGTCAATGGCATCCACCGAGGTGCCGAGGATCGTGACGCCCTCGGCGGCGAGCCCCCGGGCGAGATTCAGCGGGGTCTGCCCGCCGAGCTGGACGATGACCCCCTTCGGCTGCTCCCGGTGGAGGATCTCGAGGACGTCCTCGTGGGTCAGGGGCTCGAAGTAGAGCCGGTCCGCCACGTCGAAGTCGGTGGAGACGGTTTCGGGGTTCGAGTTGATCATGATCGTCTCGTACCCGGCCTCGCGGAGGGCGAGCACCGCCTGCACGCAGCAGTAGTCGAACTCGATCCCCTGGCCGATCCGGTTCGGGCCGCTCCCGAGGATCACGATCTTCTCGCGGTCCGAGGGGAGGACCTCGTCCTCGGTCTCGTAGGACGAGTAGTAGTAGGGGGTCTCGGCCGGGAACTCCCCGGCGCAGGTGTCCACCACGTTGAAGACGGGGCGGATGCCGAGGGCGTGGCGGCGGCGGCGCACCTCGGCCTCGTTCTCGCCCCGGAGGAGGGCGAGCTGGCGGTCGGAGAAGCCGGCGCGCTTCATGCGGCGCAGCTCGGGCGCGGAGTGGGCCTCCCCGTCCGCATCCCCGGAAGGGAGCTCCCGGTAGCGGAGCTCCATTTCGCAGATTTCCCGGAGCTGGTCGAGGAACCAGGGATCGATCCCGGTGGCGCCGTAAATGGCCTCGAGGGAGGGGGGCTCGGCTGCGGGGCGGCTTCCCTCGGCCGCCTCCTCCCATTCCACCCGCATCCGGATCGCGCGCTTGAGCTGGAAGACGCGTTCGGCGGTGGGGCGGCGGAGTGCCGCGAGGAGGGTGTCGGGATCGTCCGACTCGAGGCCGTCGTCGTCCAGGGCCTCGGCCTCGGTCCACCCGGGACGCCCGATCTCGAGCCCCCGGATCCCCTTCTGCCAGGCGGCCTTGAAGGTGCGTCCGATGGCCATGGTCTCGCCCACCGCCTTCATCTGGACACCCAGCGTCGGGTCGGCGCCGGGAAACTTCTCGAAGGCGAAACGGGGGAACTTCGTGACCACGTAGTCGAGCACCGGCTCGAAGGAGGCGGGGGTCGTCTTCGTGATGTCGTTCGGGAGCTCGTGGAGGCGGTACCCCACGGCGAGCTTCGCCCCGACCCGGGCAATGGGGAACCCGGTGGCCTTGGAGGCCAGGGCCGAGGAGCGTGACACCCGGGGGTTCATTTCGATGACGAGAAGCTCGCCGGT
>JBJHCE010000075.1:0-14078 GCA_050485865.1 Gemmatimonadales bacterium | reverse complement strand
TGGTTGTAGGGGGCCGGGACCGCCTCGGGGTGGAAGTCGTAGGGGCGGGGGCAGAAGGAGCAGATCACGAAGCCGTCGCCCTGGAAGGTCTGGTGCACCGGCGGGGGCTGGTGCACGCGCCCCACGATGGGCTCGAAGTCCTCGATGTTGAAGGTCCAGGGGTAGAAGTACCCGTCCCACCCCACCACGTCGAAGGGGTGGTGGTCCAGGACCATCTCGGTCACGGCGTCGTACTGCTTGACCCAGATGGGGAAGTCCCCCTTCTCGTCGTGGGTCACGAGCTCGGTGGGGCGGTGGATGTCCCGCTCCGAGAAGGGCGCGCCCTCGACGAGCTGCCCGAACTCGTTCCGGTACCGGCGGGGCCAGCGCACGTGCCCGCGGCTCTCCATCACGAGGAGGTGCGGGGCGTCCACGCCCTCGCTCCGGTCGCCCCCGGTGTCGAACGTCCACCGGTGCATGATTCCCCGGTGGATCACCACGTAGTCGCCCTCCCGGAAGGGGAGGTGTCCGAAGATCGACTCGAGCACCCCGCGTCCCCTGGCCACGTAGACCACCTCGTCGGCCTGGGCGTTCCGGTAGAAGTGCTCGTCCTCCCGGTCCGGCACCACGTAGTACATGGCGATGTCGGCGTTGAAGAGAAGGGGGGTGCGGTCCATGGTGGCGCTCCCCCCGGGCTTCACCCGCGACGTCAGGAAGTGCCGGTGCCGGAGCGTCTGGTCCGGGTCCTTCTCGAGCTTCATCTCCTTCACGGTCCGCACCGACCGGATCGTGGTGGGCTGGTACAGGTGGTAGAGAAGCGACGAGGTGCCGGTGAAGCCCTCGTGCCCCATGAGCTGCTCGGCGTGGATCCCCCCGCCCTCCTTCCGGAAGGCGATGTGCCGCTTCGGGGGGATGCGGCCCAGGGTATGGTAGATCGGCATGGGAGGCTCCGTGCTGGGTGTTCCGGGGTGCGTCCCGCGGTGCGTTTCCGGGATGCGGAGGTGGCGGTCAGAGGTTCCCGCGAAGCGCCTGTTCGCGCTCGATGGCCTCGAAGAGGGCCTTGAAGTTTCCCTTTCCGAAGCTCCGGGCGCCCTTTCGCTGGATGATCTCGTAGAAGAGGGTGGGGCGGTCCTGGACCGGCTTCGTGAAGATCTGCAGGAGGTAGCCGTCCGGGTCCCGGTCCACGAGAATGCCGAGCTTCGCGAGCTCGTCCACCGGCTCGTCGATGGTCCCGACCCGCCCCTGGAGCTCGTCGTAGTAGGTCGTGGGCACGGTGAGGAACTCGACCCCCCGGGCCCGGAGCTCGGAGACGGTGTGGAGAATGTCGTCGGTGGCGAGCGCCAGGTGCTGGACGCCGGGGCCTCCGTAGAACTCCAGGTACTCGTCGATCTGGGACTTCTTCTTGCCGCTCGCGGGCTCGTTGATGGGGAACTTGATCCGCTCGTTCCCGTTCGAGACCACCTTCGACATGAGGGAGGAGTACTCGGTGGAAATGTCCTTGTCATCGAAGGAAATGAGGTTCTTGAACCCCATGACCCGCTCGTAGAACCCCACCCACTCGTTCATCTTCCCGAGCTCCACGTTCCCCACGCAGTGGTCCACGTAGAGGATCCCCACCGGGTCGGGCTCGTAGTTGGACTCCCGGGGCTGGAAGCCCGGAAGAAAGGCCCCCCGGTAGTTCGTGCGCTCGACCAGGGTGTGGATCGTGTCCCCGTAGGTGGCGATGGCGGCGAGGACCGCCTTCCCGTGCTCGTCCGAGACGGTCTCGGGCTCACGGACCGGGCGGGCACCCCGCTCCACCGCCGTCTCGAAAAGCCCTGCCGCGTCGTCCACCCAGAGCGCAATGTCCCGCACGCCGTCGCCGTGTCGGTGCACGTGGTCCGCGACCTCCCCCTCGGGGCGGATCGCCGAGGTGAGGACGAGGCGGACCTTCCCCTGCTCGAGGACGTAGCTCGCCCGGTCGCGGGTGCCGGTCTCGGGGCCCCGGTAGGCGACCAGGCGATACCCGAAGGTGGTCCGGTAGAAATGGCTCGCCTGCTTGGCGTTCCCGACCCAGAACTCGACGAAGTCCGTACCGTTGATCGGGAAGGTGTCGGCGAGGGTCTCGGGGGCGGCGTCGGTGGCGGTGCTCATCGGATTCTCCTTCCAGGTGATGCGGGGGTTCCGTGCAGAATGCTAACCCGCGGTGCTACGGTATGTCCAATAGATGAAACAGGGTGTATTGATACTTCATGGGTATCGATCTTCCGCCTCCGGAGCCCCGCCTCGACGGGGTTGAACTCAGGCACCTCCGGTACTTCCGGACGGTGGCCGAGGAACTCCACTTCGGGCGGGCGGCCACGCGGCTCGGGATCGCCCAGCCGCCCCTGTCCACCCAGATCCGCCGCCTCGAGGAGCTCCTGGGGGTGACCCTCTTCCACCGCACGAGCCGGCGGGTGGAACTCACCGACGCCGGGGCCGTCCTCCTGGACGAGGTGGAGCGGGTCTTCCAGGCGCTGGGGGGTGCCCTCGATGCCACCCTCCGCGCCGGGCGCGGCGAGACCGGTCGCCTGGCCGTGGCCTTTGCATCCTCGGTCATGTTCCGGACCCTCCCGGCCTGGATCCGGGCGTACAGGGACCGGTACCCGGACACCGCCCTCGAGTTGCGCGAGCTCCCCACCGGGCCGCAGCTCACCGCCCTCGCGAACGGCGAACTCGACGTGGGCTTCGTCCGGGAGCCTCCCGAGACCCGGGGAATCGCATTCGAGACCGTGATGGAGGAGCCCCTGGTGGTAGCGGTCGCGAGGGCCGATCCCCTCCTCGGCGCCCTCCCCTGCCACCCCGACGGGACCCTCGGGTCGGGGGCCCTCGCCCACCTCGCGGATGCGCCCTTCGTGCTCTTTCCCCGGGAACTCGCCCCCGGGCTCTGGGCCCAGGTCATGGATCTCTGCCGGGAGGCGGGCTTCGAGCCCCGGGTGGTGCAGGAAAGCCGCGAGCTCTACACGACCGTGAGCCTCGTGGAAGCGGGGGTGGGGATCACCGTGGTCCCCGACTCGATCCGGAAGATGGGATGGGCGGGGGTCCGCTACCTTCCCCTTGCCGGCACCCATACCCGGATCGACGTGGCCTGGCGCCCCGACCGGATGCGCCCCGTGGTGGAGGCCTTCCTCGACCTCGTCCGTGCCGGGCCCGGGAAGGACGGGACGGCGGCGGTGGGGCAGGGTTGAAGAACTCCGGGCCCCGCCTCGTACCCGGGTCATGAACGCGTCCGAGCATCCTCCCGTCGTGCACTACCGCCACCTCCAGGTGGGGTGGGTGACCCTTGCACTGGTGCTCCTGTCGCTCGTGATCTTCCTCGGCGTCATCATGTCCGTCGGCACGAACGGGCTCGAGGTCCTCCTGCATCCGATCGGGCTCGCGAGCGTGGCGCTCCTTGCCGTCGTGGCCGGGGTCTTCGGAGCGCTCCGCACCGAGATCACGGACCACGAGTTCATCGTGGCCTTCTGGCCCGGCCGCCCCCGGCGGGTGACCCCCCTCCACCAGATCCGCTCCGTTCGCATGGTCCGGAACCACTGGGCCTACGGATGGGGGATCCGGCTCACCCCCCATGGCTGGCTCTGGAACGTCTCGGGGCTCGACGCCGTCGAGGTCGTCCTCGAGGGCGGGAAGCGGTTCCGGGCCGGCACCGACGACCCGTGGGGACTCGCCGAGGCGCTGGCCTGGGCCGCCGACGTGCCGATCGAGGAGTAGTCCCGGAACCCGCCCCCGGAACCCGGCTTGACAGGGGGTGTACCTTCATTCGTAATGCGAATGAATTCCCAGTACACCACCGGCCCGGGCGCACGCCCCGTGTCGCCGGGGGGGCGCGCCCTCCTGGCGATCCTGGCCGTGGCCTACGCCGTCTCGGCGTTCGCCGCGCCGGTGGCCCATGTACTGGAGGTCCAGGAGGGGCCGGCGCTGGTCGTCCTCCACGAGGTCCCCGCCGCGTCCAATCCCGGCGAACTTCCGCCGGACCCCCTCCACGACGACCACGAGTGCCTGACCTGCGCCTTCCTGGCGCTTTCGGGTGATGCCCCCCCGGCGTCCTCCCTGGCCCTCGCCCCTGCGGTCACGGCCCCAGCCGTCGCAGCCCCGGCCTCCCCGGTTCGTGCCACCGAGGCCGGCCCTCCCCCCCGACTCCGGGGACCCCCGACGACCTGACGCCCTTCGTCGCCGCCCCCTTCGGGTGCCGGCACGCCTGGCGTCCCCCGTTCGAAGCTCCGGCTTCAACGTGGACTCCAGACGTGCCCGAGCCCGCAGGGGGGCCAGGCTTCCACCCCGGCCGTCCCGTCGTCGTCATGCCTCCGATCTTCCGCCGTTTCAGCTTCGCCCTTCTCGTCGCCGCCCTGGCCGCGGTGCCCGCACCCCTGTGCGCCGAGGTCCCCGCATCCTCCGATGATCCGGCAGCGACGGGGATCGTCGAGGTCCGGGTGTCGAACCGGGACACGGGCGCCGTCGTGGCGGGGGCCATGGTCCGCCTCCGTCAGGTGGAGCGGGCGGCCCTCACGAACGCCCAGGGGGTTGCGGTCTTCGAGGGGGTCGCCCCCCGCTCCGTCACCGTGTCGGTGGAGCACATCGGGTTCCGCCCCGCCGAGACCACGGTGACGGTCCCGGAAGGCGAACGGCTCGTGGTGGACGTCGCCCTTGCCCCCACCGCCCTCCACCTGGCCGGGATCGTGGTGACGGGGACCGGTCGGGCCCGGGGGGTGAACGAGGTCTACCGCCCCACGACCTCGCTTTCGGGGCGGGAGCTCGAGCGGTCCATCGCGTCGAACCTCTCGGCCACCCTGGAAGGGGTCCCGGGCTTCCACATGCAGTACAACGGTCCCGGGGCGGCGAGCCCCAGCATCCGGGGAATGAGCGGCGACCGGGTCATGGTGCTGGAAGACGGAAACCGCACCGGCGACATGTACCAGTCCGCCGCCGACCACGGTGTCATGGTGGAGCCCCTCACGGCGCAGCGCATCGAGGTGGTGCGCGGCCCCGCCGGGCTCCTCTACGGTTCGAACGCCCTGGGCGGCGTCGTGAACGTGATCCGCGACGACGTCCCCCGCTACCGTCCCGCCGCCCCCACCGGGGCCTTCGGCATCCAGGCCGAGTCGGCGAGCCCCGGGGGGGGGATCGGGGGGCACCTGGTGGCCCCGGCCGGCCCCTTCGTGCTCCGCGCCGAGGCGAGCGCGCGGAGGCACCGCGACTCCGAGACCCCCCTCGGGACCCTCGAGCGCACCGGAATCGACGCCCGCGACGGGAGCCTCGGAGCGAGCTGGATCCCGAGCTGGGGCTTCATCGGCGCGGCAGTGCGGCGGCTGGAGAACGACTACGGGGTCCCGGGTGAGTTCGACGGGGTCCTGATCCCCGGCGGGCACCCCGGGGGGGTCGACATCGAGACGGCCCGGACCACCGCACGCGTCCGGGCCGCCTACCTCCGGGAGTTCCTCGGGTTCTTCGACGCCCTCGAGGCCGACGGCGCCCTCATCCGCTACGCCCACGACGAGATCGAGGCGATCCGCGACGGCGTCCCCCTCGTGGGGAGCCGCTTCCGGCAGACCACCGCCGACCTGAACCTCCTGGCCCGCCACGACCACACGATCCATGACCACCCGGGCCGGATCCTCCGCGCGGAAGGGGCGATCGGGCTGGGCTACCGGTGGAGAGGGCTTTCCGTGGGGGGCACGAACCCCGGCTCCCGCTCGGGCGACGACCGGGCGTACTCGATCTTCGGGTACGAGGAGTTCCAGCGGAACGCGTGGCGCTTCCAGGGGGGGCTCCGCCTCGATCACCGGGGGCTCACGCCCTCGCGCCTGGACCCGATCCGGGTCCGCACCGACCAGCGCGAGGTCGTGAAGGAGGTGAGCGCGCGGAGCTTCACCGGTCTCTCCGGGTCACTCGCCGTGCTCCGCGAGGTCGTGCCGGGGTGGACGGCGGGGGTGAGCCTCGCGCGCGCCTTCCGCCCCCCCTCGATCGAGGAGCTCTACTCCGACGGTCCACACCTCGCCGACTTCTCCTTCGACATCGGCACGCCGGACCTTGCGCCCGAGACCGGCACCGGGCTCGACCTCTTCCTCCGGGGCGACCGGGAGAACCTCAGCCTCGAGTTCGCCACCTACCTGAACCGGGTGGCCGGCTACCTCTACTACGCCCAGACCGCCGAGACCGTCCGGGTGATTCGCGACGGGGCCGAGCCCCGGACCACCCCGGTCTACGAGGCCCGGGGCGACGACGCCCTCTTCGTGGGCGCCGAGGGGCGGATCCAGTGGGAGGCCCGCCCGGGGCTCGTGGTGGACGCCTCGGCGAGCTACACCCGGGCCACCCGCCGGGGCGACGACGACCCCCTCGCCTTCATTCCCCCCCTGAACGGGAGCCTCGAGCTCCGTTACGACGCCGGGCCCTGGTACCTGGCCCTGGGGGGGCGGGCCGCCGCAGCCCAGAACCGCGTCCCCCGCCCGGTCGCCATCGGAGACGCCGTGGAGAACCCCCAGGAGCCCACCGAGGGCTACGGACTCCTGAACGCCGGCGCCGGATGGCGCTTCACCCGCGGCGCCCTCACCCACTCGGTGAACGTCGAGGCCCGGAACCTCGCGAACCGGGAGTGGAGAGACCACCTGTCGCGCATCAAGGACATCGCCCCCCAGCCGGGGCGAAGCCTCCAGTTCACGTACCGCGTCTACTTCTGACGCATTCTCCCGGGGAGCCCGCGTGCCCCCCACCGTTCTCACCACAGGAGCAGGATGATGAACCGCCTTACCCGTTCGAACCGGAGCCTCCGGCGCAGCACCGCGCTGGCCACCCTCCCCCTCGCCGCGCTCGTAGCCCTCACCGGCTGCGACAGCTCCACCGACCTCGACGACGTCCACTCCGACTTCTCCCGCGTCGAGATCCAGACCCGGGGCCAGGCCTCGGCGATCCTCGCCGTCTGGACGCCCACGAACGGCTGGCAGAGCGAGGCCGGAGCCCCGATCTCCGAGCTCCCGAACCCCCGGGACCAGGAGGGTGAGGGACTGATTCCGCTGCGCGCCGGCGGTGCCCACGCCTCTCTGACGGTTCGCTTCTTCGATAACGACGGAGACGTGATCCCCATCGCCACCGCGTCCCGTGAGGCCGAGGCTCCCCGGGAGCGGACCTGCACCCCCTCCGAGGCACGGTACATTCCGACGAACACGAACACGAGCGTGATCGCGTGGCCGAACATCCGGAACCCCGCCTCCCCCACCGGCCCCTTCCACTGGGCCGAGCGTTCGGACGGGAGCATCGTGGGGATGTTCCACTGTGACCACCTCTACCTGATCCCCGAGGCCGCGGGCACCGTGGACGTCGAATTCCACCTCTGGCACATCGACCACTCCGACGGGAAGACCGACCCGATCACCGTTCGGGTCCTGCCGGCGAACTGACCCGACGCACCGTCTTGATCGAAGGGGCGCTCCCGGTCAGCTTCCGGGGGCGCCCCTTCCGCCGTTCGGGAGGCGGCATGCCTCCCCACCTTCCGAGCCTCCCCGTCCATGCCCGAGTCCACCCCCGCCGCCGACGCCCTCCCGCCCCTCGTCCTCGACGGGTGGTTCATGCTCCACCAGTTCTTCCGGGTGGACCCGAGGGCCCGCCATGACGACGACGGGGTGGCCGGGGGCTTCGCCGCCCGGGCACAGGCGCTGGAAGACCTCCTGGCCGGATGGGCGCCCCCCGAAGGCGCCGCGGACGCACCCCCCGGTGGGTGGAGCTCCACCTACCGGGTCGTGGGGGGCGAGGCCGACCTCCTCATTCTCCACCTCCGCCCCACCCTCGAGGCCCTCTCCGAGGCGGAGCGCGCCCTCTCCCGGTGCGCCGCCGCCCTCGACCTCATCCCCGCCGGCGACTACCTCTCGGTGGTGGAGCTCGGCCTCTACCACGTGACCGCCCAGCTCCTCCGGCAGGCCCGGGAGGAGGGGGTGGAGCCCGGCTCCCCGCGCTGGGAGGAACTCGCCGCCGAAGCGCTCGAGGCGGAGCGGAGCAAGCGCTACGTGCAGGCCCGCCTGGCCCCCCTCCAGCCCGACGCCATGCCCTGGACCTGCTTCTACCCCATGGACAAGCGGCGCCGGGTGGGGCAGAACTGGTACACGCTGCCGGTCGAGGCACGGGCCGCCCTCATGGCCGAGCACGGGAACACGGGGCGGCGCTACGCCGGCCGCGTCTCCCAGATCATCTCCGGTTCGGTGGGCTTCGACGACTGGGAGTGGGCGGTCACCCTCTTCGCCGCCGACCCCCTCGAGTTCAAGGCCCTCGTCACCGAAATGCGCTACGACGAGGTGACCTCGGAGTACGGCGAGTTCGGGGCCTTCCGGGTGGGGCTCCGCCTGGATCCGGACCGGGTGGCGGAGGAACTCGCCGGCTGAGGGTCTTCAGGGGGTGAGGATGCGACCCTTCGTGCCGGTGTCGCCGGTGGCCGACCCCTCCGGCTCGCCCGGCGGAAGGGCAGGGGGGGTGCGGAGCCCGGGCACCTCCAGGGCGGGCGCCTTCGGGAGGTAGAGGAGCGGCTCGCCGGGCAGCGGGAAGAACTCGTCGGCCCACGACTCCAGGAGCTCCGGATCCGAGACCCCGCCCTGGGCGAGCCCCCGGCGCCGGACCCGTTTCGCGAGCTTCAGGTTCATGTCGCCGATGGGGTCGAGCCCCCGGGCCAGCGACCCCTCGCGGCGCGCCAGGTAGTCCATGACGTATTCGTACGAGAGGCGCACGTACCGGTCCCGGATGGGGTCCGGAAGGTCGTAGCGCGAGCGCCGGAGGATCTCGGCGAAGACCTTCTGCCACCGGGCATCGTCCTGGAAGGCCACCATTCCGCGGAAGATCTTGCGGTTCGTGCGGAAGGAGAAGAGGGTCCTGGAGAGGACCTCATCGAAGAGCCGGTCGGCGTCGGCGTGGTCGTGGAAGAGGACCACCTTCCGGGCCTCGGCGGTGAAGCGCTCGCCGAGGTGCACGTCCATCCTGTGCTCCCAGTAGGTGTGCCCCACCCCTTCCGTCCCCTTCGAGAGGAGGAGCCTTCGGGGAACGTACACGTTGTGGGCGATGGTGTCTGCCGCCAGGTGGGCCAGGTAGCCGAGCCCCACCGCGTGGAGCTCCTCCGAGTCCGCCGAGGCCAGGATCTCCTCGCCCACGTGCCAGTGGTGGCAGTGCCGCCCCGCCGGGGCGTACTTCTTGGCGAAGGAGATGTCCGCCGCCACCGACCCGTAGAGGAAGGGGGTGCGGAAGCGCTCGAGTACCGCCTGTACGGCCGGCGGGAGGAGGTGGGCCGACTTCAGGACCGCCTCGCCGATGGCCACGTGGGTGGCCGGCCCCCACGCGAAGAGATCGAGGGGGGTGAGGAGGGCCCAGGCGAAGGCCCAGACCAGGGCGCGCCCGAGAAAGGAGAGGGTGGTCAAGCGCTCCGGCGAAGCCCGGTCCGGAGGGCCAGGATCGCCGCCGCCCCGCCGATCACGCCGAGGACGAAGGCCGCCGAGAATTCTCGCGCATCCGGGTTCACGGGTTTCGCTCCTCGGGCTGAGGGGGAGTGGGGGGAAAGGGGGGCTCCTCGGGGGTGGCCGGGATCACCGGGGGTGGCTCTGCCGGGGGAGCCGGCCGGGGAGCCGCAGGGGACGGGGGCTCCACCCTGGCGCGCCGGCGGGACTCCCGCTCGTCGCGGGCCCGCTTCCGGGCCAGCTCGCCGAGCCCCGAGCGCACCCCCCGTGCGGTGGAGGCGGTGTCGAGGAAGGCCTCCTCCGCCTCCTCCTGCACCACGGCCAGGAGGGCGTTGAACTCCTCGATCCGCTCCTCCATCCGTTCGGCGGCCAGGTCCACCTGCTCCGAGACCGAGCCCAGCGCCTTCGAGACCCGGTCGGCCTCGGTGCGAAGCGAGGCGGCCATGGCCTCCACGTGCCCCGTGGTCTTCCGGAGGTTCTCCACCGCCTCGTCCTTCAGGATCGCCGCCCGGGCCCGGTCGATGGAGCGGACCGCGCCCCGGATCTGGGCCAGCACGTTCAGGAGAATGAAGAGGAGGACGACAAGGAGGACGACGAAGCTCGCCGCAGCCGCGGCGTAGACCCCGTCGAAGATGTCGCGGGCCTGGACCATGACCAGGGTGTCCGCCTGGAGCCGCGTCGCCGGCGCGCCGAGAAGAATGAGGATGCTCATCGCAGGAAGAATAACGGGGTAGCCCCCGAAGGTTCCAGCCGGAACGTCCGTCGGTGGGAGGACCGGGGGGCGCCGGGCCGGGGCGCCGGGCCGCCGGAAGCCCCGGCGGCATTGTACCGCCCTGCGGCGGGTCCTACCTTCCGGGGAAGCGCCTCCCGGAAGGCCCGGGTCCCCGGGAAGCCCCCCTCCTTGCATCCCACTCCCTTCCTTTCTCTACATGGCCGTCTTCAAAGTCCAGGGCGGGCGCCCTCTCTCCGGCGCCATTCGCCCGGCGGGGAACAAGAACGCCGCGCTCCCCTGCATTGCCGCGACCCTCCTCACGACCGAGCCCGTCACCCTCGGGAACGTGCCGCGGATTCGCGACGTCCTGACCCTGCTCGAGCTCCTTGAGGCCATGGGGGCGTCGGTGGAGTGGACCGGTCCGAACGAGGTGCGGGTGGAGGCGTCGGGGGTCACGGCAGGGCGGCCGGACCCGGTGCTCGCCGAGCGGATCCGGGCGTCGATCCTCCTGGCGGGGCCGCTGCTCGCGCGCTTCGGAAAGGTGTCGCTTCCGCCTCCCGGGGGCGACGTGATCGGGCGGAGGCGCCTCGACACCCACTTCCTCGCCTTCGAGGGGCTGGGAGCGCAGATCTCGCTCGGGGGTGGGGATTTCGAGATCCATGCCGAGGTACTTCACGGGGTCGATCTCTTCCTCGACGAGCCTTCGGTCACCGCCACGGAGAACGCGGTCATGGCTGCCGTGCGGGCGCGGGGGGTGACCCGGTTCCGGAACGCCGCCGCCGAGCCCCACGTGCAGGACCTCTGCAGGCTCCTCGTGGCCATGGGGGCCCGGATCCAGGGGATCGGGACGCACACCCTCGTGATCGAGGGGGTGGATGCGCTCGGGGGGGCACGCTTCGAGATCGGCGCCGACCACATCGAGGCCGGGTCCTTCATCGGGCTCGCCGCGGTCACCGGCAGCGAGCTCCGGATCGAGGGGGCGCCCCTGGAGCACATGGATTCGACGCTTCTCGGGTTCCGGCGGCTGGGGGTGGAGTGCACCCCCGACGGAGGGGACCTGGTGGTGCACGGCGACCGGGAGCTCGTGATCCGGAAGGACGCCTTCGGGCATGTGCCGAAGGTGGACGACGGGCCCTGGCCCGCCTTTCCGGCCGACCTCACCTCGATCGCGGTGGTCACGGCGACCCGGTCGCGGGGAACGGTGCTCGTGCACGAGAAGATGTTCGAGTCGCGGATGTTCTTCGTGGACAAGCTCGTGGGGATGGGGGCGCAGATCATTCTCTGCGATCCGCACCGGGCGGTGGTGGTGGGGCCCGCGCCCCTCCGCGGCGCCTCCCTCGAGAGCCCCGACATCCGGGCAGGGATGGCGCTTCTCATTGCCGCCCTGGGGGCCGAGGGCGAGAGCGTGATCCACAACATCGGGCAGATCGAGCGGGGGTACGAGCGGATCGACGAGCGGCTCCGTGCGCTGGGGGCCGGAATCGAGCGGGCGGCGGCCCGGGGACCCTGAGGTCGGGCCCCCGGGGCCCTTGAGTCAAGGGGGGTGCTGGGCTATCATACAGGCTGTGCAGACCGCCCCGGGGCGGTGTTTTCGGAAGTGGGGGAGCGGGCAGCCCCCGCTTTTTTTTACTCCGCTGATCCGGGGTGCACGAAGGACCGAGGCGTGGCGTCTTCCCGGTGAGGACGCGGTGAAACGGGGACAGTGGATGGGAACCAGGAACGAGGCGGTGGCCCGGAAGATCGAGGCCGAAGTGGAAGCCCTCGGCTACGAGTTCGTGGAGCTCGAATGGGCCGGGAGCGCCGCGCGCCCGATCCTCAGGCTCCGCATCGACGTCCCCGGTTCCATGAAGGGGAAGGGCGTGACGGTGGAGGACTGCGTCCGGGTGAGCCGGGGGCTCGAGGAGTGGCTCGACGCTGCGCCCGAGCTCTCCGAGCGATACACCCTGGAGGTGTCTTCGCCGGGGGTCGAGCGTCCCCTCGTGCGGCGGCGCGACTTCGAGCGCTTCGCCGGGGCCGAGGTTCGGGTGAAGGCGATCCGGACCCCCGAGGGGCTCGAGTCGCCGCGCTTCGAGGCGGTCCTGGAGGGTGTGGAGGGCGAGGGAGAGGAGGCGTACCGGGTGCGTTTCCGGCTCCCCGGAGACGAGGTGCTCGTACTCCCCCGGAGCGCGGTGGCCAGGGCCCACCTGGTGTACCGTTGGGAAGAGGACGGGTGGGACCGGGAGGATTGAGGCGGTGGGGTGGAGTGCAGGACAGGGACGACGGGAGTCCGGCGGGGATCGCCCCCGACGGAGCCCCTGAACGGGTGAGATGACGACCATGACGAACGCCGGACAGATTGTCGCCGCGATCCGCGAGATGGCGGCCCAGAAGAGCCTGGACCAGGACGAGATGAACGACCTGGTCCGCGACGGCATTACCGCCGGGCTCGCCCGCATCTTCGGGGCGAACGTGCGCCCGGAGATCACGATCGACGAAGTCAGCGGCGAGATCGACATGGTGGTCCTGAAGCGGGTCGTGGAAGAGGTGGAGGATTCCTCCGCCGAGATCTCCATCGAGAAGGCGCGCTGGGACGACCCCACCTACGAGGTGGGCGACGTCATGGAGATCCCCGTCACCTTCGACGAGTTCGGTTACAACGCGATCACCGCCGTGAAGCAGCGGATCGTGCAGCGCGTCCGCGAGGGCGAGCGGCAGCGGGTGCGCGACGAGTTCGAGCACCGGGTCGGCGAGCTCCTCTCCGGCGAGGTGCAGCAGATCGAGCGCGGGAAGATCGTGGTGATCCTGAACCGGGCCCGCGACGCCGAGGCGATCATTCCCTGGAAGGAGCAGAATCCCCGGGAGCGGTTCCGGCAGGGTGACTCCATTCGGGCGGTCCTCAAGAAGGTCGAGGAAACGCCGAAGGGCCCGCGCCTGATCCTCTCCCGCGCCGATCCCCTCTTCGTGGAGGCGCTCTTCCGGCTCGAGGTCCCCGAGATCCACCAGGGGATCGTCGAGATCAAGGAGCGCGCCCGGGAGGTGGGGGGACGCACCAAGATCGCCGTGTCGTCGCGGGACGAATCCATCGATCCGGTGGGGGCCTGCGTGGGGCTCAAGGGCTCCCGGGTGCAGGCCGTGGTCTCCGAGCTCGGCGGAGAGCGGATCGACATCGTCCCCTGGTCGCCGGATCCCGAGACCTTCGCCCGGCGCGCGCTTGCGCCTGCCCGGGTCTCGAAGGTGATCCCGGATCCGGCGCGGCAGGTGGTCACCGCCATCGTGGACGAGGACCAGCTCTCCCTTGCCATTGGCCGGAACGGTCAGAACGTCCGGCTGGCCTCCCAGCTCATCGGGTGGCAGATCGACCTTTACGGGTCGCGGGAGTGGCTCGAGAAGGGGGTCGGCGGCGTCCTCTTCGGCGAGGGTGGTGAGGACGAGGGCCTCGAGACGTCGGACTTCCCCCTCTCCGAGCTGGACCTGCCGGAAACGAGTCTGGCGGCCCTCGAAGGGGCCGGCTATCGTACGTTTCTCGACATCATCGACCTCGAGCGAGCCGATTTCGAGAAGGTGGAAGGGCTCGACGAGGGAGGGGTCGAGCGGATCCTCGCCATCATCGACGAGCTGACGGTGGTCGAGGGAGAGGAGGAGGAGTTCGCCGAGGCGGACGCCGGCGCCGGGTCCGACGCCGAAGCCGAGGCGGAGGTCGAGGAGGAGGCGGAAGCCGACGCGGAGGTGCAGGCCGACGCTCGTCCGGAAGCCGCCACGAGCGAGGAGGCGGAGCGTTCCTGACGCCCTCGGACTCCTCGGGCTCGCCCGGCGGGCGGGCGCGGTGGTCATGGGGACCGCCGCGGTACGCGCGGCGGTCCACGAGCGGGAGGCCCGGCTCGTGCTCTTCGCCGCCGATGCGGCGCAGGGGCAGCTGGGAAAGGTGCAGGGAGTGCTTCGGCATCACCCGGTGCCGGTCCGGTGGGTCG
>JBJHCE010000074.1:0-14137 GCA_050485865.1 Gemmatimonadales bacterium | reverse complement strand
CACATGAAGTCGTAGAGGGCCTCGAAGGGCTCCCGGGTGAGCCGGTCGAGGCGGAACAGGCGGATCGGGGGTGCCTCCGGATCCGGGTCCTGGACGTAGCGCTTCACGATCCCCCGGTAATCGTGAAGCGTCCGCGCGCCCGCATCGCCCTCTCGCTCCCACCGGTCAAGCCACTCGTCCAGGTAGGCCCCGAGGGTCACGCGGGCCGGCGGCGCGAGCGCGCCCTGGTCCTTCATGCCCTCCAGCCGCCGGGCCTCCTCCTCGGCGTCCTTTTTCCGATCAAAGGTCTTCACGATGAACTTCCGCTTGCCCGTCTTCGGGTCCCGACCGACGAAAACCCGCATGGTCCAGCGGGCCTTGCCGTCTGCCGTCTCGCGCTTCTGAATGCTCGCCATGTCAAAGCTCCGTCGAATGAGACCGCCGCCGAAAATCCGGTCGGCTCCCTGTCAGGGACTCCGTTTGTGGAGCACCGGGTGCGCCACAGGCGCTGCCGGCGTCTACTCCCCGCCCCGAGCCCCCCCACGTCGACCGGCTTTGGCGATTTCGACGAGGTCGCCCTCCGCAAGGTCGAACCCTCGCCCGCCGAGACGCCAACGGCGCAACATGCCCCGGTATCGATCCAACGTCGGCCCATGGGAGTTGAGCCCGTCGCCGGCGTCCGCATGCTCCTGCCACCTTCCGTCCTCGATGAGGAACCGCGCGAAACCTACTTGCTCGGCCTCGTTATTCCCGTCGAACCCATGGAACTCGAGCTCCCACTCCTCGACTTCAGCCGGCAGGCCCGCGGCGGTTGCCCGCTTGATCGCCCGGAACATGTCGAGAATGTCCATCACCTCTTGGCATGCCTCCTCAGAGAGTTCCTCCTCAAGGGGCGGACAGTACCAACCGTAGGCCAGCGTGTACCCGCTCGTGAGCACTTCCCTGGCCTTCTCGTAGTGGTCGGCGTTCTCGGGGTCCACGTGCGCCAGGATCTCCATCTGGTTCGTGAGGATCCACCTCTCGATTCGCGTCAGCTTCATTCCTGCCCTCCGTCGGCTTGGGGGTTGGATCCTGGGTCGAAGGGTTCCGCAGCCGCGTGAACCTCTGCAAAGAAGAAAAGCACCCTCTCGGCCGCATCCCTGAGTTCCTCGTCCGACATGCCCATGGACGTGTGCTCCAGCGCGCCCCGGCCCTCGGGGCCCGGGCCGCGTGCGGTCAAGGTGTCCTTCATGCGAAGGAACCGCCCCTGGAGCTGGGGCGGAAAGTCTTCCTTCTCAAGACGAACGAGGGTTTCCCCGGCGTGTTGGAGCCGGTGGCGAAGCGGCCCATCCCCAAGGAACTCCAGTACCGCTTGTGCGGTCTTCTCCTGCGCGTATTCAATCCCCACTTCACTTCTCCGTGTCGAGGGCCGCAAGGCGCTTCATGTCCGGGCACCGCTCCCGGGCCAGGCGGGCGAACACTTCCTCCCACCCGGAAGGAGGCGAACGGTAACCGCTAGCCGAGGGGTCGAGTCGTGCCTGTCGCACGGCCGCGGGAGAAGCTCCGAGCTCCTTCGCAGCCTGCACGGCCGTGATTCCAAGCAGGTCCATTGCCTCACGGAAGTCCAACGTGTACCCCGTTGTAAAAAAAGTGTTGACAGCGATCCCGCTACGTATTAATCTTGTTTACACGTTCGACCACCGCAACCCACTTCAGGAGATCCACGATGAGCACCGAGACCGTTCGGACCCTCGCTCCCGACCCTGACCTCCAGTGGCTGGAGGACCACCTCTTCGCCCTCCACGCCCCCTCCCTGCCCGCCGGCGCCGACCCCGAGGAGCTCCGGGCCGCGATCCGGCTCGGGCTCCTGGAGGGGAACCAGGGGTTCGAGGAGGAGCCCCATGTCTGAAGGCGGGTGGGTCCGGTTCGACAAGTGGGGGGCCTTCACGGACACGCACGAGCCGTACAGGCGGTGGAAGGCGTGGTGCGACGTTCCGGAGGTGGGGGTCCGAGAGGGGGATTTCCTGTTCGAGCGGGAGGGGTACGGGTGGGAAGGATGCCGGTTCCAGATTCGCCGGGGCAAGGAGGTGGTCGACGAGCTCGAGGACTGGCAGGCCGCAAAGCTGTTCTTCGGCGAACTTCCGGTCTGGCCCCTCGAGGGGCACCTCCTCGCCGAGATCAAGAGGCTCCTCGAGGACAGTCTTCCCCTCGGGCGCGACCCCTTCCAGAACGTGGTGCGAGCGGTCGCGGACATGATGGAGTGCATGCTCAAGAAGGCACCGGAGAGTGTCCCGGAGGAGCACCTCCCCACCGTGAACGCGGACGTTCGCCGCGCGATGGACGCCCTGGGGTGGGACAGGCCGGTGGGGTGGGTCGCCCGGGCCTCGATCCCCGGAACCCCGATCGTGGAGGGCAGCGTCCTGGCCCTGGCGCACCCCGACCCCGGAGGGCTCCGGCCGTGCCGGGTGACGCAGATTCCCCGGGAGTTCTACCCGGCAATCGCGGACCATTCCGAGGCCCTCGAGTTCGT
The DNA here is from genome assembly GCA_050485865.1 of Gemmatimonadales bacterium. Lineage (GTDB taxonomy): Bacteria > Gemmatimonadota > Gemmatimonadetes > Longimicrobiales > Gaopeijiaceae > SKNW01. Next base: position 11,649 of record JBJHCE010000074.1, on the reverse strand, counting down.
CGGGACCGACTGGCGTCCGGACCTCTCCCGGAGCCTCCGGAAGTCCTACGCGGCACGCAAGCGGGCGCGTCCGGAGTCCGCCCCCCTCCACATGTACGTGCCCCTTGTCTCCGGGTGCATCCGCCCTGTGGTCGCCCGCAACGATGCCGGGGCCGTGTTCGAGCTCCTTTACCAGGTGTCCCGAGGGGAGGGCTGACACGGCCGCGATGCAGCAGGTGGGAAGAGGGCCCGGCTCCCGTGTGGGGGTCGGGCCCTTCTCATTCCGGGCCCGGGGCGTCGTCGGTGCCAACGATCACGTGCCTCACATCCTCGCCGCGCTCACGGGCCTCCTGCCTGAGTTCCTCGCCCATGTCCAGGAAAATGCGTTCGACCTCCTCGAACCCGTGGAACTCCGAGAAAACCGCAATGAGGGACACGACAGTCCCGGCCTCGGAGATCAAGCCGTAGGCCACGCCCAAGGGGAAACAATCAAGCGCCCGGAGCGCTTCCGCTGTCTCGAGGGCGTCTGGGTCGTCGAGCCAGAGGCCTCCGACATGGGTGCCGTCCGGCGTGGACCAGAACATCGCTGGCGCAATGGCGCCGGGCACGAGTAGCTCCCTGGCGCGAGCCAGCGCCTCGCCCGAGGCCGAGCCTCGCGATGTCTGCGCCGCCTTCAATCACTGACCTTCCTCCTTACCCGAAATATACCCGAAGGTTGTTCACACCGCGATACTTTCGAATCCCACCGTCGACCGTCGCACCCCGCCGGCGGCCCCCGCGAGACCAATCACCACCACGTCGGCACGATCCGTCGACCGCCCGAGCGCCTTCCGAAGCTCCTCCTTGCCCAAAATCACAATCCGGCCCTTGTCGTCCAGCGACCATTCGATCGCCTGGAGCTCCTCTTTGAGGGCCTTGTCCCGCGGGAGCACGCTGACCCCGGTCGTGAGCTGGGTTCGAAGCCGCCAATAACCTTCTGCGCGGACGTTCGCGAAACGTTTCGGCTCACCCGCCGGGAGCCAGCCCCACCACTCGTGCACCTCGTGCCCTCGGCGGCGAATGTCGTCCACGACGCCGGACCCGACCCCGGGTGCGTCCACGTAGAGATCGAAGCGAGGAGCCCCCATGCTGTCGAGCCATTGGTGGAGCCTCTCCGGGTCCTGGACCACCGGGGAGGACTCGTCCACGCCCGGAGCCCCCGTCACCTCGACATACCACCGAGTGCGCGCGCGTCCAGCCACCGCAAGGAACCGGTCCGCGGTCACTGTGAGATCCCTCACCCGCCAGCTTTCGAGACTGAGAACCGCCGGCCCCCGGGCGATCCCGGCAACGGATTCGTCCCGGTCGAGGGAGCGGGCCACGTCCAGCGCCAGCACGGGGAAGGCTGAGCTACCCACCAGGTGCGCGCCGGCGTCGTGACGCTCGAAGGCCGCCTCTACGTCATCCCCCGAAACCAGGGCGTCGAGGGTTCCCTGGGCCGGGAACTCGGCGAGGACCCGGGAGACGTAGAACGCGCTCTCGATCCCATACTCTGCCTCCATCTCCGCCGGCCACGTGGGGGACGGGCCTCCGGGGATCACGACCCGACCCTCCTTCACGTTCGGATGGTCGAAGGCGCTCATGCGGATCGCTGACCAGGTAGGCTTCCGCGAAACCTCGTAGAAGCGGCCGGAGGCCTTCACGGGGTTTCCGACCACGAGGATCCGGGAGCCGGCCCCGGCGGTGTTCCCTTCCGCCGCGTCGAAGGCGACCTCACCCACCTGCTCGGCCTGGCTCTCAGAAATCAGGACGCACACGCCCGTCCCCCGGTGATTGTGCCAGCCCGTCAGGTTTGAGACGGAGCCCGAGGTCATGGCCACGACTCGCTTCTCGCCCCCGATCCGGAGATCCCCGACGTACAGCTCCCCCGGGAAAACGTCCGCTTCCGTCCAACGTCTCGCGAGCTCCGCCCAGACCTGCCCGAGGAGCTGCCTCTCGGTAGCGGAAACGAGGATCACGAGCATCTGGAGCACGTAGGCGGCATAGAGCGCCAGCACGCCCTGGATCGCATCCTTCCCGGCGCCGTGGTGCCCCCGGACCACCGTCCGCTTGTGCTCGAGGAACGAGCGGCACACCTCCACCTGCTTCGGGGTGGGATCCATGTGGCACACCTCCCGAAGGAACCGGAGGAGGCCGTCCAGCCCTTCGGCATACTCCGAGAAGTCAGCCCGGGACGACGCACGGGCCCCCAGGAGCTCGCCGAACCGCTCCTCGAGGCGATCCAGGTGCCGGGAGGTCAGGCTCATGCCCGAAGCCTCCGGAGCTCGCGCTCCAGGTCCTTCACCCGGTCCTGGAGGACCCGCTTCTCGATGGTGAGCTGGAACTGCCTCACGGCCTTCGTAGCAGCCTCGGCCACCCGGGGGTGGATCTCGCCCACCAAGACGGCCCGAGAGATCCAGGAGGCCAGCTTCTCGGCGTCCTCGAGGGTGCGAGGGGCACGAGGGACTCCGTCGGGGAGGGCGGCTTTCTCCCGCTTCGCCTTCTCGGCGAGTGCCCTCCCCCCCATGCTGACCAGGGCGGCGGCCTCGAGCTTCCGGTACGGGTCGTGGTGGATGCAGCGGCCATTGCCTTCCGAAAGGTCCAGGGTGTTCCGGCACGGGGTCCCGGCCTTCGTCACGCCGCCCGAGTCGCCGCAGGTCTGCATTCCCGTGGCCATCAGTCGAGCGTGACGGTGCCCGCTTCCACGAGCGGCACGAGGAGAGACATGAGGCCAACAAGGCCCGAGCGGGGGTGCACGTTGAGCCCGGCGCCCTGAAGGAGCGCACGCAGCTCGGCGTGGCCCTTCGCCTCGAGGGTGTCCACAAGGCTCGGGGTCGAAGCTGGAACGAAGATGAACTCCTCGGTCGCCACCATCTCGAAGGCATCGGGGGGGCGGCGCTCCATGACCAGGTTGTCGGCTACCCTCTCGATCTTGAGGAAGGGCTCGGGGGCCCCGGCGTGGCCTCCGCCGACCGTTTCCACCTGGACGCGGCGGAGGACCGTGGACGGGTGTTCGTTTCCGGTGAGCATGTCGGTACCTCGTGGTTAGGCTGCGGGAAGGGGGTCCCGCGAGCGACGCAGGCGGGCCAGTGAGATGGGCTCAGGCTCTGAGTCGGACTCCCGGACGCCGGCATGGCGAAGGAGGGTGTCCACGTCGGTTGAGCCCAGGTGCCGCACGGATCCGTCCTCGTCCAGGGGCACGGCGGAGGCGGCGTGCGCGGCGCTGAGGACGGCAGCGGGGTTCACGAACAGGGCATCCTTGTCCCCCTTCGCGGGTGCCTCGGCCTCGAGCTGCGCCATGGCATCCTGAGCGGCCACGAGTTCGGCGAGAGTGCTTTCCCATCCGGTCGTTCCCGCCTGGTCCAGGGCGGCGAGCGCTTCCCGCACGGATCCGTCCTCGAGGTCTTCCCGGCCGAGGATCGCGAGCCGCATCCCGTAGGCGCCGGCAGCGTCTCCTGACTCGGCGGCGATCTTGGCGTTCCTCACGAGCTCCACCCCGAGGGCGGTCTCCCCGATCGAACGGCCCCAGGCCATCCGGTCAGGCTTGGACGCGGCCGCCCGCCGCTGAATCGCGGTGGGCATGTGCCGGAGCCACGCAGCTCGGGCGCTCTCCACTTCCTCCTGAGCCTGGGACCGGAGCTCATCGAACCGCGCGCCGAGTGCAGCCCTCACGGGTTCCGCCCGTGCCTCTTTCGCGTCTTCCCTGAGCCCATCGTCCTCCAGGATCGCCCGGAGGGCACCGCGCCTCGGGTCGTTCGCGAAGGACTGCCGGAGCTTCTGAATCCTCTGCCAGTACATGGAACCTTCCTTGCTTCCGTGCCGCCCGTCGGGGGCCGGCGGCGTTCGCCCATCTTTCCAGTTGGGGCACCGGGTGCCAGGAATGCTCGGCGGACCTTGCGGCGACCGCCCACCCGGCGCCCCTGTCTGGCTACTCGTCTTCCCTGCCCTGCTCTCGGATCATGAATCCGCCGGTCGCCCCAGAGTCCAGCACCCGCGCGGGCCCTCCGGGGCGTGGTTGACTCCCGGGTGACTCAAGAGCCGCGATGCCGTCCCGAAGCTGGCCCATGATCGAGGCCGGGAGGCTGAGGAGCGGCTCCCCCCAACCAGGCCGGTGGAATTGCGTGCCGTCCATTCCTCCATAGCCGAGAGCCAGGTGGAGCGCATCCGGTTCGCCGGCCTCGTCACGGTGCAGGATCAGTCGCAACGTCTGGCGGCCAACCCCGAGCGGGAGGTCGAGGGTCGTGATGCTTCGGGTATCAGGCTTCATGCGGCGAGTTCCTTCGGTAGGGGCGGCGATCGTGGGCGCTGCGTCGGGTGTGAAGGTTTCGAGGCCTCCGACAGGCAGGCCGGGGGCGGTGGTGCACCTCTCTTCTCTCCCCCTCTCTACTACAACCCTCATTTCCCAACGTCCGAGGGTCTGCATCCGTCCGTCCGGCCCCCTTAAAGAGGGGGGGCCTCCGGACGAACCGATCGGCTGGGTCCGCCGGACCAACGCCGGACCTACGCCGGACCAACCTCATACGTACATCTTCCCGGCCTCGGTCAGGCTGTATCTGGCGCCCCTCCCGCCCTTGTCCCGGGTCACGTAACTCTCTGAGAACAGGAGCTTTCGGTATTCCATGAAGGCGGACTTCTCCACCGGGGCGACGGCCAGCCATTCCGTGCTTGTAAGTCCGTCCCCCATGTCGGACCTATGCAGTGCCTGGAGGACCGAAAGTCCGGTTTGCGTGAGCGTAGGTCCGGCACCGGTTCGCGGACCTACAACGCAGCTCCCGGCGACCTCTCGGAGCTCCATCCTCACAGGCCCGAAAGGCTCCTGGTCCTTCTGCTTTTCGCAGGTCAGGAGGAGGGAGTCGTCTTCCTTCCGTTCGAGGAACGCCATCGTGTCCACACCTCCCCGAAGAGCGGTGGATCCGCGCTCCCGTTTCCCGTTGTGGCCGGCGTGGTGGACGATGAGGACGGCGCAGTCGAGGCCGTCCCGGACCACCTTCGCCGAGCTGATCACCTGGTTCATGTCCGACGCTGCGTTCTCCTCCCCGCCGAGCATGCAGAGGGAGAGGGTGTCGAAGACCACAAGGGCCGGGGATTGAGGAAGGAACTCGAGCGCCTCCTGAATGAAGACCGCCACACTCCCGGGCTCCATGAGGTTCACCTCCTGGGGCACCACGGTGAGCGGGAGGCGGCCGGTCCAGGCATGCGCGGACTTCCAGGCGCGGACCCGCTCCCCGAAGGCGAGGGAGCCCTCCGCACACACGTAGAGGACCTCGCCCTGGGCTGTGGCATGCTTGTCGAGCCACGCCAGCCCGGCCGCAACGGCGCAGCTCACGTCCAGGACCGTGAAGCTCTTCCCGCACCCTGGAGGGCCGGCCACTGCCCCGATGCCCTTCTTGGGGAGGATTCCTTCCACCAGCGGTTCGGGGCGCCCCTGGGCCTCCATGTCCTCAGCGGAGAGGAACCGGAAGGAGCGACTGGCCCCGGCCCTCACGCGGCGAAGATTCTCGCTCAGGAAGGCGAATACCTCCGCGGGCCCCTCCTCTGCTTCCTCGACTCGCCGAAGGGCTTCCTTCACGACGCGGGAGACCTCTCGGCGTTCATGTCGGGCCCGGAGGATCTCGGCGTGTTGGCGAAGGGAGTCCGAGCCGGGGACGGTGTCGGCGATTTCGTTCAGGGCGAGCCACCCCCCGACGCGGTCCAGTTGGTCGGAGGAACGGAGGCGCTCCCCAATGGAGACCACGTCCACCCCGGACCCGTCCCGGGCGCCTGCCTGGATCGCTTTCCAGATCGTCTGGAAATCTTCGCGGGGAAAGGCGAGCGCGGGGATCTTTGGGATCACCTCGGCCGCGGCCTTCCGGACCTCTGGACGATCGGCGAGGATGGCGCCGAGGACGGCTTGCTCCACCACGTCGTTCACGGGCGGGGGGCCGTTCGCGCGGGAACCGTCCACCAGCGCGACACTCATGACTGAAGGAGCCCGGGAAGCTCGGGCCAGGTTGCGGCGGTCGCCAGCTTCTCGAGGTGGAGCTTCGGGAGCTCGACGGCCCCGGGCAGTCCGTACATGTGCGCGGCCGCCTGGAGGAGCCAGAGCGCATCCGCCTCGTCATCGGAGTGCCCCGCGTACCCCAGCCGGCGAATCGCCGCCGCGAGGACTTCTCCTTTCGGGGCGTTGCCGCGGCCGGTGGCCAGGCGCTTGAGGGAGGCCGGCGGCAGCTCCACCACCGGAATCCCGGCGACATGCAGAGCGAGGACGATTACCCCCGAGAGCTGGCCCGCCGCGTGAAGGCGGCTTGTGCCTCGGGCGCCACCAAAGGCAGCCCCTTCGATCACCACGAGGGAGGCACCCGAAGCGAGGCGCATGACCTGCGTCTGGATCCACCGGAGGCGGCCCGGTCCTCGTGAGGCTCCCTTCGGGGGGACCAGGGTTCCGGACTCGCCTGGGAGGGCGTATCCGGTAGACGTCAGGGAGAGGTCGAGTGCGAGCACGATGGCGCACACGGGATCAAGCCGCGTTCGAAGCGGACCCGGGGGTTGCTGCGGTACCCCCACGCTCGAGCCAGCGAGATACCGCACCCGCGTCGAACCGCATCGCCCTCCCCAGGCGGATATGGGGGAGTCCATGCTCGCGGGCGAGAGCGTAGATCCTGGCTTTTGGTTCCCCGAACTGATCCGCCAAGTCCTGGGCGGTGAGAAGCCGGGGCAGATGGGGGCGGGAGGGGGGGGTGTTCGTGGATGTCGCCACGTTCGTACTCCTGAGCTTGGCGCCCGGGTACGAAAATCGCCGAGCGCAGTGGAGACGTCTCTAAGAAGAGACGCCGTTATCCACCGTCGCTCGGCGTCGCGCCGTAGCTCTCGGGCTCCCCGGGGGTTGACCCGGTCGAGGATGGCGTGGCATCGCGCAGCCCGGAATCTCTCCGGCCCCCATCCTTCGCCCAACGGATCAGCGCAGTTCGCGCCGACTCCCCAAAGTACGGTTTCGCTCTGGGCCGCGCAAGGGGTGGCGGACTGCAACCATCCGGAACGGGAGTCGGCTCCCGCCACCACCCGCTGAGCCAGGACAGAAACCTTCGCATGCTGGCAAACGGAGCGACAACCGCTCGGCTGTCACCCGCCAGTCACCCACGGGCATGAAAAACGCCCCTCCGCCAACCGCTCGAAGGGGCGTAAGTCGTTGTGCTGTACCACGCGCCCGCCAGGATTCGAACCTGGGACCCTCGGATTAGAAGTCCGATGCTCTATCCATCTGAGCTACGGGCGCCGGTACCGTCTCGTTCACCGTCACCCGATCCCCTTCCCTCCGGGTGCACCGGGCTCCAGTCGGGGCGCCGGGATTCGAACCCGGGACCTCCTGCTCCCAAAGCAGGCGCGCTACCGGGCTGCGCCACACCCCGCAGGACGAAACATACTCCTTCGTCGTGGGGGTTGGAAGGGAACGGCGAACGGCCGGATCACACCCGGGCCTGGCACTCCAGGCAGGGGCAGAGGCGCCGAAGGTAGTCGAACGGGAAGATCCCCGTGCCATGGCCGTCGCTCCAGTCGAAGCGGAGGGCATAGCGGCCGACGTACTCGATCCTGAGAGGGTGGATGTCGACGGCCACCGATTCCGGCACGAGGATTCGCCGACCGGTCATCTCGTCGACGCACCCGGCACAGGGGCACGCCACCCGGATCCGCCGGGGCGCGAGGTCCGTGGTATGCCCGTCGGCCCACTGGATCCGGAGCGTGGTGGCGTCCTCGTCGGGACCCACGGAAAGCGGGGTGAAGCGGGGGTCTCCCGTCACGTCGCCTCCAGGATCCGGACGAGGGCGCGGAAGGCCCTTCCCCTGTGGCTCCGCGCCTCCTTCTCCCTCGGAGAGAGTTCTCCGAAGGCGCGCTCAAGCTCGGCATCGTGGAAGAGGGGATCGTATCCGAACCCTCCAGACCCTCGGGGCGTCTCGAGGATCGCGCCCTCGACGGTGCCACGCACGGCTCGTTCGTCGTTCGGTGCCCGGGAGAGCGCGGCTACGCAGACGAAACGGGCCGTGCGTCTGGGCGCCTCGACCCCTGCCAGGCGGTCCAGGAGCTCCTCGTTGTTCGCCCGGTCCCGGTCCCCGACGGCGCGGACCCGCTCCTCCGGCGCGAAGCGTTTCGACCACACGCCCGGAGCCCCCCCAAGGGCGTCGACCTCGAGCCCCGAGTCGTCGGCGATGGCCGGGATTCCCGTCCGCTCGCGGAACCAGCGGGCCTTGGCGAGGGCGTTCGCCTCGAAGGTGTCATGGACCTCGATCCCCTCCTCCTCGGGCGTCTCCACGAGACCCGCTTCGTCCGGGGTCAGGAGACGGATCCCGGGGACTCCTTCCAGGATGGCCCGGATCTCCCGGACCTTCGGCGCACTCCGGGAGGCGAGGAGGAACTCCCGACTCACCCGCCCACCCCGCCCCGGAGCGCTTCCCGCTGAATCCGCGCAAGGCGGGCGATCCCGGCAAGGGCAAGGTCCAGGAGGGCGTCGAGGTCGGACCGGGCGAAGGGATCGCCTTCGGCCGTACCCTGCACCTCGACGAGCCGCCCGTCATGGGTGGCGACCACGTTCATGTCGACCTGGGCCCTGACGTCCTCCTCGTAGGCCAGGTCCAGGAGGGGGGCGCCATCCACGATCCCGACGCTCACCGCAGCGACGCCGCCGGTCAGGGGGTGCGACTCGAGGAGTCCTTCGCGCACGAGCCGGTCACAGGCGAGGAAGAGGGCCACCCACCCTCCGGTGATGGCCGCCGTCCGCGTGCCGCCGTCGGCCTGCAGTACATCGCAGTCCACGATGATCGTACGCGGGCCCAGGGCCTCGAGATCGATCACCGAACGGAGCGCCCTTCCGATGAGGCGCTGGATCTCCTGGGTCCGCCCCCGCGCGCCACCCCGCTCCCGGTCGGTCCGGGTTCCGGTGGCGCGGGGGAGCATGGCATACTCGGCGGTGACCCAGCCGGCGCCCGCCCCGCGGCGCCAGCGCGGGAGGTCCTCCTGGACCGAGGCGGTACAGAGGATGCGCGTGTCCCCGGCGGTCACGAGGCAGGCCCCCTCGGCTACGGGGGTCCAGTCGAGCTCCAGGTGGAGGGGCCGGAGGGCATCGGCGACACGGCCGTCGATTCGGGTCATGGGGTCTCTTCCAGGGTCATGAGCTGAGGGACCCGGGGGGCGAGGATACGGAGCGGATCGCCCCCGGGATCTCGAGGTCCGCGAGGATCCCGGTGGCCCCCCGGTCGCGGAGGATTTCGGCGACCCGGTGCCCGAGCTCCTCGGGGTCGCCGGTCCGGCCCGTGGCTTCGGCGCGCACGAGCCTCTGCCCGTCGGGCGAGGCCACGAGGGCGCGAAGCCTGAGGCCGCCGCTCGCCGCGAGGCCCAGGGCGCCCACGGGAAGCTGGCATCCGGCTTCGAGCGCGTGGAGCACCGCGCGCTCGGCGGTGACGGCGCTCCGGGTGGGAGCGTGGTCAAGTTCGCGGATCCACGCCCTGTGGGTGTCAACCTCGCCTTCCCGGACCACGACCGCGAGGGCGCCCTGCCCCGGCGCCGGAAGCCATGCCCCCGACTCGAGGGCCTCGCTGACCCGCCGCCCCCAGCCCAGCCGGCGCACGCCCGCCGCCGCCAGGAGGATCGCATCGTAGCGCCCCGCGTCCACGTGATCGATCCGGGTGTCCAGGTTCCCCCGTATCGGTGCGATCTCGAGGTCCGGCCGGAAGGCCCGGGCGAGCGCCGTCCGGCGGAGCGAACTCGTACCGAGGCGGGCCCCCGTCGCAAGGGAGCCCAGGGTGGTGGGCCTTCCCTCCGGTCCGATGAGGACATCGCGGGGGTCCTCCCGCTCCGGCACTGCGGCCAGCGCGAGGCCACCTGCAAACGCCGTCGGGAGATCCTTGAGCGAGTGAACCGCGAGGTCGATGCTCCCGTCCAGCAGGGCGCGGTCAAGCTCCCGGGTGAAGAGCCCCTGCCCCCCGATCTCGGAGAGAGGCCGCTCCTGGTCCGCATCCCCCACGGTCCGGATGTGCACGAGCTCGACCGGGCGGCCGGTGGCCCTTTGAATCCGGTCCGCGACCCACGAGCTCTGTGTGGTCGCGAGGAGGGAGCCACGGGTACCCAGGCGAAGGGGCGCGGCACCGCGGGAAGGATCGGTCATCGGCGACTCACCAGTTGGACTGGAGTCCGTTCACGATGTCCCGGACGATCTGCTCGATGGCAAGATTTCGCCCCGTCTCCTCCACCTCGGCGCCCTCGATGAACTGGCCTCGTGCCGTGAGGGCGCGATTCTCCCAGAGGATCATCCGCTCGACCCGGTCCACCACCTGGATCTCGAGGCTTATGGAGACCGATCGCTCGAGGACCTCCGCGCCTCCCCCTGGCGCCGAACGGTAGGAGCCCGCATCCACGGAGTAGCGGCGGACGGTCCCCCGGATGATCGCGTCGGCGTTTTCCTCGCTCGCGGTCCGCACCCCGAAGGCTCGGGGGACGTCGCGGAGGATGGCCTCGTAGATCTCCTGGGCCAGGTCGAACCGATCGGACTCGTTGTCGAGGGGGAGAACGGCGAGGGTTCGGACATGCCCGGGGAGTCCTGCACCCGCCCTGAAGGTGTAGATGCACCCGGTGGTGAGGAACACGAGAAGGAGCCCAAGCCCCACGAGCCCGCGTGGGATACGGCCGCGCCGGCCTCCGGACTCAGGCATCGGGGTTCCAGATATGCGAGGGGTAGGATTCCACCACCTCGACGGACTCGGTGGTGATGCGGAGCTCGCGAACGGCGGCCATGTCGCGCCAGGTGGCCTCCCGCGGGAAGCGCTCCTCCGGCGGGCCGAAGCGGACACGGAGATCCTCGCGGACGCCCCCCTCGGCGCTTCGCTCCACCCGTTCGATGCGGCGGTCCCGGAAGGAGAAGTTCACCTCGCCGCCCTCGGAGGAGAGGAAGCGAAGGGTGGACCGATCCGATCCCGGCCGCGTGGCCTGGGCCGCGTACGTCCCCGGGCCGGGCCGGAACACGCCGAGGGCCCCCCAGAGCATGGGCGCCGGAGGTACGGGAACGGCCATCCCTGCGGGAACACGGAGGGCGTCGTCGACGAGGGCAGCGGCGGCCAGCCGCTCTCCGTTCGCCGAAAACAGGTCGAGGCGGGCCCGGTAGGGGGGCTCCACCCGGGCGACACCCCGGCCCCGGATCCGCACGCCGGGTTCCTGGAATTCCCAGGCGAACTCCACCCGGTAGGGGCGATCCAGGATCGAGGCCTCCTCCGCCTCCCGTTGAACCGCACCGGCGTCGACGGTGGGGGTCGGGGGCGGGGGCGCCGACGCGCACCCGCCGAGGGCCGCGAGGAGGAGGAGGGCTCCGCCTCGGGGCCACGCCCCTCCTGTCCCGGTGACGGGAGGCTGGCAGGGGGCAGCTCGGCGGCGGATCGATCGCGTTCCGGTCATGAACACCTTCATTGCGTGGTTCCTTCAGGGGGGCAGACCCGGCGGCCGGCGAGCGCCCGGCGGACCCGCGCTTCCCCCCCGAGTACCCCGACCCCCTGCCCCGGGGGTCCGCCGGGGAAGATAACCCCCACCGCCCCCGAGGGGCACGGGCCCGGGGGAGACGGCCCCGGGGGTCCCGCCTGGAGGCGGGGGGGTGGCAGGCCCCGGGGGGCGGCGGGGGCCGGGGCCCGTGCCCGTGCC
>JBJHCE010000073.1:0-14290 GCA_050485865.1 Gemmatimonadales bacterium | reverse complement strand
GCTCTCGCGGGTCGAACACTTCACCTACGAGGGCGTGCCCCACAACCGGGACTGGCTGAACGAGCTGCCGTCACGCGGGGTCGAGTACATGCTGGCGAACAACGCCCCCACCGGCGACCGCTTCGAGATCGATGCCTGGCTCGTCTACCCGGTGGACTATGAGGAGGGGCGCCAGTACCCCCTCGTCCTCTACATCCACGGCGGGCCCCACTCCCGCTACGCCGACACCTGGTTCCCCGAGTTCCAGATGCTCGCGGCGGAGGGCATGTTCGTGCTCTACACGAACCCGAGAGGGTCATCCGGGTACGGCATGCACTTCCAGTTCTCGACCCTCCGTGCCTGGGGGATCGACGACTACAAGGACGTGCTCCAGGCCGTGGACATCGTGGTGGATCGCGGGCTTGCGGACCCGGAGCGGCTCGGCGTGACCGGGGGCTCGTACGGAGGGTTCATGACGAACTGGATCACCGCCCATGACCAGCGATTCGCCACCGCCGTGACCGACCGCTCGATCTCGAACTGGCTCTCCTTCTACGGGGTATCCGATGCGTCGGGGCTCGTGGAGGGCGAGTTCGGTGGCATGCCCTGGCCCTTCCAGAGCACCGAGGAGGGGAGCTACAACCTGGTCATGATGCTCTCGCCCATCGTGTGGGCCGACCGGGTGAAGACCCCCACGATGATCATCCACTCGATCAACGACTACCGAACCCCGCTGGAAGGGGGCGAGCAGTGGTTCCGGGCGCTCCAGAAGCACGACGTGCCGGTACGGATGGTCCTCTTCCCGGACTCGGCGCACGGGATGTCCCGGACCGGGGAGCCCTGGCTCCTGGTGCGGCGTCTCCAGGAGTACGTGGACTGGTTCACCGGGTACCTGGTGAACGACGAGCCGGTGGTGGCCGCCCCCAACTGACGGCTCCGCCGGCAGGCTGAAGCTCCCCCGGGGTGCTCCGTTCGCGGCACCCCGGGGGAGGGCACCCCAACCCTCGCTCCGGGGGGCGCACGCCCGTGTCCCATCGAGCCCAGACTCCTGATCCAGCGCCCGTCCCCGCACGGGCGCTCGGGCTTTCCCTGCTCGCCCTGTCGGCACCCGTCGTCGGGTCGGTCTTCGCTCCCGAGTGGATGACCGAGGAGTCGGGGCTCCTGCTCTGGCTCTCGGCGCTCATCCCCCCCTTTCTCCTCACCTACTACCGTGGGTGGCGAGGGGCGTCCCTCGCCCTGGCCGGGGGGATGGCGGCGCTCACCCTGGCCAACCTGGCCACGGTGGCGCTGAGCCTTCCGACCCCGGAGTTCCAGCTCCTCTTCTGGATGGTGGCCACCTACATCGTGGTCTGCGTCGGGATCGGCCTCCTGGCCGAGCTCCTCAGGCGGGAGCGGGCGGCGGCCGAGTCCATGGCGCTCACCGACATGCTCACCCAGATGCCGAACCGGCGGCATGCGGCCATCTTCCTCGATGCGGCGTTCGCTTCGGCGATCCGCGGAGATCCGGTGACCGTGGTCATGATGGACCTGGACCACTTCAAGCGACTGAACGACCAGCACGGGCACCGGGAGGGGGACCGGGTGCTCCGGGAGTTCGCCGGGGCCCTCCGTGCCGTGACCCGGCGCATGGACCTGTCGGCCCGCTGGGGCGGGGAGGAGTTCCTGAGCATCCTCCACCGGTGCACCTCCGACGGGGCGGGGATCTTCCTCGACCGGCTCCGCCGCGAGTTCGCCTCCCGCGACCTTCCACACGGCCCGGTGACCTTTTCGGCGGGTGTCGCCCAGTACGCCCCCGGGTACGCCTCGGCAGACGACCTGGTACACGCGGCGGACACGGCGCTCTACGCCGCGAAGGAGGCGGGACGGGACTGCCACCGCGTGGCGTCGCCCCCGAAGGTGGTCTCCGAAGGCCTTCCCGGTGCGCCCGATGCCCCGGTCACCCCGGACCCCGAGGGGGCGGATGACCTCACCCCGGCCCTCCTCGGGGGGAGCGACGAGGACGGGGGGGCCCCCGGGCCCCCGCCCGGGCTCCCCCTCCGGGGCGGAAGCGAGACGATCCTCGTGGTGGATGACGAGCGGGCGAACCGGGTGGCCCTCGGAAAGGTCCTTCGCCGCCTGGGGTACCGGGTGGTGGAGGCACCCGATGGCGAGAGTGCCCTTGCCACCGCCCGCTCCCTCGAGGGGCTGGACCTCCTCCTCACCGACCTCGTGATGCCCGGCATGAGCGGGTTCGCCCTCGCCACCCGGCTCCAGGAGGAGCGCGGACCTTCCCGCATCCTTTACATTTCGGGGAGAGTCCGTGACGACATCGAGTGGGCTTCGGCGCCGGGTGCAGTCCAGCGCTACCTGATCAAGCCCCTCGAGATCGCCGACCTCGCCGATGCCGTCCGGGAGATCCTGGACGTGCCCGTGCCCCGACCCATTCCGACGCGGAGAACCCAGGAACGTGCCCACCCCCGATGAGCCCACCACCCCGAAGCGCCGGAGGCGTGGCTGCCTCCTGGCCTTTGTCGTCCTGGTGGTGGCCCTTGGCGCGGTCCTGGGGTGGCTGGTCCTCGGGGAGATGCGGACATCGACGCTCCAGGCCCGTTACCTGGCTCCCATCGCGGAGGAGATCCGCTGGTGGGTGGAGGAGGGGCCTGCCGACGAGCTCCTTCCCACCGCCGGGGGCCCGTACGATCTCCGGATGGGGTACACCGAGCTCCCGGCCCGGGTCGCGCGGGCCGAGGCCCGTGGGTTCCGGATCGTGGAGCAGGCCCGGAGCTCCGGGCGCCTCCACTCCCTTGTCCGGGAGCACGGCCTCTTTCCGATCTACCGGGAGAAGGACCAGGGGGGGCTCACGATCATCGATCGCGACGGGGAGTTCCTCTTCCGGCACGCCACTCCGGACCGGGTCTTCGAGGCGTTCGAAGACATCCCGCCGATTGTCTGGCAGACCCTCCTCTTCATCGAGAATCGCACCGCCCTCGATCCTGCCTCGCCCTTCCGGAACCCGGCGGTGGAGTGGGGGCGCCTCGTCCGGAGCACCATGGACCTGGGGCTCCGCTACCTCGGGAGGGAGGGGAGCGTGGCCGGGGCGAGCACCCTGGCCACCCAGATCGAGAAGTACCGCCACGCCCCGGACGGGCTCACCGAGAGCCCCCGCGACAAGCTTCTCCAGATGGCCTCCGCGGCAATGCGCGCCTACATGGAGGGGGAGGAGACGATGGCGGCCCGGCGGCGCATCGTGCTGAGCTACGTGAACACCGTACCCCTGGCGGCGATCCGGGGCGAGGGCGAGATCGCCGGGATCCCCGACGGCCTCTGGGCCTGGTACGGCATCGACCCGGACGAGGCACGGGAGGCGCTCCTCCGGATCCCGGCGCGGAGCGTGGCGGGAATCCCCTCGCCGGAGGAGGTCCTCCCCGAAGGGGTCCTCCCCCCGGCCCCCCTCGAGGCCGCGAACGGGGCGGGGGAGGGTGACCCCGGCGAGATCCTCGCCCGATCGGCCCGGGTCTACAGGCAGGTCCTGAGCCTCTTCCTCGCCCAGCGGCGCCCCTCCTGGTACCTGGCGAACCCCGAGGGTCGCGATGCCCTGGCCCGGCTCACCGATCGCTACCTCCGCCTCCTCCAGCAGGACGGCCTGATCGATGCGCCCCTCGCCCAGGCGGCCCTCGCCTCCCGCGAAGACCCCCGGATCCTCCCCCCGGAGCGCCCCCCGGTGGACTTCGTGGAGCGGAAGGCGGTGAACACGGTGCGCACCGGGCTCCTCTCGGTTCTCGAGGTCCCGCGCCTCTACGACCTGGACCGGACCGACCTCGTCGCCCGGTCCACCATCGACGCCGGTGCCCAGGCCCGGGCCACCCGCCTCTTCCGCGACCTCCAGGACCCGGCCTTCATCCAGGCCCGGGGTTTCGACCAGTTCCGCCTCCTGGACCGGGGCGATCCGGAAGAGGTCGTCTACTCGGTCTCGCTCCACGAGCGGACCCCCATGGGGAACGTGGTGCGCGTGCAGGCCGACAACCTGGACGCCCCCTTCAACCTGAACGAGTCGGCGCGCCTCGAGCTCGGCTCCACCGCGAAGCTCCGAACCCTGGCCAGCTACCTCGAGATCATTGCCGAGCTGCACGGGAGGTTCGGAGCGCTACCCCGGGACTCCCTTCGGGTCTTCCCCGTCGCATCCCAGGATCGACTCTCGGCATGGACCCGCGACCGCGTCCTGGCCTTCCCCTCGGAGACCACCGAGGACGCACTGCGCGCCGCCATGGAGCGCATGTACTCGGCAAACCCCGCGGAGCGCTTCGTCACCGGCGGGGGGGTGCAGACCTTCTCCAACTTCGACAACACCTACAACCAGCAGGCGCTGAACGTCTGGGTGGCCTTCCGGCACTCGGTGAACCTGCCGTTCGTCCGGATGATGCGGGAGGTGGTGAACCACTACATGTACCGGGTTCCGGGCTCCACCGCCCACGTCCTCGAGGAGCGTGGCACCCCGCTTCGGCAGGAGTACCTGGCCCGCTTCGCCGACCGGGAAGGGATCCAGTTCCTGAACCAGTTCATCCCGAAGTACCGGGGGAAGAGCCGGATCGAGATCCTGCAGGCGCTCTTCGGCGACCGGAGGCTGACCCCGCAGCGGATGGGGTGGGCGTACGTGACCGCGGTGCCGGATCCCTCCATCGAGGAATTCGAACGCGTCCTTCGCGAAAACCTCCCCGACGACCGGTTCAACGAAGCGGCCATCGCAGACATTTACCGCCGGGCCGACCCCACACCCCACGACCTCGCCGACCTGGGGTACCTGGCCAGCGTCCACCCCCTGGAGCTCTGGGCCGCCCGCTTCTTCATCGAGAACCCGGACGCCGGGGGCGCGGATGCCATCCGGGCCTCGGAGGAGGCGCGCCAGGAGGTCTACCGCTGGCTCTTCCGCACGAGCCGCACCCAGGCCCAGGACCAGCGGATCCGCTCCCTCCTCGAGGTCGAGGCGTTCACCCAGATCCTTCGCGGGTGGCAGCGCCTGGGCTACCCGTTCCAGAACATCGTCCCGTCGCTCGGCACCGCCATCGGGAGCTCCGGCGACCGGCCCGCGGCGCTGAACGAGCTCGTGGGGATCATCCTGAACGACGGGGTGCGCCTTCCGACGTTCCGGGTCGAGGAGCTCCACTTCGCCGAGGGGACCCCCTGGGAGACCCGCCTCGTGCGCGAAGGGGCCCAGGGGGAGCGGGTCATGGACCCGGCGGTGGCGCGGGTGCTCCGCGAGGCCATGATCGACGTGGTGGAGGAGGGTACGGCGCGCCGGGTGCGCGGCGTCATGCGCGGCGCCGACGGGGTGGTGCTCCCCGTGGGCGGAAAGACCGGCACGGGCGACAACCGCTTCCGGGTCTATGCCCCGGGGGGGCGCCTCATCGAGTCCCGAAGCGTGAACCGGACCTCCACCTTCGTCTTCTTCATCGGCGACCGGTACTACGGGGTGATCAGCGCGTACGTCCCCGGGGACCAGGCCGACGCGTACCGCTTCACCTCGGCCCTCCCGACCCAGATCCTGCGCGAGCTGGCGCCGATGATCGAGGGGCTCATTGCCGAGGATCTGGCCGCGAACGAGGGGGCACCGGAGGGGGTGGATGCGGAGGAGGCGGGTGGGGAGCCGGGCGGGCCGCCTGAGGCACCCCCTCCGGCGGAGGGTCAGTCCACCCTCGCCCAGAGTGCCTTCAGGTAGGCACTCTCGGGCCAGACCACCGGGTGGTCGAGGGGGTGCCCCGTGCGTTCGATCTCGGTGAGGGGGCGGCCCGCGGCCCGGGCGGCCCGGTGCACCGCCATGTGGAAGTCGTCGGCGGGGACCCGGCTCGAGCAGGAGGCCTGGACCAGGAGGCCGCCGGGCTCCAGGAGGGCGACGCCGAGGGCGGTGAGGCGGGCGTAGCGCTCGAGGGCGCCGGGGGTGCTCTTCCGGTCCTTCGCGAAGGAGGGCGGGTCAATGACCACCGTGTCGAAGCGCTCCTTCCGGGCGGCGAGAGCGCGGAGCTGCTCGAAGGCGTCGCCCTCCAGGGTCCGGTGCCGGGCGGCGGCCACGTCGGGGTCATGGGCGTTCAGCCGGAAGTGCCGCTCCGCCTGCGCCAGCGCCGGGGCGCTCACGTCGAGGCTCGTGACCTCCCGGGCCCCCCCGCGGGCCGCCGCCACCGAGAATCCCCCGGTGTAGCTGAACACGTTGAGCACGCGGGCCCCGGTCCGCTCCTGGAGGAGCCTCCGGTTGTCCCGCTGGTCCAGGTAGAACCCGGTCTTGTGCCCCACGAGGGGGTGGGCCTCGAACCGCATGCCGTGCTCGAGAAAGGGGAGGGCGCCGTCGTCCGGGAAGGGCGGGACCGGCGGGGCGGGGGATCCGGGCCGTGGCCCCTCCACGCCGCCGGCCTCGAGGAGAACCGGGGTCCGGAGGGGGGGCGGAAGGAGAGGCGAGCGCTCGAGCCTTCGGGCCACGAGGACGAGGATCTCGGGAAGGGGCGCCCCGGCCGGGCCGAATCCCTCGGCCCCGGCGAGAAGACGGGCGAGCGTGGCCAGGTGGGGGATCCAGGCGGCGGAGTAGAGCTTCACCACGACGCGGTCGCCGAAGCGGTCCGCCACGACCCCCGAAAGGCCGTCGCTTTCCCCGTGGAGGAGGCGGATCCCGGTCACCTCCGGGGCGTCCAGGAGGGGGCGGCGGCGGGCGAGGGCCCGCCCGATCCGGTCCTGGAAGAGGTCCTCGCCGACCCCTTCCGGCTCCCCCTCGGTGAGGACGCGGACCCGGATCGGGCCCTCCGGGTCCCAGATTCCGGCGGCGAGGAAGCGGTTCTTCCGGTCGAACACGACCACCGGGTCGCCGGCCCGGGGGTCGCCCTTCACCTCGCGAATGGACGAGGCGAAGAGCCAGGGATGCCCCTCGCGGAGGGCCCGCTCGGCAGCGGGGACGATGCGGACCGGGGTCGCCCGGGATCCCGCGCGGGGGAGCTCCGCCGCCCCGAGCCGGACCGGGACCGGGGGTGAGGTGCCCGGGGGAGGGGTCAGTGGACGCCGCGCGGGGCCCCGGCGCCGGCCTCGGGGTGGTCCGCGTCCACGTTCACGTCGAGGACGATCCCCTGGGTCCACTGGCGCAGGTCCACCACGGCCCCGGGTCTCAGGGGACGAGGGGTTCGCACGGGGTCGGAGGGAAGGTAGAGGTAGACCTGGCTCGAGCCGATCACCTCGGCCCGGTCCCCGGTCACCACCAGCGCCGTCCCCTCGTCGATGCCGATGCCCAGGAGATCGGGGCGGAGCTGGAGCACTTCCCAGAGGTCGTTCTCCCGGGCGCGGGTCAGGAGATGCTGGTCCACGGCGGTCCCCGAGAGGAACCCGAAGCCCACCTCGTAGTTCGGGGCCACGATGATCTGGTTCGAGGCCGGGTCCCCGCGGACCAGGAACTCGGCCTGGATCGAGGCGCCGGCCGAGGTGCCGCCCACGACCCCGCCCCGGTCGAGGAGCCTGCGAAGTTCCTCGTGGACCCGCGTGTTCAGGTAGGAATCCACGAGGCGCCACTGCCGGCCCCCGGGGATCCAGACCCCCGTCGCGTCCCGGAGCACCGCGGAGAAGAGATCGGAATCCGCCTCGGTCCGGTCCCGGGTGTGGAGAACCTGGAGGTTCGTGACCCCTGCCTCCCTCAGGGGGATGAAGCCGGACCAGGTCTCCGGGAAGTCCTCTTCGGTCCCTGCGGTGGGGATCACGACGATCCGTGCCCCGGGCCCGCCGGCAAGCTCCACGAACCGCTCCCAGATCTCGGGGCCCAGGCGCCCGCCTCCGGCCACCAGGACGGTACCGTTCGCCGGGCCCACCGTGGGCTCGAGTGCGGCATCGCCGCTCCGGAACCCCCCGAGGGAAGGAGCGCAGCTACCGGTCGCCAGGAGGACCCCGAGGGTCCCGACGACGAGCGATGCCCGGGCCAGGCGCCCTCGGTCCGGGGGAGCGGGAGGCACGGTCAGGCCGAGTAGTAGGGGTTCTGACCCGACGCGTGGTCCGTCACGTCGTGGATCGCGGTGACCTCGGGGACCGACTCCCGGATCATCCGCTCCACCCCCTGCCGGAGGGTCATGCGCGACATGGCACACCCCTGGCATCCGCCGGTCATCTGCATGTAGATCTCGGTTCCCTGCACGTCCGCGAGAAGGATCTCGCCGCCGTGGGACGCGATCGAGGGATTCACCTGCTGGTCGAGGACCTGCTGGACCTTGTCGGCGACGGCGCCCATGGGGGCGCGCACCTCGGGCCTGGGCACCGGGGGCGTGATCTCGAAGCCGGACTCGTTCACCCGCTGCACGAAGTCCACCTGGGCCCCTTCCAGCCGCTCGGCGCTTCCCGGGTCCACGAGAACGGTGAATCCACCGCCATCGATCCGGAGGTCGTCGTCGGTCTCTTCGTCGGGCCCCACCAGGAGGAGCTCGAAGGAGGGGGCCACGGGGCTCCCACCGGTAAGGTGAATGCGGAGGGCGCCAAGCTCGCCCTCGCTCTGCTCCATGAAGGTGCGCACCATCTCGCGGGCACGCGGCGTGAAGGTCAGCATCGGGTGTTCGGACCCCGGTTCCGGGAAGTGGGCAGGGGTGCCCCTCCATCGTCTGTTTCGAGTACACCGGAACGTACCGCGGAGGTTCGTCCGGGGGCAACGGCGGCGGGGGCCCCTCCCTTGCGGATGCGCGCCCACCGGGTTCGGTTGCTCCCCGAACCCACGCCGTCTAGCTTTCGGGCCGTTTCCCACGGACCCCACATATCTTCGCCACGGGCGGACGCATGGCCGAGCACGACCTCATGGACAAGCTCGTGTCGCTTTCCAAGCGACGCGGATTCGTCTTCCAGTCTTCCGAGATCTACGGGGGAACCGGCTCGGTCTGGGACTACGGGCCCCTCGGGATCGAGCTCAAGCGGAACGTGAAGGAGCTCTGGTGGTCCCGCATGGTCCACCAGCGCGACGACGTGGAGGGGCTCGATGCCTCGATCCTCATGCACCCCAGGGTCTGGGAGGCGTCGGGGCACGTGGAGGGCTTCACCGACCCCCTGGTCGAGTGCAAGACCTGCAAGAAGCGCTTCCGGCAGGACCAGCTCGGGGTGCAGAGCTGCGGGCGCAAGCCCTCGAAGAACCCCGGCGAGGCGGAAGACTGCGCTCTCGGGGAGCCGCGCCTCTTCAACCTCATGTTCAAGACCTTCATGGGGCCGGTGGAGGAGGCGGCGGCCACGATCTACCTGAGGCCCGAAACCGCCCAGGGCGCCTACGTGAACTTCCAGAACGTCCAGACCGCGTCGCGGCAGAAGGTCCCCTTCGGCATCGCGCAGATCGGCAAGGCGTTCCGCAACGAGATCACCCCCGGGAACTTCATCTTCCGGACCCGGGAGTTCGAACAGGCCGAAATGCAGTTCTTCGTGGAGCCCGGTACCGACGACGCGTGGTACGAGTACTGGCGCGAGGAGCGGATGGCCTGGCACCAGTCGCTGGGCATTCGTCCCGAGCGCCTCCGCTTCCATGAACACGGCCCCGGCGAACTGGCCCACTACGCCAAGAAGGCTGTCGATGTCGAGTACGAGTTCCCCTTCGGATGGAAGGAGCTCGAGGGGATCCACAACCGGACCGACTTCGACCTCCGGCGCCACGAGGAATACTCCGGAAAGCGCCTCGAGTACATCGATACCGGGGCGGGGAAGCGCTTCCGTCCCTACGTCGTGGAGACCGCGGTGGGGGTGGACCGGACGGTGCTCGTCCTCCTCACCGACGCGTACCACGAGGACGAGGTGGAGGGAGAGACCCGCGTGGTCCTCCGTCTCCACCCGAGGGTGGCACCGATCAAGGCCGGCATCTTCCCCCTCACGAAGAAGGATGGGCAGCCCGAGTTCGCGCGAAACCTCGCCGCCGAGCTCCGTGCCGCCGCGATCCCCACCTTCCTCGACGAGGCGGGCTCCATCGGGAGGCGGTACCGCAGGCAGGACGAGGCGGGCACCCCCTTCGGCGTGACCATCGACAGCCAGACTACGGAGGACCAGACCGTGACGATCCGGGACCGTGACACGCTGGAACAGATCCGCATCGATGCCGGGCAACTGAAGGGGTGGCTCCACGCGAGGATCCACGGGTGAGCGCCGGCGCCGCCACCCGCTCCGCGGTCTTCACCTCCCGGTGGGGAATGCTCCTCGCCATGGTGGGAATGGCCGTCGGGACCGGGAACATCTGGAGGTTCCCCCGCGTCGCCGCCACGAACGGAGGTGGCTCGTTCCTCGTGGCCTGGGTGGTCTTCCTCCTCCTCTGGTCGATTCCGCTCCTGATCCTCGAGTTCGGGATGGGGAAGGGGACCCGATCCGGGCCGGTGGGGGCCTTCGCGAAGACGATGGGCCCGAAGTTCGGATGGATGGGCGCCTGGGTCGCCTGGACCGCCACCGCCATCATGTTCTATTACTCGGTGGTCATGGGGTGGACGATCCGCTTCTTCTGGGCGGCCATCGTCGGCGAGGTCCCGGACGCGCCCCCCGGGGCGTTCTGGGCCGAGTACGCCACCTCGAACCAGGCGGTCCTCACCCATGCCATCGCCATGGCCCTCGGGGTCTTCGTGGTGTCGAAGGGGGTCAGGGGAATCGAGACGGCGGCGCGCTTCCTCATTCCATCCCTCGTGATCCTCGTCGTCGTTCTGGCGGTGCGCGCGGTCACCCTCCCCGGAGCCATCGACGGCCTCGCCTTCCTCTTCACGCCGAACTGGTCGGACCTCGCCTCGTACGAGATCTGGCTCCAGGCGCTCACCCAGAACGCCTGGGACACGGGGGCCGGGTGGGGGCTCGTCCTCTGCTACGCGATCTACATGCGGCAGAGGTCCGACACGGCGCTGAACGCCTTCGTCATCGGCTTCGGAAACAACGCCATGTCGCTCCTCGCGGGGATCATGGTGCTCTGCACCGTCTTCGCGGTCATGCCCGGCGCGGCGGCAGAAATCACCGGTGCGGGGAACGAGGGGCTCACCTTCATCTGGGTGCCCCAGCTCTTCGACACCCTCCCCTTCGGACAGTTCTTCCTCGTTCTCTTCTTCCTGGCCCTCGTCTTCGCGGCGTGGAGCTCCCTCATCGCCATGATCGAGCTCGCGAGCCGCGTCCTCGTGGACCTGGGGATCGAGAAGTCGAAGGCCGTGGCCATCGTCGGGGTAGGCGGGCTCCTCCTCGGCATCCCCAGCGCCCTCTCGATGGAGGTCTTCGGAAACCAGGACTTCGTCTGGGGCGTGGGCCTCATGCTCTCGGGGTTCTTCTTCGCCCTCGCGGTGCTCAAGTACGGGGTCTCGAAGTGGCGGGCCGAGTTCATCAACACCGGGGACTCGGACATCCACATCGGCGCCTGGTGGGACTGGGCGATCCGCCTCGTGGTCGTGCAGGCGGTGGTCCTCATCGCCTGGTGGCTCTGGCAGGTGCGGGGTGACGGCTTCGCCGAGAACTGGTCCCCGTTCGCCACCTACAACATCGGCACGGTGGTGGTGCAGTGGGCCGTGGTCCTCGGGATCCTGATCGCGCTCAACCGCTTCCTCGTGTCGCGCTCCCTCCGCCTCCGGGAGTGAGCCGGGCGGGGCGGGCCCGGGGTCCACCGGGTCCCGCCCCGCCCCCTCGCAGGGCACCCCTTCCCGCAGCGCACTCCCCCATGGATTTCGCCACCTTCGAAGCCCGCGCCCACGCCATGTGGGCCGAGATCCCCGAGACCTACAAGGAGGGGATCGACGGGATCGTCGTGAAGCGCGAGGCCGAGGCGCACCCCGACCACGACGACTACTACACCCTGGGAATGTGCTTCACCGAGCCCTACCCCTCCGGGTTCATGGGGCCCGACACGACCCGCTCCTTCCTGGCCCTCTACTGGGGCTCCTTCCGGAAGGTCGCCGCGCGCACCGAGGGGTTCGACTGGGAGGAGGAGCTCTGGGAGACGATCACCCACGAGCTCCGTCACCACCTGGAGTTCCTGGCCGAGGACGACGCCCTCGAGGGGCTCGACTACGCCATGGAGGAGACCTACAAGAGGGGCGACGGCGAGCCCTTCGACCCCTGGTACTGGCAGTACGGCCTCCCCCTGGCCGAGGGGGTCTACCGGGTCGAGTACGACGTCTACCTGGAGCAGCGCTGGACCGATGACGCCTTCGCCCAGGCCCGTACCCTCGAGTTCGACTGGGACGGGGCCCGCTGGTCGATCCCCCGTCCCGAGGAGCTCGGTGACCTGCACTTCGTCTGGGTGCACGGGGTGGATTCCGGGGGCGGGTGGCTTCAGCTGGTGCTGGTCCGCGAGCGCCCCTTTCTCGACCGCCTGAAGGAACTCCTGAAGGCGGGCGAGGTCCGCTCCCTCGATCTCGTGGAGTCCGAGGCGGAGGCCGAGCGGGTGGGGGATGCACCGGGATCGCCCGGACCCATGGACGGGCGTCCGGGGCGGGCCGCAGGCGGACCTCCTGCCCCGGCGGAGGGGGCGGACGAATGAGCATCCCGGAAGAGCCCCGGGGTCCCGCCGCGCCCCGCCCGCCGGGAGGGGCACCCCGCCCCACCCCCTTTGCCCTCGCCCTTCCCGGCACCGCGTGGTGCGACGACCGGTTCCGGGCCATCGCCCAGGAGGCGGAGGCCCGCGGCGTGGACCCGGGCGACCCCGGTGCCTTTCTTCTCCTGGCCCAGGTGGGGGCCGCGCTCCAGGACCTCCGCCCGGAGGACGCGGCCTCGCCCGAGGCGCTCCACTCCTTCGGTGGATTCCTCTTCCACGCCTTCCGGCTCCTCGGGCCCGGCGCGGGGGGGGCGCCCTGCCTCCTCGAGATCCGCCCCGGGGACACCCCAGGGCTCGTTGCTGGCGAGGTCGGCGTGGGAGGTTGGGACGGACGGCCTCCCGCCGGGGCGGGCTACCTCCGGCTTCCCACGCAGCGGTTCTGGGTTCGCCCGGGGGGAGCGGACACGACGCCGGAGGCGCTGGACGGCGTGGCGTGGGCGGTGCGTGGCGGGGACGGGGCGAAGGCGGCACCCGCACTCCACCTCCTGGCGGTGTCCGGGATCGTGAAGGGGCGCCCCGGGTTCTCCGTCCTCCCCCTCCCCTCGGTTCCGCTGTCCGAGGCGCCCCTCTGGGCAGAGGCCACCGCGCGGCCGGAGGGGGAGGGGGCGGACTTCGAGCCCACCCTTCCCGGCGGGGAACTCGCCGGTTTCCATTCCATCGAGACGGCGGGAGAGCTGCTGAAGCTCGTGGCCCGGGCCTTCGCCGCCGCCGGGGCCGCCGGTTCCGGGGACGCGACCGAGGCCGGCAGGGCGCCCGGCGCCGGGATCGACGACCGCTTCCGGCTCCACACGCTGGCCCTCGACCCGGAGGACCCCACCCATGCCCCGTGAACGGAAGGCCGACCGCATCGAACGTGCGGACCGGATCTACCGCATCCTCGAGGAAACGTATCCTGACGCCCACTGCGCCCTCGACCACCGGAACGCCTTCGAGCTCACGGTGGCCACCATCCTTTCGGCCCAGTGCACCGACGAGCGGGTGAACCAGGTGACCCCGGAGCTCTTCCGGGCCTTTCCCGATGCCGGGTCGCTGGCCGGCGCCCGGACGCGGGAGGTGGAGCGGATCATCCATTCCACCGGGTTCTACCGGAACAAGGCGAAGAACCTGGTGGGGATGGCCGAGGCGGTCCTGGAGCGGCACGGCGGCGAGATCCCCCACACCATGGAGGAGCTCGTGAAGCTCCCCGGGGTGGGGCGGAAGACCGCGAACGTGGTCCTCGGGAACGCCTTCGGGATCGACGAGGGGATCGTCGTGGACACCCACGTGAAGCGGCTCTCGAACCGGCTGGGGTGGACACGCCACGCCGACCCGGTGAAGGTGGAGGAGGACCTGGTGCGCCTCGTTCCCCGCGAGCGGTGGACGATGCTCTCCCACATCCTGATCTTTCATGGACGCCAGGTGTGCTCTGCCCGGAAGCCGCGCTGCGGCGAATGCCCCGTGAGCCACCTCTGCCCGTCCTCATCGGTGTGACGGCGCCCTCGGGCTCCGAGCCCGCGGAAAGCCGCACCCTCACCCCTCCTGCCCAGGTGGATCGTGCCCCTACCTTCGCGTGACGAGGCCAACGCGCTCCTCGAGGCGTGGGTCGAGAACCACGGCCTCCGGAACCACATGCGGGCCGTCGAGGCGGCCATGCGCCACTACGCCGGGCTCCGGGGCGCCGACCCGGAACTCTGGGGGCTCGCCGGGCTCCTCCACGACCTGGACTGGGAGCGGCACCCGGAAGAGCACCCCCTGAAGGGTGTCGACGAGCTCCGGACCCGCGGCTACCCGGAAGAGGTGATCCACGCGATCCTGGCGCACCGCCCCGAC
>JBJHCE010000072.1:0-14369 GCA_050485865.1 Gemmatimonadales bacterium | reverse complement strand
GCATCCCAGTACAAGGTACCGGAGCTCATGCGGAGGCTCCGGGAGCTCGAGGCTCGACTGGGAGACCTCGAGGCGGACGGGCGGTCAGCGGCGACCGGGGCGGAATGAACGGGCCATGTTACATTACCTCGAGTTTCGTTCCGGGTCCGAGCGCGACGCCCCGGAACATGCCGTGAACACCAACGGAGCGTGAGCGAGCGAATGATCGGTGCCAGACATCGAACCGTGGCGGGGCCGGTGCAGGTGGCCGGGATCGGGGTGCATTCCGGGGCACCGGCGACCGTGACACTCCTTCCGGCCCGGGAAGCGCCGGGGATCCGGTTCCGTCGCACCGATCTGGACGGGGCGGAGCCGATTCCCGCCGACCTGGATCACGTGGTGGGAACCGACCTCGGGACCTCCCTCGGGCTCGACGAGGAGAACCGCGTGCTCACCGTGGAACACCTCCTCGCTGCCCTCGTGGCCACCGGGGTCACCGCGGTGAACGTGGAACTCGACGGCCCCGAGCCCCCGATCCTGGACGGGAGCTTCCTTCCCTGGATCGAGGCGATCGAGGCCGTGGGAACGGAGGAGATCGAGGGTGAGGTCCCCGTGCTCCGGGTTCCCCGGGCGCTCCACCTCGACGCGGGAGAGGGGACGAGTTACATGGCGGGGCCGGCGGCCGGGTTCCATCTCACCGTGGGGATCGAGTTCCGGCACCCCGCCGTGGGGCGCCAGCTCGGCTCCTGGTCCCTGGATCCGGAGACCTTCCGGACGGAACTTGCCCCCGCCCGTACCTTCGGGTTCGAGTCCGACGCGGAGACGCTCAAGGCCCGTGGCCGGGCGCTCGGAAGCTCCCTCGAGAACACGGTGGTCCTGGGGGACTCTGGCGTCCTGAACCCCGGAGGGCTCAGGACCTCCGACGAGTTCGTGCGCCACAAGGCGGGTGACGTGGTTGGCGACCTGGCCCTCCTGGGCATGCGGGTGGAGGGGCGGATCGTGGCGGAGCGGCCCAGCCACAAGGGGAACGTGGAGCTGGCCCGGGCCCTCGCCGTCGAGGCGCGCCGGGACCCGGAAGGCGAGCCGATCGTCGACACGACCCGGATCATGGAGTACCTTCCGCACCGCTTTCCGATGCTCCTGGTGGACCGGATCACCCACTTCGAGGCGGGGCGGCGGATCACCGGGATCAAGAACGTCACGATCAACGAGCCGTTCTTCCAGGGCCATTACCCTGGCCACCCGATCATGCCCGGAGTCCTGATCGTCGAGGCGATGGCCCAGGTGGGCGGGCTCCTGCTCATGGACTCCATCGAGCGCCCGGAGGACAAGGTGGTCTACTTCATGTCCCTCGACAATGTGAAGTGGAGGCGCCCCGTGACACCGGGGGACCAGCTCGTCTTCGAGCTCGAGCTCCTCCAGTTCAGGCGGGGGATATGCCGGATGCGTGGCGAGGCCTACGTGGCCGGGCGCCTCGTGGCCGAGGCCGAGCTCATGGCCAGGGTGGTGGACCGGTGACGACCGAGACCCTGATCCACCCGACCGCCATCGTCGATCCGGGGGCGGAGCTCGGCACGGGCGTCCGGATCGGTCCGCGGTCCATCGTCGGCCCCCGGGTGCGGATCGGAGACGGCACCGAGATCGGACCCGGAGTGCTGGTGGAGCAGAACACCGAGATCGGAGCGGGATGCCGCATCTTCCAGGGCGCGGTACTCGGTACCGATCCGCAGGACCTCAAGTTCGCCGGGGAGGAGACCTGGCTCCGGGTTGGGGACCGGACCCAGATACGGGAGTACGCTACCCTGAACCGGGGCACGTCGGCGTCCGGAGAGACACGGGTCGGGAGCGACTGCCTCCTCATGGCCTACGTGCACGTGGCCCACGACTGCGTCCTTGGCGACCGGATCCTGATTTCGAACGCGACCCAGCTCGCGGGCCACGTCACCATCGAGGACTGGGCGATCCTGAGCGGCCTCGTGGCGGTGCACCAGTTCGTGCGCATCGGGCGGCACGCCTTCATCGGCGGGCTTTCGCGAATTGCCCAGGACGTGGCTCCGTTCTGCCGGGTGTCCGGGAATCCGCCGAAGATCTACGGACTCAACACCGTGGGCCTCGAGCGTCGGGGGTTCCCCCCGGAGTCGCGCATGGCCCTCAAGCGGGCGTACCGGACGTTGTTCCAGTCGGAGCTGAACCTGTCACAGGCACTCGTGCGCGTGCGGGAGGAAATGCCCATGGAGGGAGAGGTGGGGGAGTTCATCGAGTTCATCGAGTCGTCCGAGCGCGGGGTGACCTTCTGATGGAGGGGGGCGGGGAACTTCGCCTGGGCGTGGTCGGGGCCGGAAGCCTGGGATTCCACCACACGAGGATCGGTCGGGACCTCCCCGAGGCCCGGTTCGTCGGATTCTTCGAACGGAGCCCCGACCGGGCGGCACAGGTGGCGGGCGAACTCGGGGTCCCTGCCTTCGGGACCCTGGAGGAGCTCCTGGATGCGGCGGACGCGGTGGTGATCGCGACCCCGACGACGACGCACCGGGACGTGGCGGTGGCGGCCCTCGAGCGGGGGGTTCACGTCTTCATCGAGAAGCCCATCGCACCCTCCCTCGAGGAAGCCGACGAGATCCTCGATGCCGCGGAGCGGGGCGGCGCGCTGGTCCAGGTCGGACACGTGGAACGCTTCAACACGGCGGTCGTGGGCGCACGGCCCTACCTGGACGAGCCCCTCTTCATCGAGTCCCACCGCCTCGCACCCTTTACCGAACGGGGGACCGACGTGGCGGTGGTGCTGGACCTGATGATCCACGACGTGGACCTGATCGGGAGCCTGGTCGGGCGTCCGGTCGAGGAGTTCCAGGCGGCGGGCGCTCCGGTTCTCACGTCTTCCGTGGACATCGCGAACGCGCGCATCACCTATGAAGGTGGTGCGGTGGCGAACCTCACGTCGAGCCGGGTTTCCCTCGAGCGCCTCCGCAAGATCCGGATCTTCCAGCGGTCCGGCTACCTGAGCCTCAACCTCGCAGCGGGAACCGGCGAGTTCCTGAGGCTCAAGCGGGAGCTTCCGGCCCTGGAGCCCGGCGCCTCCCTCGAGGGGGCGCTGTCCGGGCTCCTGGCACGGGACCTCTCCGCGATCATCGAGCGGATCCCCCTCTCCGCGGAGCCGGCCGAGCCCCTTCGCAGGGAGCAGGAGTCGTTCCGCGACGCGGCCCTCGGACGGATCCCTCCGGCGGTCCCGGGGGTGGAAGGAAGAAGCGCCCTCGAAGTCGCACTCGCCATCGAAACCCGGATCCTTCGCCATGTCGCTGATACACGTTCGCCGTAGCCGGAAGCGGGCGGGCGCCGACGCGAAGCCACCGAAGTCGCCGAAGCTCCTCGCCCTCCTCCTGGTCCTGGTGGTGCTGGCCATCTGGTACGTTCCCCGCCTCGTCGAAGGGCTCTTCTGACCCGGGGCCGGGGCGTGCTCCCGACGGCGCCAACCCTTCTCCTCCTGGCGGGCGAGCCCTCGGGGGACCAGCATGGCGCCCACCTCGCCCGGGCGCTCCTCGGGAGGTTTCCCGAGGCACGGCTGATCGGGATGGGCGGCGAGCGCATGGAGGCCGCCGGGGTGGCCTGCTTTGCCGGGCTGGATGCCCTCGCCGTAATGGGCTTCGCCGAGGTTGTGGCCCGCCTCCCCTATTTCCTGGAACTCCAGAAGAAGGTGGAGGCGATCCTGGCAGGGGGCGGGGTGGACCTGGTCCTTCCCGTGGACTACCCGGGGTTCAACCTGCGCATCACCGAGTCGGCCCACCGTCTGGGAGTTCCGGTGGTCTACTACATCGCGCCCCAGGTCTGGGCGTGGAAGGCCCGGAGAACCGGGCGCCTCGCGAGGGCCGCGGACCGGATTGCGGTGATCCTCCCCTTCGAGGAGGAACTCTTCAGGGCCCACGGAGGGGAGGCGCGCTTCGTCGGGCACCCCCTCCTGGATGAACGCCCCGAGATCCCGGATCGCGATGCCTTCGCAGCGGCGACGGGGGTCGACCCGGACCGCCCCCTCCTCGCGATCTTTCCGGGCTCGCGGGAGCAGGAGCTCAAGCGGCACCTGGGGCCATTCCTGGACGCCGCCGACCGGATGACCCGGGCGCGGCCCGGGCTCCAGCCCGTGGTGGCCCGGGGCAGGGGACTCGAGGTCCCGCTCCCGCCCACCCTCCCCTCGGGAGCCCCCCTGAGCGCCACGCCCGACGCCCGGGCCCTCCTTGCGCATGCCCGGGCGGGGCTCCTGAAGTCCGGCACGACGACCCTCGAGGCCGCACTTGCCGGGCTCCCTTCGGTGGTCGCCTACCGGACCCATCCCCTCACCTGGCGCATCGCCCGGCGGATCGTCCGGGTGGAGCACGTGGCGCTCGCGAACCTGGTGGCCGAAGCGCGGGTGATGCCCGAGCTCCTCCAGGATCGGGCGAACGGGGCGGAACTTGCCGAGGCACTCCTCCCCCTCGCAGACGACGGAGCCGCACGGGAACAGAGCCTTCTCGGGCTCGCGAGGGTCCGGGAGCGACTCGGGGAGCCCGGAGCCGCCGACCGGGTGGCGGCCCTCGTCGAGGAGGTGCTCCTCGAGCGGGGCGGGCGGCACGGG
Source organism: Gemmatimonadales bacterium (assembly GCA_050485865.1). Taxonomy (GTDB): domain Bacteria; phylum Gemmatimonadota; class Gemmatimonadetes; order Longimicrobiales; family Gaopeijiaceae; genus SKNW01. The sequence continues at coordinate 9,787 of JBJHCE010000072.1, read as the reverse complement.
GAGCGCGGGGGGCGAAGGCGCCCATGACCGACGCACCGAAGGCGAGGCCCCGGAAGGCCCGCCGCCCCGTTCTCGAGCTCCTGGGCTCGGCGTTCCTCCACCTCCTCGGTAGGAGCTGGCGCTTCGAGCGGGAGGGGGTCGAACACTTCCAGGCGTTCCGCGATCGAGGTGAGCCCGTCATCTTCCTCTTCTGGCACTCCCGCATCCTTCCCCTTGCCCACCTTCATCGGAACGAGGGCGCCGTGGTCCTGATCAGCGAGCACCGCGACGGGGAACTCATCGCCCGCCTCGTCGAGCGCCGCGGGTTCGGAACGGCGCGCGGATCGAGCACCCGGGGGGGATCCCGGGGGCTTCGGGGCCTCCTGAGAGCGCTCCGCAACGGACACGACCTGGCGATCACTCCCGATGGGCCGAAGGGCCCGCCCAGGCGCCTCAAGCTCGGTGCCCTCGTTGCGGCGGAGCGCTCGGGGGCTCCCCTGATCCCCCTGTCGGTGGGGGCGCGCCGTGCCTGGCGGGTCCGCTCCTGGGACCGGTTTCTCGTTCCCCACCCCTTCGCCCGGATCCAGGTGGTCTATGGGCCCCCCGTCCACGTTCCCCGCGGGGCGTCACGGGAGGAGTTCGTGGAGATTGCTTCCCGCGTGGATGCGGAGCTGAACCGCCTCACGGACCTTGTGGACGTGGGGAACCCGGACCCGGTCCGTCCCGACACCCCCTGGACCCCCCTCGAGGCGGACGCATGAACAGCCCCTCCCTCGGAGCCCGGCTTCACGATTTCGTTCGAAGGTTCTGGGCGGGCGAGGCCGGCGGCTTCGCCCACGCGGTCATCGCTGCCACCACCGCACCCCTGGCGGCACTCTTCGGGGTCGGGGTCCGCCTCCGGAACCGGGCCTACGACACGGGGCTCCTTCCCGCGCGGTCCGTCGGGATCCCGGTGGTCTCGGTGGGGAACCTGTCGGTGGGCGGATCCGGGAAGACCCCGGTCACCCGCTGGATCGCCTCCCGCCTCCATGCCCGGGGCGTGCGGCCGGGGATCGTGAGCCGGGGGTACGGGGCCGATGAACTCGCCCTCCACCGGAGGTGGAACCCGGAGCTCCCTGTGGTGGCGGACCCCGATCGGGTCCTGGGCGTGGCCGCGGCGGCGGAGGCCGGGGCCCAGGTGGCCGTTCTGGACGACGGCTTCCAGCATCGCCGACTCGCCCGGGACGCCGACGTCGTCCTCGTGGGGGCCAGGGACCCCTTTCCACCCCGCCTCCTCCCCCGCGGTCCCTACCGCGAGCCCCTTTCCGCGCTCCAGAGGGCGTCGGCGGTACTCGTGACCGCCCGGGGTGAAGGGGAGCGCGCGGCCGGTGAAGCCCTCGTGGCAGCCCTCCGGCGGCTTCCCCGGCATCCCCCGGTGGGCCTCCTTCACCTGGTGGCCGGAGGGTGGTTCCGGCTCGACGGAACGGAGACCGCTCCCCCCGATCCGGCGGAATCCCTCCTGGTCGTGGCCTCGGTGGCCCGCCCCCAGGGGGTCGAGCGCCTCGTCCGGGAGGCGGTCGGGGCCGGCCCCGGGATCGAGCTCCTCTCCTTCCCGGACCACCACCCCTACACGGCGGGGGACCTCGCCCAGGTCGGTGCCCGCGCCCAGACCCGGCGGATCGTCACGACGGAGAAGGACGCGGTCAAGCTCCAGGACCTTCCCGGGCACCTGGCCCCCGGGGCGCCTGAACCCCTCGTACTCGCCCTTGCGGTGCGTCCCGCAGAGGGAACGGAGCGGATCGTGGACCGGCTCCTGGACCGGGTCCTGGGCCGGGTCCTGGGCCGGGCGGAGCCCCGTTCATGATCCGTCTCGTCGTGGTGGGGCGGGTGAAGGGAGTCCTGGGGCCCGCCGTGGCGGAGTACGAGGGCCGGATCCCCCATTACTTTCGCTTCGAGGTCGTGGAGGTGGAGACGGGAGGGGGACGGGGGAAGGGATCCGACCCGGCGCGGGTCATGGAGGAGGAGGGGAAGCGGATCCTGGCCCGGGTCCCCGACGACGCCGATCTCTGGGTCCTGACCCGGGAGGGCCGGGGACTCGACTCCGCCGGACTGGCCCGGCGGCTGGCCGAGCGCCAGCTTCACGCGGCCCCCCTCCTGGTCCTCGCGATCGGTGGTGCGTTCGGCTTCGCACCCGACGTGACCGCTCGGGCCTCCTTCCACATGTCTCTCTCCCCCATGACCTTTCCCCACGAAGTGGCTCGCCTCCTCGTCGCGGAGCAGCTCTACCGCGCCGGGACGATCCTCCGGGGAGAGCCCTACCACAAGGGGGCGACGTGATCCCCTGTCCCCCTGCCTCCCGGAGCCGTCCCTCGTGAAGTTCTTCACCCACCCGCTTGCCGGGTCCCCCCTCGTGGAGGGTGTCCTCCGGGGAGATCCCGCGATCCTTCGCTTCTACCCCGGCGGCGACCCCAGAGCCGACGCCTCCTACGAGGCGGTGGCCCGGGGCCTCGAGGCCCGCTTCGGAACCCCCGAGCGCGAGCGCCTCGCCGGGATCCTGAGGGGCGGCGGCCCCGCAGGCGAGGCGAGGCTCGGGCGCTTCGTCCGGGAAGGGGGCCTCGCGGTGACCACCGGGCAGCAGCCGGGGCTTTTCGGGGGCCCCCTCTACTCGATCTACAAGGCCCTCACCGCGGTGGCCCTCGCCCGCTCCCTGGAGGACCGCCTCGGTCGCATCGTGATCCCGGTCTTCTGGGTCGCGTCCGAGGATCACGACTGGGACGAGGTTCGGGGCGTCGCCCTTCCGGACCTGGACAACGAGCTGGCGGAGCTGGCCGTCGAGACGCGGCAGGAAGACCAGGGCGCCCCGCTCCACCGGGTCCGACTGGGCGCGGAGCTGGACCAGTTGAGGGAGCGGCTTCTCGCCCTCCTCCCCCCGTCCGATTTCCGCCCGGAGGTGGAACGCGCCCTGGAGGGAGCCTATCGGTCCGGTGCCACCCTCCCGTCGGCTTTCGCGGAACTCCTCCTGGCCCAGCTCGGAGACCACGCGCCCTTCATCCTCTCGCCCGAGCACCCGTCGGTCCAGGAAGCGGCCCTGCCCCTCCTCCTCCACGAGGCCCGCGCCGCCCGCACCCGGGAGGAGGCGCTCCGGGCCCGGGCCGCCGAACTCGAGGAGGCCGGGCTCCCGGTGCAGGTTCCCCTTCTGGACGGGGGCGTGAACCTCTTTCTCGAGGGCCCCGAGGGACGGGACCGGCTGTTCATCGAGCCCGGAGCGCCCGGGGAGGCGGGGCACGATATCCGTGGCGGGTCCGGCGGGGAAGGGGCCCCGACCCGATTCCGGCTCCGGCGGAGCGGTCGCATCCTCACCCTGGAAGAGCTGGAAGCAGCGGCCACCCGGGACCCGGCCGCCCTCTCGCCCAACGTCCTCCTCCGCCCCGTCGTGGAAAGCGCCCTCGTGCCCACCCTGGCATACGTGGCCGGCCCCGGCGAGTCCGCGTACTACGCTCAGACCGCACCGGTCTTCGAGGGGCATGGGATCGGTCAGCCGGTGATCCATCCGCGTCTCTCGGGCACGGTGGTGGAGACCAAGGTGGGGAAGGTCCTGGAGAAGTTCGGCCTCGAGCGGGAGGAGCTCCAACGCCCGCACCACGAGCTCGCCGGGCGCCTCCTCCGCGACGAGATCCCGGAGCCCGTCCGCCGTGCGCTGGGCGGCCTCAAGGGGACCCTCGCGAAAGGGACGGCGGAACTCCGGAAGGCGGTGGGGGAGGTGGATCCCACCCTTGCCGGGCCGGTGGATCACCTCCGGAGCCAGGGGTTCGCCCTGGTGGACGACGTGGAGCGGAAGGTGGTGCAGGCGCTCAAGCGGGAGCAGGCGATCGCCCTCCAGCAGCTCGAAAAGGCCCAGCTTCACCTGTACCCCCGCGGTCGTCCCCAGGAACGCGTGTTCCCGGCGGTGTACTACCTTGCCCGCTACGGGAACCGCGTGCTCGAAGCGTGGTGGGCCGGGGCGGAGGAGGCGGTGCTTCGACCCCTGGAGTGAACGTGAAGCCCGGGGCCTCCGGTTCCGTACCAGTGGAAGGAGGGGTGCGGCCCCGAACGGGGACCCCCGCGCGTGACTCCTCCCGTTGCCCCCACTTCCCGACCCCCGGTACCTTCCTGACATGCTCTGGATCGCCCTCATCGTCCTCGCCTTCATGATCCCGGAGATCCTGTCCACCGTGCTGGACTCCCGGATCGGGCGCGCCCTGGCCGCACGGATCGAGGATCGCCGCCTCGGTACCGGCGACGACGTGGTGGTGGACCGCGTGCGCTACCTGGAAGGGGAGGTGGACCGCCTCGCGCTGGAGGTGCAGCGCCTCCAGGAGGAAGGGGAGTTCCTGCAGCGCCTTCTGACGGAGCGGTCCGAGGGCCCGGCCTCCGTTCCGGGCAACGCGAACCGGCTCGCCGGTGGCGCCCCCGACTGACGCCACCCCCCCGACCGACCCCGCCATCCCCCCGGGGAACGGGTCGCCTGCGCCCCCTCCGCCCGGCCCGTCTGGTCCGTCCGGCCCCCGGGGCGCAAGAAGCGCGGCCCTCGTCTCCGCCGGAATCCTCCTGAGCCGCATCGCGGGGCTCCTCCGGGAGCGGGCGATCGGGCATTTCTTCGGTGCCTCCCTCTACGCCGACGCCTGGCGCGCCGCCCTTCGCCTCCCGAACGTACTCCAGAACCTCCTGGGGGAGGGCACGCTCTCGGCATCGTTCATTCCGATCTACGCAAGGCTCGAGGAGGAGGGGCGGCGCGAGGTGGCCCGCCGCTTTGCCGGCGCGGTCTTCGGACTCCTCTTCATGGCCGCGGGTGCCCTCGTCCTCCTCGGGATGGCGCTCGCCCCGGTGCTCGTGGCGGTCTTCTTCGCCGGCTTCGACGCGGAACAGCAGGCGCGCACCACCGCCCTCGTGCGCATCCTCTTCCCGATGACCGGGATCCTCGTGCTCTCGGCCTGGTCCCTCGGGATCCTGAACACGCACCGGCGCTTCTTCCTCCCGTACGTCGCCCCCGTGGCCTGGAACGGGGCGATCCTCGCGGCCCTCATGGCCGGGGGGTGGTTCCTGGGATTCGACGCGGAAGCCCTCCTTCGGGTGACTGCCGTGGGGGCCCTCGCCGGCGGCGTGCTCCAGTTCGGTCTCCAGGTGCCGGCCGCGCTACGGGCCGCCGGGGGGACCCGCCCTACCTTCCGGCTCGCGGTGCTCCGGCAGGTGGAGGGGGTGCGGGAGGCGGTGCGAACATTCGTGCCGGTCCTCCTCGGTCGAGGGGTCGTGAACCTGAGCGGGCTCCTGGACTTCACGCTGGCGGCGCTCCTGGCCACCGGCGCCCTCGCGGTGATGGGGTACGCGCAGACCCTCTACATGCTTCCGATCTCGCTTTTCGGTATGGCGGTGGCGGCAAGCGAGCTTCCCGAACTCGCCCGGAAGCGGGCGGGGTCGGGTGGGGGGAGGCCCGCCCCCCCGGATGCCGAGGCGGCGGGCGCGCTCGCCGTGGCGGTGCGCCAGGGTATGGCCCGGGTGGCCTGGTTCCTCGTGCCGTCGGCGGCGGTGTACCTGGTTCTCGGCGACGTGGTGGTGGCGGCGCTCTACCAGACCGGGGCCTTCGGGGCCGCGGAGGTCCGCCTGACCTGGGCGGTCCTCGGCGCGTATGCCCTCGGGATGGGGGCGTCGGCCACCTCCCGGCTCCTCTCTTCCGCCTTCTACGCACTGGGGAACACGAAGACCCCGGCCTGGGTGGCGGCGCTCCGGGTCGGGGTGGCGCTCGCCCTTGGGGCCGCGCTCATGTTTCCCCTGGACCGGATCGAGGCCGGGGCGGGGCTCCGCTACGGTGCGGTGGGGCTTGCCCTGGGGTCGGCGGTGGCGGCCTGGCTCGAACTCGGCCTTCTGCGACGGGAGCTCGGCACCGTCATCGGTCCCCACGGGGGCGGGGGCGGGACCCTGGTCCGGCTCGTTCTGGCGGCGCTCCTGGCGGTGGGTGTGGGTGCCTCAGCCCGGTGGGGGCTCGCGGCGTGGGATCCCACCCTGCACCCGATCCCCGGCGCGGTCCTGATCCTCGGGGCCACCGGGGGGGTATACCTGGGGGTGACCCGTCTCCTGGGGGTGCCGAGCCCCCTCACCGAGGCCCTGGGCCGCCGCCTCGCCTCCCGATGATCGACAGCGCACGCCTGGATTCCCTTCCCACCGACCCCGGGGTCTACCTCTTCCGCGATGCGGAAGGGCGGGTCCTCTACATCGGGAAGGCGAACTCCCTTCGGGGGCGCGTGCGGAGCTACTTCCGCAACGACCGCAATCGGGGGGTCCGTCTCCGCGAGCTTGGCCGGAGGGCGGTGGAGGTGGACACGATCGTCCTTGCTTCCGAGGCCGAGGCCCTCCTCCTCGAGAGCAACCTGATCAAGGAGCACCGGCCCCGCTTCAACATCCAGCTCCGCGATGACAAGCGGTATCCCTACGTCCGGGTCACGGTGCAGGAGCCCTTTCCCCGGGTCCACGTCACGCGCCGGGTCCGGGACGACGGGGCCCGGTACTTCGGCCCCTTCACCCGGGTGGGGGCCCTCCGGCAGGCGCTGGAACACCTGAAGCGGGTCCACACGATCCGCTCCTGCCGCTACCGGCTTCCGAAGGAGTCGCCGCCCCGCCCCTGCCTGGACTACCACATCGGGCGGTGCCAGGCCCCGTGCACCGGGTTGCAGGGGCGGGAAGCCTACCGCGCATCGGTGGACGCCCTCCTCCGCATCCTGGAGGGAAACACCGCCGAGCTCCGCCGGACCATGGAAGAGGAAATGCGGGGGCTCGCGGCGGAGCATCGCTTCGAGGAGGCGGCCCGGCGACGGGACATCCTCCACGGCCTCGAGGCGCTGGGCCGGGACCAGCGGGTGGAGCGGGCCGACGGCGGGGACCAGGACGTGGTGGGGATCGCCCGTGACGGGGAGGCGGGCGCCGCCGTGGTCCTCCGGATCCGGAAGGGGACCCTCCTCGGCCGCGAGACGCACCGCTTCGATGCCCTGGGTGAGGAGGACGACGGATCCCTCCTCGGGGCCTTCGCCAGCCGGTACTACCTGGGGCGGGGCGAGGCCGGGATCGCCGAGCTACCCGACGAGGTCCTCGTTCCGGAGGATTTCGGCGACCGGGGCCTCCTGGAGGAGGTGCTCTCGGGGCGGAGGGGACGTCAGGTGCGGTTCCACGTTCCGCAGCGGGGGGGGAAACGCAGGCTCGCCGAGCTTGCCCGCACGAATGCCCGGCACCTCCTCGAGGACCGCGTGACACTCGAGGGAGGGGAAGGCGCGGTGCCGGCGGAACGGGCCGACGAGGTACTCTACGAGCTCCAGGACCGACTCGGACTCAAGGTCGTGCCCCGCTTCATCGTGTGTTTCGACATTTCGCACATGGGCGGGACGGAGGTGGTGGCGTCGGCGGTGGCGTTCGAGAACGGCGAGCCCCGGAAGGCGCTCTACCGGCACATGCGGATCCGGGGCGACTGGGGGAACGACGATTTCCGGTCCATGGCCGAGGCAGTGGAGCGCTACCTGAAGCGGAGGCTGGACGAGGGAGCGCCTCTCCCGGAGCTCGTCGTCGTGGACGGGGGGAAGGGGCAGCTCTCGGCGGTGCTCCCGGTGCTGGGCCGGGTGGGGGCGCCGGAGGTGGCGGTGTGTGCGCTGGCGAAGCGCGAGGAGGAGGTCTTCCTTCCGGGGCGTCGGGACGGGATCCGGATCGGCCGGCGGGATCCCTCGCTCCGACTTCTCCAGCGGGTCAGGAACGAGGCGCACCGGTTCGCCCTGACCTACAGCCGGAAGCTCCGGTCCCGCCGGACGATCCGGAGCGAACTCGGGGAGATCCCCGGGGTGGGTCCGTCGCGGGAGCGGGCACTCCTCGTCCGCTTCGGCTCGGTGGAAGGGGTCCGGGAGGCGGGGGCGGCGGGGATCGCCCTGGTGCCGGGGTTCTCCGAGGCACTGGGGGTGCGGATCATCGAGCACCTGGAGGGGAGGGCTTCGTCGGGGGGCGGGGATCCGCCATCTTCCACGCCATGATCCGCACCCGCTTCGCACCGAGCCCCACCGGGCGGCTCCACCTCGGCAACCTGAGGGTGGCCGTCTTCAATCATCTCTTTGCCCGGCACCACGGAGGCGCCTTCGTGATCCGGGTGGAGGACACGGACCGGGACCGGAACGTGCCCGGGGCCCTCGAGTCCATCCTCGACGACCTCCGCTGGGCGGGGCTCGACTGGGACGAGGGGCCGGACCGGGATGGTCCCTACGGCCCCTACCGGCAGAGCGAGCGGGAGAAACGGCACCGGGCGGCGGCGGAGCGACTCCTGGAAGAAGGGAAGGCCTACCTCTGCTTCTGCCCCGACCTGGCCGGGGGGGAGCCCGCCGAGGCCCGGGTGGGAGAGGGAGGGGCGCCTGCGCCCGGGTGCCCCGGGGGGTGTGACCGCCTGGACCCGGCGGTGGCCCGGAGCCGGAGGGAGGCGGGGGAGGCTGCGGCGATCCGCTTCCCCGTACCCCGCGAGGCCATCGAGATCCGGGACGAGGTGCGCGGATCCATTCGCTTCCACGGCAGGGACATGGGGGATTTCGTGATTCTCCGCGCCGACGGCCGGGCGACGTACAACTTCGCCGTGGTCGTGGATGACGTGGAGATGGCGATCACCCACGTGATCCGCGGGGCCGGGCATCTCTCGAACACGCCGAAGCAGGCCCTCCTCTTCGACGCGCTCGGGGCGGATCGGCCTGCCTTCGCCCATCTCCCCATGGTGCTGGGGGCGGACCGCCGGAAACTCTCGAAGCGCGAGGGCGCGGAGGGCATGGAGGCCCTGCGGTCGGAGGGATACCCCCCGGACGCCGTGGTGAACTACCTCTCCCTCCTCGGATGGTCGCCCGGGGACGACCGCGAGGTGCTCACCCGGGACGAACTCGTGGCCCGGATGACGCTGGACCGGGTGGGGGTGTCGGACACGGTGTTCGACCCGGAGAAGCTCCGGTGGGTCGCCGGTCAGCACCTGGCGCTTGTCCCCCTCGATGACCTCTGCGCGCAGGTCACCTCGTTCGTGGACCGATCCCGCTTTCCGCTGGAGGGGGATGCGCTCTGCCGGGCCGTGGCGGCGATCCGGACCCGGCTCCAGGTTCTCGCCGACGTGAACGAGGCCCTGGCCCTCGTCTTTCCCGACGAGGAGACCCTGATGGCAGGGCACGCCGAACTCCGGGCGGAGTTCCCGGAGGGGGATCCATCGGTGGAAAGGATCCTGGCGGCGGTGGAGGAGGCGCTGGAGCGCATGGGAGCGTGGGAGGCCGAGGAACTTGGCGTCGCCGTCCGGGAGGCGGGGAAGGGGGTGGGGGCCAGGGGACCGGCCCTCTTCCATCCGGTCCGGCTCGCCCTCTGCGGGGCCCGATCGGGACCGGACCTGGGGCTCGTGCTGGTCGCCCTCGGCCGCGGCGAAGCCCTGGCTCGCCTCCGGGCGGCCCGGGGTTCCGTTTGACGGGCCTCCCGGATCCTCGATACGTTTACGGGTTACCAACTGCGGGATCATTCCCCGGCCCGGACTCGCCGAGCCGCGGAGTGTACAATCCCGAGGTTTCGCACCTGGAACGTCACAGGGAGGATAGCTGGATGAATTTCCGATTCGGGACCGTGCTGGTCCTGGCAGGGCTCTTCTTCGTCGTCGGCTGCGCGTCGACGCCGGAGACCCGCGCGCCCTCGACCGTGGTCACCGGAGGAGACGCGGACACGGACGAGCTCCCCGACTGGATCAACGAGCTCCCCGCCGGGGTCGAGCCCCGGGACAACGACCACACCGCCCAGGCCTTCCTGTACCTGACCCAGG
>JBJHCE010000071.1:0-14757 GCA_050485865.1 Gemmatimonadales bacterium | reverse complement strand
AACCAGAGGCGTCGGGCTGCCTCGTCCACCCGCACCACGTGGCGCACCACCCAGTCGCCCGAGGTCACCGCGTTCTTCACCCGCCCGGTGGCACCATCCAGGAGGTAGAGGTGGCTCCACCCGCTCCGCTCCGACATCCAGAGGATCTCCCGCCCGTCGTCCAGGTCGCGGCGGAAGTACTTTCCGGCCGCCGAGGTGGGGCGGTAGTAGAAGAAGGACTCGGGCTCCTCGTTCACGATGGCCCGGGCAAGCCCCGTGCGGGCGTCGACCCCGATCACCCGGAAGACCTCGTGTCCCCGCTCGTTGTACTCGAAGTGGAACTCCCGGCCGTCGTCGCGCCAGCGCGGGTTCGAGAGGGAGTAGGGGTCGGGAAGGAGGCTCCGGTCCACCTCGATGGCGCGCCCGGTGGCGAGTTCCACGAGGACCGGCTGGTGGGCGGCGAGGCGGTCGCCGGGCTTCGTGTAGTTCCGGGTGAAGTGCCGGGGCTGGAGCTGGTCCCGGGGCGACGACTCGACGTAGTGCACGAGGCGGACGTGGCCGGGCACGGTACGGAAGACGGCGAGACGCTCCGAGTCGGGGGACCACGCCACCGATTGCAGGGTGTAGGCATCGCCCTCGGTGCCGTCGTGGGTGCGGAAGACGACGTCACCGGGAGTCCCGGTCCTCCGCACCACCAGGTTGTGGTCCTGGACCAGGGCCTCGAGGGTCCCGTCGGGAGAGGTACGGGATGCGGTGCTTCCGCCTGCGCCCGGTGGGCCGCCACCGCCCCCGGGGCCGGACCCGCCGGCGGTGGGCGCCGCGGCCCGATCCGCCTCGGTGAGGACCCGCACCACGCCGGTGGCCGGATCGGCTTCGAGCTGTTCGAATCCCCCGGGGGTCGAGCGGCGGAAGAGGAGGCGCGCGCCCCCGTCCACCCAGCGGAGCTGGTCAACGACCCCGGTCACGAGCCCCTCGTAGCGGGTCTCGGCGGAGAGGGCGAGGCGGTAGGCCTCGAGGATCTCGGCGGACGGGGTCGCTCCGACCTGGGCCGCAAGGGGATGCGGCGGGGGTGCGACGAGGAGGGCCGCCGCGGCGAGGGCGGCGGCCACGCGGGCGAGGGGGACGCGGGGCGAAGGGGGCACGAGCGCGGCTCCGGGGGTCGGGGGATCGGGGATCCCGGAGTCTACGCCTCCGCTTCCGCCGCCGACAGCGCAGGGCTGCGTGGGGCAGCGTGGGCCCGCCCCGGGGGGAGGTGATCAGCGGATCCGGTATCCCACGACGAAGGGCACCTCGAGGTCGTCGCGCTCCACCCCGAGCACCTCCCCGTCTTCGAAGGCCAGGACCCTGAACCCCTCGGGAAGATCGAGGTACCCCTCGAGCTCGCCGGAGGGGGAGAGGCGCCACCACCGGGTTGGAGTGCCGCCCACGTGCCCCGTGTACGCCCCGAGCCAGAGGGCCCCGCCCGGAGCCGGGTGCACCGTTTCGAAGTGCGGAAGGGAATCGCCGTGGACGCCGGATCCCAGCATCCGCTCGCGGAGTTCCCGGAGCTGGGGCATGACGTTCGCTCCGGGGCCCTCCTCCCAGCCCCGGATCACCTCGGGGGTCACCGGGGAGGCGGGGCGGTCCACCCGGAACACCGCGGTGAGGGCGCCGTTCCCGTCCAGGAGGCGGAGCTCGAAGCGGGCGCCGTCCCAGCGGAGGACGCCCCCCGGCGCCGCAGTGTAACGGACCAGGGGATGGAAGACGGGGCTCACCACCGCCATGAGCCGGATCCCCGGGCCTGCGGTTTCGTACCAGAGGTCCTGGCCGTCGGCAATGTCGAGGACCCGGGGCCCGGTGCCGTCGGGGCCCAGGAGGAGCGCGGCGATGCGCTCGCGCACCCTGCTGCCGTCGGACGCGTCGCGTCCCGGGTCGGAGGCCTCGACCAGGAGGGTGCCGTCGGGGAGAAAGCGGGCACCCCGGAGCTGGGTGAACCGCTCGTGGGGGGGGATGGGGGCCTCGCGGCGGAGGGTGCCGCCCGTGTCGAACACCAGCGCCCGGCGGCGGCGGGCGTCGTAGATGCCCACGAGGTCCCCCCCGAGCACGGAGAGCGAGGTCACCGTGAGGAACTCGCCGGGCCCTTCCCCGATCGAGCCGATCCACCGCTCGAAGGTCCCGTCGGGGCCGAAGAGGCGGAGCCGCGACCCCCCCTCCGAGATCACGAGGCGCCCGTCGGAGAGTCGGGCCGCGCCGTTCGGGGCGGTGAACTGGAGGGCCTCCTCCCCCTCCACCACCCCGAGCCGGAGGTGGGCCGGGGTCTCGAGCGCTTCCGCCAGGGGGCGGTCCACCCGGTCCCCCGGGGTCGTGACGAGCCGGAGGCCTGCGGAATCGGCGACGACCACGGCGCCTCCCGCGTCGAGGGCGGGGTCGGTGCATCCGGAGGCAAGGACGGCAAGCAGGGGGGCGGCCAGGAGCAGCGTCGGAAGGACCCTCCCGGCAACGCCGGAAGATCCCGACGCACGGGGGCGTTCGGCAGGAACGGGGGAATGGCTCATGTGTGCACTAGTACAATCATACTACAAGGGTCGCAAGACGGGGGTGACGGCGGGAGTGTCCCTCGCACCGCGGGCGGCGGACGGAACCATTCGGGTGAAGTCGGTTAGGCCCCCGGGAGGGCCCCCCGGGCACCCCGCCCGAGCCCACTTCCCTGGACAAGGATCGCTGCACGCGCATGGCAAGCACCCCGAAGACCCGCATCCTCACCCTCCTCGCCCTCGTCCCCCTGGCCGCGCTCGCGGCATGCGGAAATGGCGACGAGGCCCCGCCCGCTCCGCCTGCCGGGGAAGCCCCGGCCTTCGACGAGGGGGCGATGGCCCTCGTGATGGAGGCGCAGGAGATCCAGCAGCGTCTCGCCGTGGTGGGCGAGGAGGCGATGCAGGACCCGGAACTCCGCGACGCCCTCGAGTCCCTCCGGACCCGGATCGATGACGCGGTGCGCGCCGAAGCGTCGGAGCTCGTGGATGCGATGGAGCAGTTCCGGGCCGACTACGCCGAGGCCCAGGCCGCGGGGGACCAGGAGGTGATCGCCCGGATCGAGGCCGAGGCCGAAGAGGTCCAGATCGCCCTCGAGCGGGTCCAGCAGGAAGTCCTGAGCCGCCCCGAGATCGCCGACTCCATCGAGGCCTTCGAGACCGCGCAGCGGGAACGGATGGAGGAGATCGATCCGGAGGCGGGGGCGCTCATGGACCGCCTCGACGAGATCGAGGAGGAGCTCGGAGGGGGGCAGCCCTGACACCGCGGCCCTGACGCCACGGCCCGGTCGGGCCATGGGTTGCGCCGCCCGCCATGGACGCTAACGTTCCCTGGCGGCGAGGCGTCTGCCCCATCAGGACGCCTCGTGGGGATTCGCCTCGCCGCGCCCGACCTCACCCCTGCCCCGACCTGATCCATGGCCCGTCCCCCCTCGACGCTTCGATCACGGGGCGCGCTCGCCCGCGGAGCGCTGGCTTCGGCGATCGCCCTCGCCGCGTTCCTGGCGCTCGTGCCCGAGGCATCGGCCCAGTGGCTGCATGGCCGCCTCGTGGACGAGACGAACCGGCAGCCGATCCAGGGCGCGATGATCCAGCTCTTCGACGAGGAGGGGGACCTCGTGGCCTTCGCCCGGACCGACGCCGAGGGGAACTACCAGGTGGCCGCCCCCGGCCCGGGTCGCTACCGCTTCACGGTGACGAGCGTCGGGTACGGCTCGGCGGGGAGCGACTACATCAACCTCGCCCCGGGGCAATCGCTTCGGGCGGACCTCATGATGCCCCCGGCCCCCATCGTCATCGAGGGGATCACCGCCGAAGTCGAGGCACGTCCCTGGATGGTGGAGCAGCCGGCCCACCTCTGGCCCTACTTCGAACGCCGGGAGTTCTACGGGAAGCTCGGGCTGGGGCGGTTCGTGGACCGGGAGTTCCTCGAGAACTGGTCCGGTCCCATCGAGTCGATTCCCGAGGTGGACCTTCTCTTCAGGACCATGGGGCAGCGCACCGGGGCCTTCCTGGGGCAGGGGTGCTCTCAGCCCGCCTGGTACCTCGACGGGAACCGGGTCCGGGACATCAACATCAACGACCTGGTCGGGGTCTGGGAGCTCCAGGGCGTGGAGGTCTACCGCCGGGCCACCGAGATCCCCGGTGAGTTTGGCGGGGCGGACTCGGAATGCGGCGTGGTGGCGCTCTGGACGCGCCGGCGCTGAGCCGACCCCGGCAGGTGGCCGGGAAGGCCGCCCCGGCCAGGAAGCCCGCACTGCGACGGGTGCGCGCCCTCCGCTTCGCGGGCGCCCTTTTCGGCGGGGTCCTCGCCCTCGGCCCAGCCGACCTCTCGGCCCAGGAGCTCCTGGGCCGGGTCCTCGACCGTGCCACCGGGGAGCCCGTCCCCGACGTGGAGATCCGCGCCCTCAGGAGTGACACGGTGGTGGCCCGCACCACCACGAACGAGGTCGGAGGCTTCCGCCTGGTTCTCCCCGAGGGCGGGCGCTACTGGCTCGAGGCCTCGCGCCTCGACTACGTCCAGCTCGACACCGTGTCCCTCGAGGTGCAGGACGGCGAACGCCGCGTCATCGACTTCATCGTGGACCCCCGGCCGATCGCCCTCGAGGAGATCCGGGCCGAGGTTCTCCGGGGCGTGCCCGCGCGCTTTCTCGACACCTACGAGGGGTTCCTGGCGCGGCACGAGCAGCTCCCGAAGGTGGGGTCCCGGCGGGCCCTTCGCCGCGGCGACCCGGAAATGGAGAACTCCTTCACGGTCCGGCAGGTCCTGAACCAGCTCACTCCCGCCCGTCCCACCACGGTCTGGTTCCTCGACGGGCGCCTCTCGTCGGAAGAGGAGATCGAGAGCCTGCACATGGAAGACGTGGAGGGGATCGAGTTCTATCGGTCGGTGCTGGACGGTCCGATGTTCGTGGATGCGAGCCCCCGGACCTCCCTCGTCATGGTGTGGCGACGGCGGGTTCCCTGACCGTCTCCGGGCCCTTCCCCTTCCCGAGCCGCGACCGCCACACGGCCCAGGCGACCGTCCATCCCAGGATCCCGGCCACCACCACGTCGCTCAGGTAGTGGGCCCCGGCCTCCACCCGCGTGAACCCGCACCCGGCGGCGAGGAAGAACCAGACCGGCGCCCCCCGGGGGAAGAGCCGCGCCAGGATGGCCGCGCCGGCGAAGGCCACGAGGGTGTGGCTGCTCGGAAGCCCGAGCCCCCCGGAGTAGAGCGGTCGTTCGCCGAAGGCCCGGAAGACGTACTCCCCCGGCACCTCCCCGGGGCGGAGCCTCCGGAAGAGGAGCTTCCCGAGTTCCGCGACGAGCCCCCCCAGGGCCGGGGTCAGGAGGAGGAGCCCCCCCCTCCGGAGCCCCGAGGACCACCGGCGTGCCTCCCGCGGAACGTCTCCCCGATCCTGGAGGATGAGCGCGGCCCCCACGAGCACCCAGAGCGGGTAGTATCCGATGACCCGGAACATCCGCCCCAGGTCGTCGCCGTAGACATCGGGGTCCGACACGTTCACCTGGGCCCACGGGTCCAGGAGGTGCGCGACGGCCACGAGAAGAAGGGCCAGCAGGGCGAAGCGCACGGCAGGAGAGGCGAGGGTCACGGCGCACCGGCGTCAGGAGGAGGGGAACTTCCCGCAGGTCAGCGGCCCGGCAACTTCCCACCCCGCCGGAGATGCTGCAAGGGGAAGCGGCTCGCCGGTCAGCGACCCTCCTCCCTTCCTCCCGGTCGCACGAAGTCCGTCCCCTCCCAGCAGCGATCCTCGCGGTACCCGGGAATGTCGGGCCGGCCGCAGAACCGCTCGGCCGCCCCGGGCCTCAGGTCGACGAGGCGGTTCGGGCCGCCCTCGGTCTTCCGGAGCTCCAGGGCATCGTAGAGGAGGCCCGTGGTGGTCCGGGACTCGTACACGAGCCGATCCCACTCCACGCGGATCGTCTGGTAGAGCTGGGTGTCCTCGCCGAGACGATCGAAGACCTCCCGGGCATCGTCCGAGGCGAAGTACATCTTCGGGCCCGCCACCGACACCACGTAGAGGGTCCCGGAAGTTCCCGACCAGGCCATCGTGCCGTCGCCCATGTTCGTGCCCCGGCCGTAGGCATGGTCGTGCCCCTGCAGGACCAGGTCCACCCCGTAGCGCTCGAAGAGGGGCTGCCAGTGCTCCTGGAGCGCCGGGTTGTCGCGCCCCCGGGCCACCGAGATCACCGGGTGATGAAACGCGACCACCGTCCACCGGTTCGGGTTGTCGCCCAGGATTCCCTCGAGCCACTCCGCCTGGAGGCGCGCGTGGTCGGGCGCGTCGTCGTAGACGGCCTCCACCGAGTTCAGCGCGATGAACCGCACCCCCTGGAAGTCGACGTAATAGACCGTCTCCTCCATTCCGGGAGGACCGTTCCCCGGGAGAGTGAACTGGACGGGCCAGTGGGGCGAGAGGACGCGCCATTCCTCGCCCTCCTCGTTCCGCCCGTCCACGTACTCGTGGTTTCCGAGCGCCGGAAGGCTCGGGATCATCCCGTGGAGCCACCCCCCGGCCTCGAACCACTCTCCCCACTCGTCATCGTGGCTTCCGGCCCGCAGGTTCACGAGGTCGCCGGCGTGGACCATGAGCCGCGCTTCGGGAAGGTCCAGGGCCGCCTGCCGGATCGTTCGCGAAAAGTGCGACTTGACCGCGTTCTGGGCGTCGCCGAAGTAGAGGAAGGAAAAGGGCATGAATTCCGAGGCCGCGGTGCGGAACTGGAACCACTCGCTCCACGTGCCCCCGCCCCCGACCCGGTAGGCGTAGAGGGTGTTCGGCCTGAGCCCCTCGAAGACGACCGAATGGTGGTGAGCGAGCCCGTTTTCAGCCTCCAGCGGGGTGGTCCGGCCACGCACCGTCCGTGCGGCCAGGTGGAGCGCCGGAGAGTCGCCGGCCACCGCGATCTCCGCCACCGCCTCCGTGACCGCGGCGTCGGTCCGCCAGGTCACGGCTTGCGTCCGGGCCGGGTCCCCACCGAAGGTCAGCACCACGCGGTCGGGATAGATCGAGGGCACGTAGCGGGGCGCTCCCTCGACTACGAGGGTGTTCTGGGCGAGGACCCCGGGCGCGGCCAGGACAAGGAACTGGAGCGCGGCGACGATCGGGGCCGCGAAGCCTCGGGCTCGGAGGAACGACGATGACATGGAAGATCTCGGCAGAGGTGGAGGAGATCCGTGCGCGTGCAGGAAGGAACCCCGCAAGATGCACGCGCTCGCCCCGGTTTCCTGAAACCGGACTGTCACGAAGGTGAAACGGCCGAGGGGCCGGTACCGCTTCGCCTCAGCCCGCCACCGGCTCCAGGTCCAGCGCCACGTCGAGGGAGGGCGCGCTGTGGGTAAGCCACCCCACAGAGAGGAGGTCCACCCCCGTCCTTGCGACTTCCGGGGCGCGCTCCGGGGTGATCCCCCCCGACGCCTCGAGTACCGCCCGCCCCGCCGCGCGCCGCACCGCCTCGCGAAGGTCGTCAAGGGACATGTTGTCGAGGAGAAATGCATCGACCCCGAGGGCGAGCCCCTGGTCCAGCTCGTCCAGGGTGTCCACCTCGAGCTCGATCCGGACCATGTGCCCGGCCCGGGCCCGCGCCCCCTCCACGGCCGCCGCAACCCCGCCCGCGATCCGCCGGTGGTTGTCCTTGATCAGGATCCCGTCGTCGAGCCCCGTGCGGTGGTTCACCCCGCCCCCGATCCGGACCGCGTACTTTTCCAGGGTCCGAAGCCCCGGGGTGGTCTTCCGGGTACAGGTAACCCTCGCCCCGGTCCCCCGGATGGCGCCCGCGATCCGCGCGGTCTCGGTGGCGATCCCCGAAAGGTGCCCGAGGAAATTCAGGGCCGTCCGCTCGGAGGCGAGGAGGGCCCGGGCATCGCCCTCGACCCGGGCCAGCACCGCACCCGCCTCCACCCGGTCCCCGTCCCGCACGAGCGCCTTGGCCCGCAGGTCGGGATCCAGCCGCCGGAGCGTCCAGAGCGCCACGGGGAGCCCCGCGACAACCCCCGCCGCCCGCGCCACGAAGGCCCCCACGGCACGGGTCCCCTCGGGGATCGTTCCCTCGCTCGTCAGGTCCCCGCCCCGTCCCAGGTCTTCCTTCAGCGCGGCATCGACAGCGGATTCGAAGAGGATCGGGTGCATTCAGGACACGCGGCGCGCCGGCTCGGCGGAGGCTCGGAGGGAGGGGTCGTCGCTTCTCAGGTGGCTCCCGAGGGACCGGGGGCGCACGAGGGCGGCCTCGGCGATCCCCCGGGCCACGAGGAGCGGGTTCAGGAGTTCGGGATGCCCTTCCCCGGCCAGCGCATCGAGGTCGGCCAGGGCCCGGCGCATCCCGGTTTCGTCACGCACGAGACCCACTCCTGTCCAGAGGATGCGACGGAGTCGGCGAAAGGCGCCTGCGGGATCGCGGGGCACCCCGTCCGCGGGTCGGGGGGGCTTTCCGGCGGTCGGGGCCGTGGGCGCCCCTGTCGGGGACTCGGGGGCCTTCATGGCGAGGGAGGGACGGTGGTGGACGAGGTCGGCCCGGGCGGCGAGCCCGGCCCGCTTCCCGTAGACCAGCCCCTCGAGGAGGGAGTTCGAGGCCAGCCGGTTCGCCCCATGGACCCCGGTCGAGGCCACCTCGCCCGCGGCCCGGAGCCCGGGGACCGTGCTCCGCCCGTCGGGGTCCACGGAGATCCCCCCCATGTGGTAGTGGGCGGCGGGGGTCACGGGAATCGGATCCCGGACCGGGTCGATCCCCCACGCGAGGCAGGCCCGGGCGACCGCGGGAAAGCGCTCCGGGAACCGGTCCCCGAGGGCCGGCCGGGCGTCCAGGTAGACCCGCTCCCCCGACGCGATCCGCTCGTGGATCCGGAGGGCCACCTCGTGCCGGGGGGCGAGCCCGCCCAGCCCCGGGCCCTCGAGCCCCTCCCAGATCGGGACTCCCCGGCCGTCCACGAGGCGCGCACCCTCGCCGCGGAGGGCCTCGGTCACGAGGGGGAGGGGATCCGCGTCCACGTCGAGGGCGGTGGGGTGGAACTGGACGAACTCGAGGCCGGCAAGGTGGGCCCCGGCCCGGGCCGCCATCGCGAGGCCGTCACCCCGGGCGAGGGCGGGGACCGTCGTCTTCAGGTAGAGGTGCGCGGCCCCCCCGGTGGCGAGCAGAACGAGGGGAGCCCGGAAGCGCACGGGCCCTCCCTCCGGGCCCACGCCCAGGACCCCCCGCACCTCCCCTGCCTCCACCTCGAGCTCGGTGACGGCGGTCCCCTCCACGATCCGGATCCCGGGGGTGCGGACCACCGCCTCGGCGAGCACCCGGGACACCTCCCACCCGGTCCGGTCTCCCAGCGCGTGGACGATCCGGTGCCGGGAGTGGGCACCCTCGAGGCCCAGAGCCAGGGTCCCTTCGGGGGTGCGGTCGAAGCGGGCGCCCAGGCGTTCGAGTTCGCGAACCCGGTCGGGGCCCTCGGAGGCGAGGATCCGGACCCGGTCCTGCGCGGTGAGTCCCGCTCCCGCCCGGGTCGTGTCCAGGGCGTGAAGGGCCGGGGTGTCGCCGGGGGCGAGGGCCGCCGCGATCCCCCCCTGGGCCATGGGCGAGGCCCCGTCGGCGGCGAAGGGTCCCGCCGTGAGGACGACCACCCGGAGCCCCGGGTCGGCTGCGGCGAGGGCGGCGGAGAGGCCGGCCACCCCGGAGCCGACCACGAGCAGGTCGGCGTCGGTCACCCCCCGGATCCCCGACCCACGGCGAGCATCCGCTCCACCGCGCGCCGCGCACGCTCCGCCACCTCGGGATCCGCCTCGACCCGGTGCTCCATCGTCTCCAGGGCCCGGAGAATCCCCGGGAGGGTGATCCGCTTCATGTGGGGGCAGAGGTTGCAGGGACGGACGAAGTCCACCGCCGGGTTCTCCACGGCGAGGTTGTCGCTCATGGAGCACTCGGTGATCATCACCACCTGCTTCGGCTGGTTCTCCCGGACCCAGCGCGTCATCCCTGCGGTGGAGCCCACGAAGTCCGCCTCCTCGAGCACGTCGGGGGGGCACTCCGGGTGGGCCAGCACCACGGCGCCGGGGAAGTTCTCCCGGTAGCTCCGGATCTCGTCGCCGGTGAACCGCTCGTGAACCTCGCACGCGCCGTCCCACCAGATCACGTCCACCTCGGTCTGGGTGGCCACCCACCTGGCCAGGTACTGGTCCGGCAGGCAGATGACCCGGTCCACCCCCAGCGACTCCACCACTTCGACGGCGTTCGACGAGGTGCAGCAGACGTCGCTTTCGGCCTTCACCTCGGCGGAGGTGTTCACGTAGGTCACCACCGGAACGCCGGGGTAGCGCCGGCGGAGCTCGCGCACCTGCTCGCCGGTAATCGATTCGGCAAGGGAGCACCCGGCCCGGAGATCGGGAATGAGCACCGTCTTATCGGGCGAGAGGATCTTCGCCGTCTCGGCCATGAAATGGACGCCGGCGAGGACGATCACGTCGGCCTCGACCCGGGCGCCCTCGCGGGCGAGGGCCAGCGAGTCCCCGACGATGTCGGCCACCCCGTGGAAGATCTCGGGGGTCTGGTAGTTGTGCGCCAGGATGACGGCGTTGCGCTCCCGCTTGAGCTCGAGGATCCGCTCGACGAGGGGTGCATGCACGACCCACTCCGCCTCGGGAATCACGTCCTTCACGCGGTCGTAGAGGGCCTTGCTCCCCCCGGTTGCCGTAGCCGGTCCCATCGCCTCGCTCCCTTATGCTCAAACTGAGCATATCAGGGGTGAAAAAAGTGCGGCGTGATGCGCCGTGCATGAAGGGTAAGGGAAACCGCCCCGTTTCGGAAGTGTTACGGCCGGAAGGGGTCAGGCACCGGGAAGCCCCACCCCGGGGGCCCTGCGCTCCCGGAGCACCTCCCGCCGGAAGCGGAAGAGCTCGGCGGGGCGCCCCCCGGTCCGTGCCTCGACGCTCCCGGTCCCCTCCACGAGCCCCCCCCGCTCCACCAGGCGACGGAAGTTCTGCTTGTGGAGCCGCACCCCCGAGAGCGCCTCCACCACCTGCTGGAGGCGCAGCAGGGTGAAGCGGGGAGGGAGAAGCTCGAAGACCACCGGACGGTAGCGGATCTTGCCACGGATGCGCCCGAGCGCCGTGGCGAGGATTCGCCGGTGGTCGGTCCCCATGGCCCGCCCCGGCAGGGGCTGCTCCGCGGGGCGGCCCTGGTCCCGGAGCGCCTCGCCCACGATCCCCGCCCCGTAGAGGAGCTCGTAGCGCTCGAGGGCCCGGTCCGCGTCCCACCCCGACCCGAAGAGCCCGAACCCCACCGCGGCCCGCTCCTGCCGCTCGGCCCGCTCCCGCCGGCCCTCCGCCCCGGCGATCCAGGCCTGGAGGCGGGGAACCAGGACCCGGTCCAGGAGTTCGGGGCGGCCGCTGCGGCCGTCCTCCCAGGGGAGGTAGGTGTAGACCTCCTCCCAGCGGGCCTCCGTCCCCCGGGGGAGGGCTCCCTCGCGGACCAGGGCCAGGTAGGCGATGGAGAGGATGCGCGGGTCACCGGGCCCCGGTCCCCCGCCCCCCTCCTGGAGTCGCGTCCGCCCCCGGTCTCCGAAGGTGTACAGCTGCTCCACGTACCCGAGTTCGAGCCCGGTTCGCTCCCGCACCCACCCACGGAGCGTGAGCTCGAGGGTCCGGTCGCCGGCGGGGTCGAGGGGCCCCCAGGGGAGGAGATCGCCGACCTGCGCCGTGGGAGACGAGGGGTCGGGCCCCTGCAGGACGAGAACCCGGGGACGCTCGTCGGTGACGGCCACGATCACGGCATTGAGTCCCACCTCGATCCCGGCGCCCTCGTGCATGGTCCCCCTCCGTGGTCCCGGTTCCGCAGTACCGGTTCAGTAGTCCCGCTCGAGCTTCGCGTACCGGGCCAGGAGGCGCTTCTCCCCCGCGGTGTCGAAGTGGACGGTGACCTTCAGGTCCCGTCCGAACCCCGACACCCCGGTCACGGTCCCCGAGCCGAAGGTGGCATGGCTCACCCGCTCGCCGGGGACGAGGCGGGGCGCGTCCTGGTTCAGCCCCTCCTCGAAGCTCCGGTCGAGCTCTGCCGCCCGACGGCGCGAGTCCCGGCCGGCATCGCCGCTCCCGCCCCGCCCCGCGGACGGCGAGCGCCCCGAGCCGAACCCCCCGCTCCAGCCCGCCGACCCTGCATCCCCCGAATCGAACCGCGCGGCCTCCCGCCGGAGACGCTCGGAGCGGCGAAGCTCCACGAGCTCGTCGGGGACGTCGGACACGAACGACGACAGGGTACCCATCATGAAATCGCCGGCTCGGCGGCGCTCCCGGGCCCAGCTCATGAAGAGGCGGTCCTCGGCCCGGGTGATCCCCACGTAGAAGAGGCGGCGCTCCTCCTCGAGCTCGGCGGGATCGTCGTAGGCGCGTCCCAGGGGGAAGAGACCGTCCTCGAGCCCGGCCAGGAAGACCGTGGGGAACTCGAGCCCCTTGGCGTTGTGGAGCGTCATGAAGGTGACGGCGTCGGCGTCGGGATCGGTGCGGTCGAGGTCGGTGACCAGGGCCACCCGCTGCAGGAAGAGGTCGAGCTCGGTGAAGGTGTCGGGGGGGGCCTCCTCGCCCCATTCCTCCTCGAGCTCGGCGTCGAAGTCCAGGGCGCCTGCCACGAGCTCCTTCACGTTCTCGGCGCGGTCGTCTCCCTCGGGGCCCTCGGCGCGGAGCTGGGCGAGGAAGTCGAGCTCGTCCAGGAGCTCCTCCAGAAGGGTTCCCACCGAGACCTGGGTCGCCCGGATCGAGAAGCGGCGGATGAGGGTGCCGAAGTCGCCGAGGGCCTTCCCCGCCGTCTTCGGGAGGCCGGGGACCTCGGCCAGGCGGTCCACGGCCTCGAGGGGGGAGAGCCCTGCCTCGGCGGCCCAACCGAGAAAGCGCTGCTGCGAGGTGGCGCCGATGCCCCGCTTCGGTACGTTCACGATGCGCTGGAAGGCCGCGGCGTCCCGGGGGTTCGAGATGAGGCGCAGGTAGGCCAGGACGTCCTGGATCTCGCGGCGCTCGTAGAAGCGCACCCCGCCCACGATCTGGTAGGGGACCCCCCGGCGGCGGAAGGCGTCCTCGAGGGCGCGGGACTGGGCGTTCGTGCGGTAGAGGATCGCGAAGTCGCGGTACGGGACCGAGGCGTCGTCGGCGCGGCGGGTCTCGATCTCCTCGAGGATCCAGGAGGCCTCGTCGCGCTCGTCGGCGGTCTCGACCAGCACGAGGCGCTCGCCGGCTTCCCGGTCGGTGCGAAGGGTCTTGTCCTTCCGCTGGAGGTTCCGGCGAATCACGGCGTTCGCGGCGGCAAGGATGTTCCCGGTGGAGCGGTAGTTCCGCTCCAGGCGGACCACCCGGGCGCCGCCGTACGTCTCCTCGAAGCCCAGGATGTTCCGGATGTCGGCGCCCCGCCACCCGTAGATGGACTGGTCGTCGTCGCCCACCACCATGATGTTCCGGTGGCGGGCCGCGAGGAGCTCGAGGAGGCGGAACTGGGCGTGGTTCGTGTCCTGGTATTCGTCCACGAGGACGAAGGCGAAACGCTCCTGGTAGCGCTCGAGCACCCCGGGGTGCCCCTGGAAGAGCTCCACCGGCTTCACCAGGAGGTCGTCGAAGTCGAAGGCGTTCTGTTCGGCGAGGGACGCCTGGTAGCGCGGGTAGACCCGGGCCACCGTGCGGAGGAAGAAGTCGAAGCCGTCGGCGTGCCGGGCCACGAAGGCCTCCGGGGTCACGAGCTGGTTTTTGGCGTCGGAGATGGCGCTCCGGAGGGCCTGGGGCTTCCAGCGCTTCGGATCGAGGGCCTCGGCATCCATGATCCGCTTGATCTCGCGGAGGCTCTCGTCGGCGTCGAAGATCGTGAAGGTGGAGTCCCACCCGAGGACCTCGGCGTGGCGGCGGAGGAGGCGGGCGCCGATGGAGTGGAAGGTCCCCATCCACATGCCCCGGGGCTCGCGCCCGAGGAACCGGTGGACGCGGTCGCGCATCTCCCCCGCCGCCTTGTTCGTGAAGGTGACGGCGAGGATCCGGTCGGCAGGGACCCCGTGCTCCGCCACGAGGCGGGCGATCCGGACGGTGAGGACCCGGGTCTTTCCGGAGCCGGCCCCGGCGAGGACCAGGATCGGGCCCTCCACGTGCTCCACCGCGATGCGCTGTTCCGGGTTCAGGGACTCGCTTTCGCGGGCGATGAGGGCGTCGGTGGCGGCGTCGAAGAGGTTCACCCGGGGCGGCGGCGTTCAGGATGGGCGGCGGGAAGTCGGAGCTCGAAGACGGTACCGTCGGGGCCGGTGCGGCTCACCCGGAGGGTGCCCCGGTGGATCCGCTCGACGATGCGCTGGGCCAGGGAGAGCCCCACCCCCCACCCGCTGGACTTGGTCGTGATCCCGGGCTCGAAGAGGCGGTCGCGGATCGCCGGGTCGACCCCGGGTCCCGTGTCCTCGATCTCCAGTGTCACCCAATCGGGCTCCCGATGGAACCCCCGGAGGGTGATCCGCCCCCCCTTCCCCGCCAGGGCGTCGAGGGCGTTCTTGACCACGTTCTCGAGGGCCCAGGCGAGGAGCACCTCGCTCCCCTCCAGCCGGGGAAGCCCCGGCTCGATCTCGACCTCGAGGACCACCCCCGGGCCCAGCCGGGGCATGCGGGATCGGATGTAGCGCTCCACCGGCCCCACCACGTCGGGGATGGCGACGGGGGCGAGGGGGGTACGGCGCCCGATCAGTTCGAAGCGCCGGCTTACCCGCTCGAGGCGTTCCACGTCCTCGCCGATCTCCACGGCGATCGCCTCGTCGCCCAGTTCGCGGGGGCGATCC
>JBJHCE010000070.1:0-15018 GCA_050485865.1 Gemmatimonadales bacterium | reverse complement strand
AGGAGGAGGCCGGGGGGGAGGTCCCGGTGCACGCGGACCGCGGCGCCGTGCACCTGGCGGGCGTGGACGACGGTGGTGACGCCGGGAAGCGCGCCGAGTTGGTCCCAGTACTCGAGGATCGCCCCCCCCGGTCGAGGGCCGCGGAGGCGGAAGTCCACGGGGTGCTCGGGGTCCCCGCCCCGGGTGGTGACCCCGGCCAGGAGCCAGGGGAAGCGCTCCGCCCACGGGGTCGGGACCACCGCCGGGACACCTCCGGTGGAGCGTTCCGCCTCGAGGAGCACCCCGGTCGGGAGGGGGTTCCCGAGGGGTGCTTCGAGGCCGGGCGGTTCGCCGAGGGGTGCGGAAGCGGGGATCATGAGCCGGTGTTCGGGCGGTCGGGAGGCGGAAGGACCCGCATGGACGGCCCGGGGTTCCCGGGCCATCGGGGGAGCGAGCCCCCTCAGCGGAAGGTCGGGGAGCGGAGGCGGCGGGGAAAGCCCCCCGGGAAGCGCCCCGCCGGTCCGGCCACGGGTCCCATCCCGGGAGAATTGCCTTAGTTTATTGCGACCCCGGGAACACGAACCCTCCCGCGCAGGCTCCGGACCCGCAAGGCACCCCTCCATGGCCATTTCGCAGCTCTTCGACGACGCCAACGCCGGCTACGTGCAGGACCTCTTCGAGGCTTTCACGAGGAACCCCCGATCGGTGCCGGAGGCGTGGCGCGAGATCTTCACCCACCGGGTCGACGAGCTCCTCGCCGAGGGGATCCTCCTGCCGGAGGGGATGCAGGGGAACGGACGGGCCGTGGTGCCGGTGGAGGTGGCGCCCGCGCACCCGGTCGCCACCGGGAGTTCCGACGTGGGATCGGGGAAGGTGGCGGAAGAGGACGAGCGGCTCCGGCTCCTCCCCCTCATTGCCCGGGCGGCGGCGTTGATCCAGGCCTTCCGGGACCACGGGCACCAGCTCGCGAGGATCGACCCGCTCGGGAGCGAGCCCCCGGGGCACCCCCAGCTCAACCCGTCGTTCTTCGGGACCTCCATGGAGGAGCTCTCGGCCGTTCCCACTTCGCTCATCATGGAGGATGGGGGCGAGGCACCGCTCCCCGACACGCTGGCGCGGCTCCGGGAGATCTACTGCGGCTCCATCGGCTACCAGTTCGAGCACCTGGAGGACCCGGAGCGGGTGCGCTGGCTCTGGCAGGAGGTGGAATCGGGGCGGCATGCGCCGCCCCTGGGCGCCGAGGACCGGATCCGGATCCTCCGGCGGCTGACCCAGGTGGAGGGCATGGAGAAGTTCCTGCACCGGACCTACCTGGGGCAGAAGCGCTTCTCCATCGAGGGGAACGACATGATGGTCCCCATGCTCGACCAGGCCTTCGAGGCCGCGGCGGCTGGGGGGGGGAAGCTCGGGGTCATCGGGATGGCCCACCGTGGGCGGCTGAACGTGCTCTGCCACATCGTGGGGCTCCCGTACCACCACCTCCTCCGGGAGTTCGAGGGGGCGCCCCAGACCGAGGGGGCGCTGGCCCTCGCGGGGACGGGCGACGTGAAGTACCACCACGGGGCCCGGGGGACGCTCTCCTTCGACGGGAACCTGGAGATCGACGTGCAGCTCGCGCCGAACCCCTCGCACCTGGAGTTCGTGAACCCGGTGGTGCAGGGAATGGCCCGGGCGTTCCAGTTCTCGGGTCCCGGCTCGGAAGCCGAGCAGGACCCGTCGAAGGTGGTGCCGGTGCTGATCCACGGGGACGCGGCCTTCGCCGCCGAGGGCGTGGTGGCGGAGTCACTGAACCTGGCCCGCCTCCGGGGCTACACGGTGGGCGGGGTGATCCACATCATCGCGAACAACCAGGTGGGGTTCACCACGAACCCGGGCGACGGGCGCTCGACCCGGTACGCGTCGGACCTGGCCAAGGGGTATGACATTCCGGTGGTGCACGTGAACGCCGACGATCCGGAGGCGTGCCTCGCCGCCGTGCGGCTCGCCATGGCGTACCGCGCCGCCTTCCACGACGACTTCGTCATCGACCTGGTGGGCTACCGGCGCCACGGGCACAACGAGGGCGACGAGCCCACCTACACCCAGCCTGCGCTCTACGACCGGATCGCGAAGCATCCCACCGTGCGGGCGCTCTTCGCGGACCGCCTCGCCTCGGAGGGAATCCTGGGCGGGGAGGACGCCGAGTCCATGGAGGAGGAGATCCTCCAGGTGCTCCGGAACGCCCAGGCCCAGGTGCAGGAGGAGAAGGAGTCGGCGGCCATCGACCCCTTCCCGCCCCCGCCCCCCGAGGTGGAGCCGCTGGAGGCGGACACCCCGGTGCCCCTCGAGGTCCTGGCCGAGGTGAACGAGAAGGCGCTCGAGGTGCCGGACGGCTTCCAGATCCACCCGAAGCTGAAGCGCCAGCTCATGAAGCGCCTCGAGGACTTCGGCCCCGACACGAAGCTCGACTGGGCCCACGCCGAGAGCCTGGCCTTCGGGTCCCTCCTGAAGGACGGGGTGCCGGTGCGCCTCACGGGGCAGGACTCGGAGCGGGGGACCTTCTCGCAGCGGCACCTGGCGCTCCACGACCACCAGACCGGCGAGAAGGTGATCCCCCTCTCGCGCATGGGGGCGGCGCGCTTCGAGGTCTACAACTCCCCCCTCTCCGAGACCGGGGTGATGGGCTTCGAGTACGGCTACTCGGTGGCGTCGGAGAAGGACTACGTGCTCTGGGAAGCCCAGTTCGGGGACTTCGTGAACGTGGCCCAGCCGATCCTCGACCAGTTCCTGGCCTCGGGTCGGACGAAGTGGGGGCAGCTCGCGAACCTCACCCTCCTTCTCCCCCATGGCTACGAGGGACAGGGGCCGGAGCACTCCTCGGCCCGCCTCGAGCGCTTCCTCCAGCTGTGCGCGGAGGACAACATGCGGGTGGCGTACCCGACCACCCCGGCCCAGTACTTCCACCTCCTCCGGCGGCAGGCGCTCGGGAGCCCCAAGCGGCCCCTCGTCGTGATGACCCCGAAGAGCCTGCTTCGCCACCCGCGCGCCACCTCCACCGTGGCGGAGCTCGTGGAGGGAAGCTTCCGCCCGGTCCTGCCGGATCCCCTGACGGAGGGGCGCGAGGAGAAGGTCCGCCGCCTCCTCCTCTGCTCCGGAAAGGTCTACTACGACCTCCTCACCGCCGAGGGGCGCGAGGAGCTGGACCACGTGGCGGTGGCCCGGGTGGAAAAGCTCTACCCCTTCCCTGCCCGGGAGCTCGAGGAGCTCGTGGCGGGCTTCACGAACCTCGAAGAGGTGATCTGGGTCCAGGAGGAGCCCCGGAACATGGGGGCCGTGACCTACGTGGGACCCCGCCTCAGGGCGGTCATCCCCCGGGAGATTCCCATTCGTCCGGTTTCGCGCCCCGACCGGGCCTCCACCGCCGAGGGACGGGCCCGGAACCACGAGGCCAAGCAGGGGAAGATCGTGCGGGAGGCGCTGGGGCTCGAGTAGCGCCCGGCTGCGGGGCGGGCCGGCCCCTCGCCGCGCTCAGCTCCACGCCAGGAGGACCTTTCCGAAGCTCCGGTTCTCCTCGAGGATCCTGTGCGCCTCCGGGGCCTCGGCGGCGGGGACGACCCGGTCCACGATGGGCCCGAGGGCCCCGGACGCGAAGCCGGAAAGGAGCTGCGCCTCGAAGCGCCGCGCGAGGGTGGCCTTCTCTTCGGGAGGGCGGCTCCGGAGCACCGTGCCGCGCACGAGGGCACGAAGCCCCATGAGCCGCCGGAAGTCCAGCTCCGCCGCACGCCCCGAGGGGACCCCCACGACGATCCACCGCGCCCCCTCGGCGAGGGTCTCCAGCGTGCCGGGGGCGAACCCACCCCCCACGAGGTCCAGGACCACGTCGACCCCCCGCCCCCCTGCGGCCTCCCGCACCCGCCCCGGCCACCCGGTGTCGCTCGTGTCGACCCCCCGCCCCGGGGGAAGCCCGAACCCCTCGGCCCGCCGGAGCTTGTCCGCGGTGCGCGAGGTCCCCACCACCTCGGCCCCGGTCCACCGGGCGAGCCGGAGCGCCGCGGTCCCCACCCCGCTTCCCACCGCGTGCACGAGAAGGGTCTCGCCGGGCGCGAGCCCACCCTGGAGCCAGGCCGCGTCCCACGCCGTCATGTAGGCCTCTGGGATCGCCGCCGCCTCCAGGGTCGAGACCCCGTCCGGGATCCGGATCGTCTCCCGCTCGGCCACGTTCAACGCCGCCGCGTAGCCCCCGCCCCCCACGATCCCCATGACCCGATCGCCGACGGAGCGAAGCGTGCACTCGTCGCCCACCGCCTCCACGACCCCGGCGTACTCGAGCCCCGGCACCCCTTCGGGGGTCCCCGGGGGCGCCCGGTATCCGCCCCGCCGCTGGAGGAGGTCGGCCCGGTTCACCCCCGACGCCTGGACGCGCACGCGGAGCTGGTCGGCCCGGGGCGGAGGAAGGGTGACCTGGTCCAGCTCGAGGACCTCCGGCCCCCCGGGGGCACGGATCCGGATGCAGGGAAAGGAATCGGACATGGGTTCGGGTGCTCCTCGTGCCGGCGGGATCGTTTCCTTCGTTTCTCTCGCGTTCGCGGATGCGGGGGGCCGGGCTTCCTCCCATGGCGCCGCCCCCCGGGGGGCGCCACCTTGGGGGTGCGGACCTGGCGCCCGGGCAGGTTACCCCGGGGGGCCGGTCCGTTCCCTTCGCACGGGCTCCGCGCCCCCCAACTCCGGTCTCCGCTCCACCCCCCCATGGCCGACCCGCTTCCCTTTCCCGTCCCCCTCGAACGTCCCCTCGCCTTCTTCGACCTCGAGACCACCGGCCTCCGCCCCGGGGTGGACCGGATCGTGGAGCTGGCACTGATCCGGCTCTCGCCGGGGGGAGACGTCTTCGAACGGGTGCGTCGCTTCAACCCGGGGGTGCCGATTCCCCCCGAGGCCACGGCGGTCCACGGGATCACCGACGCCGACGTGGCCGACGAGCCCCCGTTCACCTCCTTTGCCCGGAGCCTCGCCGACCTCCTCGAGCCCTGCGACCTGGCGGGGTTCAACGTCCGGCGCTTCGACCTCCCCATGCTCCTCGCCGAGTTCCGGAGGGCAGGCGTGTCCTTCGATCCCCGTGCCCGCCGCATCGTCGACGTGCAGCTCATCTTCCACCGGGAGGAGCCCCGGGACCTCTCGGCGGCGGCGCGCTTCTACCTGGGCCGCGAGCTCGAAGACGCCCACAGCGCCCTTGCCGACATCCGGGCCACCGCGGCGGTTCTCGGGGCCCAGCTCGATCGCTACGGCCACCTCCCCCGCGACATGGCGGGGCTTGACGCGTACTGCGACGAGGTCCGGCCCTTCGAGACCGAGGTGGACCGCTGGTTCGAGCGCGTGGGCGACGAAGGGCTCCGGTTCCGGCGCGGGAAGCATCGGGGCACCCCCCTCGCAGCGGTGGCCTCCGGGTCCCCCGACTACCTCCGGTGGATGCTCGGGCTCGACGACCTGGACGACGCGGTGCGCGAGCTCCTCCTCGAGGCACTGGGTGAGGGTTGACCCCATCGCCTCCCCCTTCGAAGCTTGCCCCGCCGGGGGGGCCGCCTACCTTTCGGTGCCCATCCGCGCGCGGACCCGCCCCCGGGCGAAGCGCGCCCCGCTGACCCCCCTCCCTCTCCTGGCCCCACGATGCTGACCGGACTCCTCCACGCCCATTCCGGGCTTCGCTACCTGGTGCTCGCGGCGGCCCTCGTCTCCCTGGGCCTGGCCCTGGCCGGGGTCCTCGGGAAGCGTCCGTACGGCCGGGGAATGAAGGCGTCGGCGTCGGCCTTCGCCGGGCTCCTCCACCTCCAGGTCCTCCTCGGGTTCGCCATCATCGTGTCGGGGCGGTTCTATCCGGCGCTCATCGGGCACATCTTCCTGATGCTCGCCGCGGCGGTGGTGGCGCAGATCCCGGTCTCGGTGCTCCGGCGACGGCCGCCCGAGGAGCGGACCCACATGCCCCACCTGGTCTCCACGGCGGTGGCGCTGGGGCTCCTCTGGGCCGGCGTCGCGGCGATCGGCCGGGGACTCTTCGAGTCCACGGCGTTCTGACGGGAGCGGAGGAGCACGTGGACCCGGCCGCCCCCCCAGCCCCGGGCGGGCTCGGTCTCGTCATGGGGGGCGGGGGCGCACGGGCGGCATACCAGGCCGGGGTCCTCCGGGCCCTCGCCCGGCGTCACCCGGAGCTCGAGATCCCGGTCCTGGCCGGGGTCTCGGCAGGAGCCATCAACGCGGTGCACCTCGCCGCGCACCCGGGCAACTTCGCCGAGGCGGTGGAGGACCTGGTGCTTCTCTGGCAGGGACTCCGGACGGACCATGTCTTCCGCGTGGACTCGGGCACCCTGGGGCGGAACCTGGTCCGGGGCCTTCTCCAGCTCGTGACCGGGGGGTGGATCCGGGGTGCAGGCGAACTCCGGAGCCTCGTGGAGACGGACCCCCTCCGGCGCTTCCTCTCGGAGGCCCTGGGCACACCCGGTCGCCCCCGGGATCCCATCGAGGGGATCCGGGCCAACGTGGAGCGGGGACGGCTCAGGGCCCTCGCCGTGAGCACTTCCTCGTACACCACCGGGCGGTCGGTGACCTGGGTGGAAGGCGCCCCGGACGTGGAGCCGTGGGAGCGGCCCCTCCGGAGGGCCCGCACCGCGCGCATCACGGTGGATCACGTCATGGCCTCGGCGGCGCTCCCCCTGATCTTCCCGGCCGTGCGGATCGGCGACGAGTGGTATGGAGACGGGGGCATCCGGCTTTCCGCGCCCCTTTCCCCCGCGCTCCGGCTCGGGGCAAGCCGCATCCTGGCCGTCTCGACCCGCTTCGACCGGACGGAGGCGGAGGCGGAGCGCCCGCAGGTCGAGGGGTACCCCCCGCTGGCGCAGGTGGCGGGGCAGCTCATGAACGCGATCTTCCTCGACCTTCTCGACCAGGACGCCTGGCGGGTGGAGCAGACGAACGCGCTCCTGGCACAGCTCCCCCCCGAAGCCCACGGGGAGCTCCGCCCCGTCGAGATTCTCACCCTTCGGCCCTCCCTCGACCTGGGGCGCCTGGCGGCGGACTTCGAGCTCGAGCTTCCGAGGTTCTTCCGCTTCCTGGTGCGGGGGCTCGGAACCGGGCGGACCCGAAGCCCTGACCTCCTCTCCTTCGTGCTCTTCGAGACCGGGTACATCTCCCGGCTTATCTCCCTGGGAGAGCAGGATGCGGAGGCCCGGATCGTGGAACTCGAGGGGCGGATCCTGGCTCCGTACGGACCGCATGCCGACGGCGCC
The DNA here is from genome assembly GCA_050485865.1 of Gemmatimonadales bacterium. Taxonomy (GTDB): domain Bacteria; phylum Gemmatimonadota; class Gemmatimonadetes; order Longimicrobiales; family Gaopeijiaceae; genus SKNW01. Next base: position 7,786 of record JBJHCE010000070.1, on the reverse strand, counting down.
CCGGGCAGCGCGGATCCTTTTGCCGACGGCGCGGAACCGCGATCTTGAAGGAGGCCCGGGATCGGGCTCCGTTCGACCCCGGGAGATCGCCCTCCACCCCCGCCCCCGGAGGCCCGGATGTCCACGCACCCGAGCGACCCCGCCCGGTCGCACACCCCCACGTCCGCCCCTGGCTCCAGCGAGTCGGGGATCCAGGCCTCCCGCGACGTGGCCGAGTCCGCGAGGGAGAAGGGGTGGGACCGCACGAGCTTCATGCGTGCGTATTTCGAGGGGCGCTTCGACCTGGGCGCGCTCCTCCACCCCCCCCGGGTGGATCCCCCGGACCCCGGCGAGGAGGCCCGGGCCCGCACCTTCCTCTCCCGCCTCGAGGGCTTCGCGAGGGAACACATCGACGGCGACGCCATCGACCGCGACGGATGGGTCCCCGACGAGGTCCTCGACGGACTGAAGGAGCTCGGCGCGTTCGGGATCAAGATCCCGGAGCGCTACGGGGGGCTCGGGCTGTCGCAGAAGAGCTACGGGAGGGCCCTCCAGATCGTCTCCACCCGGTGTGCCTCCACCGGGGCATTCCTCTCGGCCCACCAGTCCATCGGGGTGCCGCAGCCCCTCATGCACTTCGGTACCGACGAACAGAAGGAGCGCTACCTCCCGCGGATCGCGAAGGGGGCGCTTTCGGCCTTCGCCCTCACCGAGCCCGAGGTGGGCTCCGACCCGGCGAACCTGGCCACCTCGGCGCGCCTCTCCGACGACGGCACCCACTGGGTCCTGAACGGCGAGAAGCTCTGGTGCACGAACGGCCCCCGCTCGGAGCTCATGGTCGTGATGGCACGGACCCCGGCGCGGGAGGGGGTGCGGGGGAAGCGCCCCATTACCGCGTTCCTCGTCGAGACGGCGTGGGAGGGGGTGGAGACGGTGCACCTCTGCTCCTTCATGGGGCTCCGGGGGATCTCCAACGGGGTCATCCGCTTCCGGGATGTCCGGGTGCCGGTGGAGAACGTGATCGGGAAGGAGGGCGCCGGACTCCGCATCGCCCTCGTGACCCTGAACACGGGGCGGCTCTCCCTTCCGGCCTTCTGCACCGCGGCGGGGAAGGTGGGACTCGGGGTCTCCCGGCGGTGGGCGGCGGAGCGGGTCCAGTGGGGCCGGCCCATCGGGCGGCACGAGGCCGTGGCCCTGATGATCGGGAGAATGGCCGCGGAGACCTTCGCCCTGGAGGCGGCCCTCGAGATGACCTCCGAAATGGCGGACTCCGGTGCCTTCGACCTGCGCCTGGAAGCGGCACTGGCCAAGCTCTGGCACACGGAGACCGCCTGGCGAATGGCGAACGACGTGCTCCAGGTGCGTGGCGGACGAGGGTACGAGACGGCAGAGTCACTCGAGGCGCGGGGGGAATGGGCGGCACCGGTGGAGCGCGCTGTCCGGGACCTCCGGATCAACCTGATCTTCGAGGGCTCCTCCGAGATCATGCGGCTCTTCATTGCCCGGGAGGCGGTGGACATGCACCTGGAAGTGGCAGGTGCCCTCGTGGACCCCCGGGCTCCCCTGGGGAAGCGTGCCGGGGCGGTGCTCCGGGCGGGGCTTCACTATGCCTGGTGGTACCCCACGCGCTGGATCGGGTGGAGCCTCTGGCCCCGGTACTCGGAGTTCGGGAAGCTCGCGAAGCACCTGCGGTTCGTGGACCGGACCTCGCGGAGGCTCGCGCGCACGATCTTCCACGTGATGCTCCGCTTCGGAGGGGGGCTCGAGCGCCGGCAGGCGGTGCTCGGGCGCCTCGTCGACGTGGGGGCCGAAGCCTTCCACATGGCGGCGGTCTCCATCGAGGCCCGGAGGCGGATGGAGGCTGACCCCTCGGACCGGAGCCCGGAGGAACTCGCGGACCTCTTCTGCCGGCAGGCCCGAAGGCGGATCCGGGGACACTTCCGGGGCGTCTTCCGGAACGATGACGCCGCAGGACGGGCCGTGGCCCGGGGGGCCCTCGAGGGGCGTTACGCCTGGCTCGAGGAGGGGGTCATCCTGCCGCCCCGGGACTCGGGGGCCTCGGCCCCGGAGCCGCCTGGGGTGTCGGCAGACCCGGGATCCGAAGAAAGGGCGGGGGCGGCCTCCTCCTCCTCGAACTGACGGCGGTAGAGCCGGGCATAGAGGGGGCTCGCCTCGAGGAGCTCCCGGTGGGTTCCGGTGGCCACGATCCGGCCCCGATCCAGGAGGAGGATCCGCTGTGCCCTGAGGATGGTCGAGAGGCGGTGCGCGATCACGAGGGTGGTCCTTCCCTCCATCAGGCGCTCCAGGGCGTCCTGCACGAGGCGCTCGGACTCGGCGTCGAGGGCGCTCGACGCCTCGTCCAGGATGAGCACAGGGGGCGCCTTCAGCATGGCCCGGGCGATGGCGATCCGCTGGCGCTGTCCCGCCGAGAGGGTCACGCCCCGCTCGCCCACCTCCTCGTCGTACCCCCGTGGAAAGGATGAGATGAAGGGGTGCGCGTGGGCCTCCCGGGCGGCGGCGACCACGGTCTCGCGGTCGGCCTCCGGGTTCCCGTAGCGGAGGTTCTCGAGGATCGTCCCGGCGAAGAGCATGGGCTCCTGGGGAACGAGACCGATGGCGCCCCGGAGTTCCGCGAGCGCCAGGTCGCGGACATCCACACCGTCGAGGGTCACCCGCCCGGCATCCACGTCGTGGAAGCGCGAAAGGAGAGAGACCAGGGTGCTCTTTCCGGCCCCGGAAGCCCCGACGAGGGCGATCTGCTCGCCCGGCTCCACCTGGAGGTCGATTCGGTCGAGGACGAAGGGAAGTTCCGGCCCATACCGGAAACGCACGCCCTCGTACCCGACGGCGCCCCGGACCGGGCGGGGGAGCGTACGGGGCACTTCCGGATCGGCCAGCCGCACCGGCTCGTCCAGGAGGTCGAAGATCCGGCGGGCCGCGCCCGAGGCCTCCTGCAGGTTCCCCCAGAACCCGGCAAGCGAGGTCACCGCACCGGCAATGAGGATCCAGTAGATGAGGAAGGCCACGAGGGTCCCCGGGGTGAGCGCCCCCGCCAGCACGAGGCGCCCGCCTTCCCAGACCACCAGCGCCACCGCCCCGAAGGCGGTGAAGGTCACGGTCCCGGTGAGGAGCGCCCGGGCCCTCGCCCGCTCGATCCCGCCGTCCCGGGTTTGCCCCACCGCATCCTGGAAGCGCTCGAATTCCCAGCGTTCCCGGGCGAAGCTCTGCACCGTGGCGATCTGGGTGAAGACCTGTTCGGCCCGGGACACGGCATCGGCCAGCCGATCCTGGATCCCGGTGGAGATGCGACGTACCCGCCTCCCCAGGAGCCAGCCGGCGAGTGCGGTGGGTGGCACCGCGATGAAGGTGACGAGGGTCAGCCGGGGATGGGTCACCGTGATGAGGGCGAGGGCTCCCACGAGGAAGAGCCCCTGCCGCACGAGCTCGGGAACGCCGAAGCGGAGGATCCCCTGGAGAAGGCCGGCGTCGGAGGCCAGCCGGGACGAGAGATCCCCGACCCGGCTCCGGGCGAACCACCCGGGCGGGTGCCGGACCAGGTGGCTGAAGAGGTCCTCCCGGATCCCGGCCACGACCCGCTCCGACACCGAGGCGGTGAGGTAGCTCTGCCCGTAGTTCACCACCGCCTGGAGCGCGAAGAGGCCGAGGAGGAGGAGGGTCACCTGGTTCAGGAGGGTGGCATCGCCGGCCAGGAAGGCCGCGTCCAGGATCTCGCGCACCACGAGGGGAAAGGCGAGGCCGATGCCCGTGCCCACGAGAATCAGGACTGCCGCAAAGGCCAGCGCGCCCCGGTGCGGCCGCAGGCGGGGCCGCAGGCGCACCAGGAACCGGTAGGGGCGCCGATCCCTCCCCGCCCCCTCCGGTTCGCGCGGTTCGCGGGCGGGTGCGGGGTCGGACGCGGAGGGCCGGGTGGCTGCGGCGTGGTTGGACATCGTGTGGGCGAGGGGGAAGGGAGAGGACCCGATCAAGATAGACCCGGGGCGTGCGTCTGCCCACCGGAGAGGCCCACGGCGCGCCTGCGATCGGTTAGCTTTGCCCGATGCGTGCAGAAGACGATGGGCGGCGGGTGGCCGCCGCCTACGGCCAGGTGCTCCTGGCCGGTGCCCTCTGGGGGACGGCAGGCCCCTTCAGTGTCGCGCTTTACCGGCTCGGGATTCCACCGACCTCGGTGGCCTTGCTCCGGACAGTCTTCGGGGCGGTCTTCCTCGTCCTCCTCCTCGCCCCCCGCGGGGGGAGGGCCTTCCGGTTGAGCGTGAGGGAAGCCCTCTTCTTTCTGGGCTTCGGGGGCACGGTCGTGGGCGTCTTCCAGCTCGCGTACCAGTTCTCGACGAGTGCGGTCGGGGTGCCGGCGACGGTGGCGCTCCTCTACCTCGCCCCCGCCTGGGTGGTGGGGGTGTCGGCCCTCCTCCTGAACGAGCGGCTCACCCCGGTCCGGGGTGGGCTGGCGCTGCTCTCGGTGGTGGGGGTCTGGATGACCGTGTTCGGCGCCCGGGGGGCGGATCTCGTCCTCTCGCCGCGGGGGATCCTCTGGGGGTGCCTGACCGGCATCGCCTACGGTACGTACACGATGTTCGGCAAGGTGGCAGGGCGGGAGCGGGGGGCCCTCGTGCCCCTCCTCTGGAGTACGGTGGGCGGGACCCTCGTCCTCGGCGGGTTCTTCGCGGCAGGGCCGGACCGCCTGGTCCTTCCCCCGGATGCCATGACCTGGGGGATCGTCGTCGTGTTCGGCTTTCTCACGATGGCGGCGGCACCCTTCCTCCTCTTCCACGCCCTGCGGACCCTCGAGGCGGGGCGCGCCGCCATCGGGACCACGGTGGAGCCCCTCGTGGCGGCGGTCCTCGCCATGCTCCTCCTGGACCAGACCCTTTCGGCCGGAGGATGGGCCGGCCTCTTCGTCCTCGTACTCGGGGTGATCGGCGCCTACGCCGCCGGCCCGGTGTCCCGGTCCGGGAATTCCAGGGTGACCTCGGCGCCGCCGCGTTCCTGATTCCGGAGGGTGAGCCGCCCCTTCATCTCCGCCACCCGGGCCCGGGCCTGCGGAAGGCCCAGCCCGACACCCCGGGGATCCGTGGACCAGAAGGGCTCCGTGGCCCGGTCCAGCCCCTCGTCGGTGAATCCGGGCCCCGCGTCCGCGATCCGGATCCGGAAGCCCGCGGGCTCCACCGCCTCGAGGAAGACGTCCACGGGCTTGCCGCCGGAAAACTGCCCGGCGTTCGCCAGGAGGAGGAAGACGGCGTCCTTCAGCGCCTCCCGCCGGACCTGGACATAGAGGGGCTCCGGAGGCGCGTGTACCCGAACTGGAATTCGGGTTTCAATCGTGTATTCACGGACGGCCTCCTGCACGAGGTTCGCCAGGTGCTCCCGCGAGATCGGCTCGTTGCCCGGAGGGTCCGCGTAGAACCCAAGGTCCCCCAGCGCATCGAGGGCCCGCTCCAGCGCGTCGGGAATCCCCCCGGTGCCCGACAGGGTGCGCTCCAGCTCCTGGAGGTCCTGGAGCACGGTCCGGTTGAGGTAGGCCAGGGTACGCCGAAGGGCCTCCTCCTCCGTGACGGTGGAAGGCGGTGGAGGTGGTGGAGGAGGCGCAGGCGTTCGCGCTGCCGCGGGAGGCCCCGCCGCCGGAGCGCCGCCTCGCCCGCCGCGTCGCATCCCGGCGAACATGGCGACCGCGAGCACGGCGGCCACGATCCATCCCAACCACGCTGTCCAGTCCATCGACCCCCCTTCCGTTCGGTTTCCTGTTGCCGGCGCCGGAATCTGACGGAGGCGGGGCTCGACCGCAAACGCCCTGCCTCGTCCGCTGCCGGGGCCCGGTTGTGAGGTCGGACAGGCGGCGGATCCGCCGCGTTGCCCCGGGCGGCCCCCCGGAGTATCGTGTCCGCCTTCCCCGCCTCACCGGCCCTGCGTCACCCCGCACGTGGAACCCCATGTCCGAGCTGGACCGACTGAACCTCCTCCTGGGCGAGAGCAGCGACCCCTCGAACCCCTCGGCACCGGAGCTGCGCGGACTCATCCGTGGCCTGCGCCGGATCGCCGTGATCGGGATCTCCCGGGATCCGCGGAAGGACGCCCGGCGGGTCCCCTCCTACCTGGCGGCCAAGGGGATCGACGTGCTTCCGGTGAACCCCTTCGCCGAGTGGCTCCTGGGGCGGCCGTCGAGGGCACGGATCGAGGATGTGGAGGAGGCGGTGGACCTGGTGCTCCTCTTCCGCCCGTCGAGCGATGCCGCGGAGCTGATCCCCACGGTCGCCGAGCGCCCCGAACGCCCTTCCATCTGGCTCCAGGAAGGTATCCGGGCCGACGCCGCAGCGGAGGCCGCTCGACGGTCGGGGGTGCGCGTGGTCCAGGACCTCTGCCTCTTCAAGGTACACCGGGCCGTGGCGTTGAACGGACCCGACCCCGCGACGCTCCGCTGAGGAAGGGCACCCGGGAGCCCGGGGAGCCGCGCCCCCGGGCTCAGAGCTCGGAGAGGACCTTCCCGGCGTCGCCCTTGGCCTTCACCTTCCGCCACGCCTTCTCGACCCGCCCCTCCTCGTCGATGAGGAAGGTGCTCCGCTCGATCCCCCAGTAGGTCCGCCCGTACATCGACTTCTCCTTCCAGACCCCGTAGGCCTCGGCAACCCCGTGGTCCTCGTCCGCCAGGAGGGGGAAGTTCAAGTCGTACTTGTTCTTGAACTTTTCGTGAGAGGCCACGGGATCGGGGGAAACGCCGAGGACCACCGCGCCGGCCTCCCGGATGCGGGGAAGGATGTCCCGGTATTCGCAGGCCTGGGCCGTGCAACCGGAGGTGTCGTCCTTCGGGTAGAAGTAGAGGACCACCTTCGAGCCCCGGAGGCCCGAGAGGGTCACCTGGGAGCCGTCGTCGGCGGGGAGGGTGAAGTCCGGTGCCTGGTCGCCTTCGCTGAGCATGCTCGCCTTGCCTCGGGATCGTGGAATGGGGGAAGGCCCCGGTGGGTCGCGGAGACGGAGCGGGCAGGGCCGCGCCTTCAGGCGCTTCGGGCCGTGCCTTCCGTCCCCCGGGTCGCCCCGGTGCCGTCTTCCGCCTTCGTGGCTTCGGAGTCGGAGTCGGAGTCCCCCTCACCCCCGTCGGACCGGACGAGTTCCGGCCGAAGCTCCTCCACATCCCAGCGGCAGACATCGGCGCCCTCGTGGCGGCACCCCGCCTTCCGCACCATGAGGGGGAGCCGTACCGACCGCTCCGCGACACCCTCGAGCGCGCCCGTGATCAGGGCGCAGGTGTTTGGATCCCCGTCGGCGCCGAGGATTCCCGGATGCACGAGGACGAGGCCCGGTTCGGTGCGATCCCGGCGCAGGACGGGGGCGCCGAAGACCCCTTTCAGGAGGCGCGCGCTCCGACGCTGGACGTGCGCCGGCACGAAACGACGCGGGAGCACCCTCCGCCATCCGGCCCCGAGCCCGTCGGCAAGGGCGCGTCCCACCTCGTGGAAGACCTGGGCGGCATCGGGGCGACGCGAGACGAGGTGCATCAGGTCGAAGACCTCGGGCTCGCGCACCCGGTGGTTCCGGCGCGCCTCCTCACGGTATCGCTGGAGCTGCGCGAGGACCACGTGCGAAAGACCCAGGCGCCGGGGGAGGGTGACCGAGAGGTTCTCGTCCACCAGGACCTCGTCGGGGCGGTCCTGTCGCTGGAGCGTCTCCAGGAGCGCGACCGCGAGGCGCGCATGGACGCTCCTGCGGGGATCGCCGCGGAGGGACGGTTCGTTTCGAGAAGGGGAGACGGGCACGGCGCACGGGGTTGGGGCGGGACCTTCGCCTCCCAATGTCGGGCTTC
>JBJHCE010000069.1:0-15445 GCA_050485865.1 Gemmatimonadales bacterium | reverse complement strand
CCCGTCGATTGGAGCCGCTACACGCCCCCGCGCCCCCTCCGACCCGGTCTCCACACCTTCCCGTCCGAGGATCTGGCAGGGCTCCGGGCCCTGATCGACTGGACCCCCTTCTTCCAGGCGTGGGAACTGCGGGGCAGCTACCCCGACATTCTCACCGACCCGGAGGTGGGGGGCGCGGCCCGGGAGCTCATGGACGACGCCGAGCGGCTCCTGGACTGGATCGAGAAGGACGGGCTCCTGGGGGCGCGGGGGGCGGCGACCCTCCTTCCCGCAGCCGCCGTCGGTGACGACGTGGAGCTCTACGCCGACGGGGACCGGACCCGTGTGAAGGCTCGGCTCCACACCCTCCGCCAGCAGTTCCGGAAGGGCGGCGGCCGCGGGGAGGAGGAGGCGGACCGGCGGCCCAACCTGGCCCTTTCCGACTTCGTCGCATCCCGGGATGCGGGAAAAGCGGACTGGGTCGGGGCCTTCGCCGTGACGGCGGGGCTCGGGCTCGATGACCTCGTGGCCCACCTGGAGGCCCGCCACGACGACTACCGCGCGCTCCTGGCCCGGTCGCTCGCGGACCGCCTCGCCGAGGCCTTCGCCGAGCGGCTCCACCAGCGGGTGCGCCGGGAGCTCTGGGGGTACGCGCCCGATGAGCGGCTCACGAACGGAGAGCTCATTGCCGAGCGGTACCGGGGGATCCGCCCCGCCCCAGGGTACCCGGCCTGCCCGGACCACTCGGAGAAGCGGACGATCTTCGAGCTCGTGGGGGCCGGAGCGCTCGACATGACCCTCACGGAAAGCTGTGCCATGCTCCCCACCGCCTCGGTGAGCGGGTGGTACCTGGCGCACCCCGACGCCTTCTACTTCGGGGTGGGGCGGCTCGGGGTGGACCAGGTGGAGGACTACGCCGCCCGGAAGGGGATCGAGCGGGCCGAGGCCGAGCGGTGGCTCGCCTCGAACCTGGCCTACGACCCGGAGGCGGTCCGATGACGGGGCAGGGGGGCGGGGCAGGGGCGACGCTCCGGGCGCTCCTGGACGACGGGGGGGTGCACCTCCTCGACGGGGCCATGGGAACGGTCCTCTACGACCGCGGCTTCTTCGTGAACGTGTGCTACGACGCGCTGAACCTGGAGGAGCCCGCCCTCGTCGCGTCCGTGCACCGGGCGTACGTGGAGGCCGGGGCCCGGCTCATCGAGACCAACACCTTCGGGGCGAACCCGGTGAAGCTCTCGGGCTTCGGGCTCGAGGAGGCGACCGAGGCCCTGAACCGCGCCGCGGTGGAGCGCGCCCGGGCGGCCATCCGGGCGGCGGGAGCAGGTGCGGGGGACGGGGCGCCCCACCCGGTGCTCGTGCTCGGGGCCGTGGGTCCCCTGGGGATCCGGATCGAGCCGTGGGGGCCCACGTCGCGCGCGGAGGCGGAAGGGTACTTCGGCCGGCAGGTGGACGGCCTCGTGGAGGGTGGGGTGGACGGGTTCGTGCTCGAGACCTTCCAGGACGTGCACGAGCTCGAGCAGGCGCTGCGTGCGGTGCGGGCCCGGTCGGACCTTCCGGTGCTGGCCCAGGTCACCGTGGAGGAGGGGGGGCGGACCGCCTACGGAACCCCGGTGGAGGCGGTGGCCGAGGCCCTCGAGGGATGGGGCGCCGACGCCGTGGGGCTGAACTGCTCGGTGGGGCCGGCGGAAATCCTCGATGCGGTGGAGCGGATGGCGGCCGTGACCCGGCTCCCCCTTTCGGCCCAGCCGAACGCCGGGCTCCCGCGAACGGTGGGGGACCGGAAGATGTACCTGGCGAGCCCCGACTACATGGCCCGCTACGCCCGACGCCTGGTGGAGGCCGGGGTGCGCTTCGTCGGGGGCTGCTGCGGGACCACGCCGGAGCACATCCGGAAGATGCGCGCGTCTCTCGAGGGAATGGGGGTGGTGGCGCCCGTCCCCTTGCGGCGGGTGGTTCGCGGCGGGGGCACGCGGGGGCCGGACCCGGTGCCCCTGGCCGAGCGGTCTCCACTCGGGAGGAAGCTCGCCGAGGGGGCGTTCGTCACCTCGGTGGAACTCGTGCCGCCCCGGGGGTGGGACCCGGCGCCCCTTCTCGCCGAGGCCCGGAGCGCCCATGCGGCGGGGGTCGAGCTCGTGAGCCTTCCCGACGCACCCCGGGGTGTGCCGCGCATGGCACCGCTCGCCGCCGCGCTCCTGGTCCGGCAGGAGACCGGGCTCGAGGTCCTTCCGCACTATGCCTGCCGGGACCGGACCATGGCGGGAATGATCTCGGACCTGATGGGGGCGGCTGCTTCCGGGCTCCGGAACCTGCTCGTGGTCACGGGCGACCTCTCTCCCGCCGGACCGTACCCGGAGCACCGGGCCCGCTTCGACATCGACGCCATCGGGCTCACGAACGTGCTGGCGCGCATGAACCGGGGGGTGGACCCGGGGGGACACCCGGTCTCGCCGCCCACGGGGTTCGTCATGGGCGTGGCGCTGAACCCGGACGCCGCCGACCTCGAGCGGGAGCACCGCCGGTATTTCTGGAAGGTGGAGGCGGGGGCCGCGTTCGCCGTGACCCAGCCGGTGTTCGGTCCCGGGGGGCTGCTCTCCTTCCTGGACCGGGCGCACGGTGCAGTGGAGGGGGGGGATGCGGTGCCCCGGGAAATCCCGGTGGTGGCCGGCCTCTGGCCACTCGACTCGGTCCGGACCGCGGAGTTCCTGGAGAACGAGGTGCCCGGGGTGCGGGTTCCGCCGGAGGTGCTCGAGCGGATGCGGAGCGCGGAGGCCCGGGGCCCGGGCGCCGCCCGGGACGAGGGGGTCGCCATTGCGGTGGAGGTGGCGCTCGCCCTCCTCCCCCGGGTGCAGGGGATCCACGTGAGCAGCGCCCGGGGGCAGGTGGATGTGGCCCTGGAAGTGGTCCGCAGGGTGCGCCGGGCGGTGGCGGGGGCGGGCAAGGTTTCGACGGGGGCCGCTGCGCCATGACCGCGCCCTTTCTCGACGCCCTCGCCGCCCCGGGCCCGCTACGGGCCGTGGAGCTTCGCCCCCCCCGGGCCGACCTCGGCCCCGAGGCCGCCCTCGACGCCTGGATCGACGCGCGTCACGGGGTCGGGAAGCTCCTCGCCGCCGGGCGCTTCGTCCTCTTTACCGACAGCGCGGTGGGCGTGCGTGAGGAGGAGAGCCTCCGCGTGCTCACGAGCTACGTGGGAACCGGGGGGCGGCTCGGGCAGGTGCTCCCGTTTCTGACCTGCCGTCACTCCCTCGAGTACTGCCTCCTCTTTGCCCGAAGGGCGGCTTCCCACGGGTTCGGGGGGCTCACGGTGACCGGGGGGGACGCCGGCGCCGGCCGCCCCCGGTGCCTCCCCCGCTCCCGCGACCTGAGGGCGCGGATCCGTGCCGAGGTGCCGGCCCTCCCCCTGGGGGGCTGGGTGAACCCCTTCCGGGACCCGGTGGAGCAGGTGGAGCTCCTCATGGACCCGGCGCACGGTGCCGACTTCTGGCTCACCCAGGTGGTCTCGCACCACGACCTGGCCCCGGTGGACCGGTTCCTGGAGGAGGCGGAGCGTCGCGGGCTCCGGACCCCCGGGCTCTTCGGGACCTTCCTCTTCCGGAGTGCACGGCGCGCCACCCTGGAGCGGCTGGCCCGCTTCCTTCCGGTTCCGGTGGAGGAGATCGTCCGGGAGTTCGGGGCCGGGGCGACCGCCGACGAGGTCCTGGCCCGCACCCTCGCGGCGCTCCGGGAGCGGGGCGTCGAAAAGGTCTACGTCTCGAACCTGGCCCCGGCCCGGGCCGAGGCCGTGCTCCGCCGGCTCCCCGGGGCCCCTCCGACCCCACGCGCATCCCCCCTTTCCGCAAGGCATGCCCCATGAAGCTCCCCCTCCACCCGGACTGGCCGGACTCCGGCCTCCACTTCGAGACCCTCCAGGTGCACGCGGGGCAGGAGTCGCCGGACCCGGTGACGCGGGCCCGGGCGGTCCCGATCCACGCCACGAGCAGCTTCCTCTTCGACAGCGCGGACCACGCCGAGGCGGTCTTCGCCGGAACCGCCCCGGGAAACCAGTACTCCCGCATGCACAACCCCACGGTGGAGACTTTCGTGGAGCGGGTCGTCCGCCTGGAAGGGGGAGCGGGCGGGGTCGGGCTCGCCTCCGGCCAGGCGGCGACCACCGCCACCCTCCTTTCGCTCGTGGAGCCGGGGCGCCACGTCGTCTTCTCGAAGGAGCTCTTCGGGGGGACCTTCGCGGTGGCCCGAAAGCTCCTCGAGCCCTGGGGGTGCCGGTGGTCCGCCGTGGATCCCACCCCCGACGGGGTGGAGGAGGCGCTCGAGGACGACACGGTGGCCGTGTGGGTCGAGAGCATCGCGAACCCGACCTCGACGGTGGCCGACCTTCCGGCCCTCGCGGAGCTCTGCCGGGCGCGCCGCATCCCCCTCGTGGTGGACAACACCTGGGGGTGCGCCGGCTACCTCTGCCGCCCCTTCGAGCTGGGCGCGGACCTCGTGGTGCACTCGGCCACGAAGTGGATCGGCGGCCACGGCACCTTCGTGGGCGGGGTGATCGTGGACGGCGGGAGCTTCGACTGGGACCACCCCCTCTTTCCGGCCTTCACGCGACCGGACTCCCGGGGCCGGAGCTACCTCTCCCGGGGCGGGGCGCAGGCCTTCCGCCTCCGGGCCTGGGACCTGGGGCTCGTGACCATGGGCATGACGCTCTCTCCCCACGATGCCTTCCAGGGGCTCGTCGGGCTCGAGACCCTCTCCCTCCGGGTGCAGCGGGAGTGCGACCACGCGCTCGCCCTCGCCCGATGGCTCGAGGCGCACCCCCGGGTGCGGCGGGTCCACTATGCCGGGCTCCCGAGCCACCCCTCCCACGGGGTCGCGGGGCGCGTGCTCCGAAACGGGTTCGGCGGCGTGCTCGGCTTCGAGCTCCACGACGAGGCCTCGGCACGGAGGTTCGTGGACCGGACCCGCCTCGCGAGCCACCTCGCGAACATCGGCGACGCGAAGACGGTGGTCATCCTTCCCTGGATCACCACCCACGCCGCCCTTCCGGAGGAGGCCCGGCGGGGCGCCGGGGTGAGCCCCGAGCTCGTCCGGGTGAGCGTGGGGGTCGAGGCCCTGGAGGATCTCCGCCAGGATTTCGCGCAGGCGCTGGAGGTGGGGGAGGGGGGCTGACCGCAACCCGACCCGTCGCGCCCGGTTGCGCCCGGGCCCGCGATGCCGGAAGCTTCCGGGGTCCACCGGTCCTTGCCCCGCACGTGGAGTGCACCGCCATGTCCGATCCGGTGCCGATCGGCCGCACCGCCTTCCTGCCTGCCGCGCTGCCTGCACTCCTCGCGGTGGTCCTCGCGGGGGTCCTCGCCGCCGGCTGCGCCACCGCCCGCCCCCTTGTCGAAAGCGACCACCCCCGGGTCCTCGCCCAGCAGGTGATCGAGGGCGACGCCCCTTCGACCCCGGGGCCCTGGGATGTGGGGCACCTGACCTACGGCAGCGGCACCGACCGGCAGCGCGCCGAGTACGCCGGGGGGGTGGCCTTCCGCACCACGGCGGTGGACGCGTCGCGCCTCGCCCGGCGCACGGACCTCGCCTGGTACTGGCGCCGCTACTGGGGATTCGACGAGCGCGCCTATCCGCGGAACGGCCGGGTCTGGTACCCGGTGGCGCCAGGGGGGAATGCAGGAGAGGCCACCCACCCGCCGACCGGCGCCTCGACCGGCGCCGCCCCCGCCCACCCGACCCCTGCCGAGGGCCCCTTCCCCCTGGTCCTCGTGGCCCACGGAAACCACGATCCCCGTCGCTCGTCGGACGTGGGCTACGCCTACCTGGGCGAGCTCCTCGCGAGCCGCGGCTTCATCGTCGTGTCCGTGGACATGAACTTCCTGAACGGGAGCATCCGCGGAGAGAACGATGCCCGGGGCTGGATGTTCCTGAAGCACCTGGACGCCTGGAAGGAATTCACCGACGACCCGGAAAACCCCTTCGCAGGCCGGGTGGACTGGGAGCGGATCGCCCTCGTGGGACACTCCCGCGGGGGCGAGGCGGTGGCCCACGCCGCCGCCTTCAACGCCCTTCGCCACTACCCCGACGACGCCTCCTTCACCTTCGACTTCGGCTACCGGATCCGGAGCCTCGTGGCCATTGCCCCGGTAGACGGGCAGTACGAGCCGGCGGACCACCCCGTCCCCCTCGAAGACGTGAACTACCTGGTCTTCCACGGCTCCCACGACGGCGACGTGACCTCGTTCATGGGGCTCCGGCAGTTCCACCGGGTCGCGTTCACGGGCGCGGTCGAGGCCATGAAGTCGGCGGTCTTCGTGTACCGCGCGAACCATGGCCAGTGGAACACCGGGTGGGGCGCCCGGGACGCCGGGCCCCGGAGCGGACGCATTCTCCGGCTCGACGAGCTCCTCCCCATGGAGGACCAGCTCGAGTTTGCCCGGGTCTGGGTCACCGCCTTCCTCGAGGCGACGCTCCTCGGCGAGGACCGATGGCTTCCCCTCTTCCGGGACCACCGCACCGCCGGCGCCTGGCTCCCCCCGACCATGTACAAGACCCGGTTCGAGCACAGCTCCTTCAGCCCCCTCGCGGATTTTTCCGGGGATGTGGATCTCACGACCGGAAGCCGGTCGGGGGTCACCCTCGAGGGGTCGGGGCTCTCCACCTGGCGGGAGGGGGAGCTCGTGATCCGCACGCGGCTGACCGCTCAGCGGCAGCGCCCCCAGGGCCCCCGCGCCGTCTGGCTCGGTTTTCATCCCGAGGGCGAGGCCCGCTATGCGGTGCACCTGGACCCCGGGGTGTCGGAGGCGGTGGGGCTCGGCCCCGGGTCCACCCTGGACTTCCTGATGGGTGCCACCCGGGCGCGCCCCGGGCCCCCGCGGCAGGGCGCGGAAGGGGAGGAGGGACTCGAGAACGCCGATCGGGCGGCGGAAGCCGAGGGCGCGGACGTCTCCGCGGAGACGTCCACGGGGGACACGCCGCCCGACCTCACCGTGGTCCTCCTGGATGCAGAGGGGCGAAGTGCCGCACTTCCGCTTTCGGCCTTCGGGCCCCTCCGGGAGCCCCTGGACGTGCAGGTCCTCCGCCGCCGTGACCTGGAGCGGGAGCGGCTCCCCTCGCCCCACGAGGTGGTGGGGCACCACTTCTCCCTTCCGGTAGACGACTTCCGGGCGGCGAACCCCGAGCTCGACCTGTCGGCCCTCGTCGAGGTGCGCTTCGTCTTCGACCGGACGCCCCGGGGCGAGGTGTGGCTCGCCCGGCTGGGGGTGAGCCGTCTTCCCGAGGGCTTCCTCGAGCCCCGGATTCCGCCCACGGGCGCGCCCCCGGTCACGCCACCGGTCACGCCGCCGGTCACGCCACCGGACACCCCCTGAGCCGCCGACTCACGGGAGGCGACCCCGCGGGCCCCCCTACCGGAACCGGAGCGCCGCCCCGTGCGCCCAACCCCCATCCGGGCGCCTGCGCGCGGCATACTCGAGGGTGAAGGCATCGCCCAGGAAGGCCCCCCCGAAGCTCCACCCCGACCCCCCGCCGGGCGGCCGGCTCCGGTGACCGACCCGGCCGGTGAAGGTCCGCCCTGCCACGGGCCACCAGCTCACCTCGAGGCCGCCCCCGGACTCGGGGCCGAACCCGTCCCGGGCGGTGAGGCTCCAGCTTCCGGCAACGTCGAGGGGGCCCACCGGGAGGGACCCGGCGCCGAGCCCGAACCGGAGCCAGGGCACCCCCGACGGGGGGACGCCCCCGGGCTCGGTCCCGGCCACCGGGTTCGAGAGGGGGTCGGGGGGCACCCGGGGCTCCGGCGCCCATCCGAGCCCCCCGACGGCGATCCCCAGTCCCACCGGTCCCGGTGCAAGGGCGAGCCCCAGGTCCACGAGGAACCCGTGGTCCGAGGCCGTTCCCCGGTCGAGGTTCACACCCGTCACCGTGGCGCCAACCCCGAACCCCGCGATCGTCCGACCGTACCCGGCGGTGAGCGCCGTCTCGGTGCTGCGTTCGGGCCCCGCTCCGTCTTCGCCGGTGCGAAGGGCGAGCCCCACCCCGCCCCCCCACCAGGGCGTCACCCCGGTCATGGCGCTCGTGGCCCGGCCCGGAGCGTGCCGCACCCGGGAGAGGGCGGCGCCCCGGGCCACCGACAGGAACCCCGGACTGAAGAGAAGAAGGTCCGAATCCCGGTCCGCGTAGGCCGGACTCCCCCCCAGCGCGAGCGCCCGCACCGAAGCAGGGCGCTCGAGAACGAGGAGGGGCGGGGCCTTCCCGGCCTCTTCGCCCGCGTCCTGCGCCGCAGCCGGGGTGGGGGCGGCCAGGAGGACGAGGGCAACCGCACAGGCCGGCGCAGCCGCGAAGCCGGGACGGCGGCGCGGATTCAGCCGGGTGCGTCGGCACAACCGTTCGCGGGGGTAGCGCAAGGACCCTCGTGGAGGCGTGGGGTGGGAACCGTCGGCCCCGGCAAGGCACCGGACGGCGCGCCAGGTGGCGGGTCAGGTTACCGCGAGCCGGCGACCACTGCAACGGGAAGGCGAGGCGGGCCGTTGATTGCGCGGCGCGGCCCCGGGGTCGATGATCCCCCCCAGGGGCCGAAACGGTCCTGCTCCCCCACCCCCTGCCCGAGGCCCCCATGCCCCACCGAGCCCCTCCCTCCCCGCGCGTCGTCCCCGAGGCGCGCCGTGTCCGCCCCGGAGCGGCGCTCCTCGTCGCCGCAGCCCTCCTGCCTGCACTCGCAGCATCTGCCTGCACCCCCGAGCCTCCCGCCCCGGACGCGGCCCGGACCCCGAACGGGGCCCCGGCGGCGGGCTCCGCCTTTGGCCAGGGTGCCGCCCTCCACGCCCCGGCCGATGGGCCTCTCCCCGGCCTGGTGGAAGACCTGGCGCGCTTCGCGGGGCTCGACAACGAGGCCCGGGGCGACACCCTCCTCGCGATCTTCCGGGAGCGGGGCCTCGAGCCCGCGGTGCACGCCTTCCCGAATCCCCAGGTCGAGCGGGAGCCCCGGGCCGAGGGACGTAACCTCGTCGTGGAGCTGGGCGCGGAAGGCCGGGAAATCATCGTCGGGGCGCACTACGACGCCGCACCCCTCCCCGGGGGGCGCTACACCGGGGGGGCGGTGGACAACGGGGCGGGCTCGGTGATCCTCACCCGGGTCGCGGAGACGCTCCGGGGGCACGAGCTCTCGCACCGGGTCCGGGTGGTCCTCTTCGACCTCGAGGAGTGGGGGCTCCTGGGGTCGGCCGCCTTCGTGTCGGAGCTCGACCCCGCCCAGGTCGCCGCCATGGTGAACGTGGACATCGCGGCGTATGGCACGGCCATCGGCTACGGTCCTGCCTCGCACGGGGGCAACGAGACCGTGTACCAGGCCCTCGCCGGGGTATGCGTGGTCCAGCGCATCCCCTGCATCGCGTTCCCCGCCTACCCGGTGAGCGACGACCGGAGCTTCCAGGCGGCGGGGATCCCGAACGTGTCCATGGCGATCCTGGGCGCCGCCGAGGCGAAGCAGCTCTGGCTCCTCCTGAACGCCCCCGAGGAGACGGGCCTCGCCGACGGGTTCTCGCCCCGGGTGGGCCGGGTGATCCACACCGAGGAGGACCGCCTCGAGCTCGCCGAGGCCGAGGCCATGACCCGCATGCATGACGCGGTGGTCGCCCTGGTGCTCGAGCTGGACCGGGTGATGAGGGAGGGGTGACAGGTGAGCGTCGTCATCCGTGGCCTCAGCGGTGTCGAAGCGAGAGACCGGGCCCCTCCGTGGACCGCCGTGGTAGCATATCTGGTTCCACTTGTCGGAACCTGGCAAGGGTCCGTAGGTTGGGAGTCGAACCTCTGCACCGGAGTCATGATCGATGGACGCCACGAACCAGAATTCCCCCGTGGGCGCATACGGGATGCGCGGCGGGGGGCGCGTTACGGCTGACCGACCCCGGAAGGTCGGCTGGCAGGTCAGGGGGTCGGTGGCCGAGGCTGTGCGGAAAGTCGTGGAGCGCGGCGAGGCCGAGAGCCAGAACGCTTTCGTCGAGGACGCGATCGTGCGTCGCCTCAAGGAGCTCCGCAGGGACCGGATCTACTCTGCCTACGCGGAAGCCGCCCAGGACCCGGCCTTCATGGCGGACATGCGAGCGATGACCGCGGCCTTTGACGTCACCGCCCGGGACGGGCTCGAATCCGACGACTGACCGGCATGGCGCACCGCGGACCGGTTCGACGTTGGGAGATCTACTGGGTCGATCTCGAGCCTTCGGTGGGGAGGGAGGAGGGAGGTGAGCGGTGTCCGGTGATCGTCGTGTCCAACGACGGTTTCAACCGGAACTTCGACGTCGTCACCGTCGTCCCGCTGACCAGGCGGGAAGGCAAGAAGCGCCGCGCCTACCCCTTCGAAGTCCTCGTTCCGGATCTTGTCGGCACGGGGCACGAGGGCATCGTCATGCCGCAACAGGTCCGGACGATCTCGAAGTTGCGGCTCCTCGAACGGGCGGGCGTCCTCAACGATGTCCAGACCCGGACCGAACTCGAGAACCGGCTTCTCGAACACCTGGCAATCGACTTCGAGCCCGAGCTCCCCTGAACCCCCCCGCCCCCTACCGCTCCCAGAACGCCGGCGGCTCCACCCCGAGGGCCCTGAGGTAGACGTACCCCTGCCCCCGGTGGTGCACCTCGTTGTCGAGAGCGTAGAGAACGTGGTCGCGGGTGAGCCCCTCGTACATTCCGAAGGCCACGTCCTCCTCGAGGAGCCGCTCCGGGGTGATCCCGGCCCAGTGGGCGTCGATGGCCTCGGTGGCCCGGTCCCACGCCTCGAGGAGTGCGGCCTTGGTGGCCGGGCCCCCGCCCTCCCAGTCGGGTGCATCCCACGTGCCGGTGGCCACCCCCCGAACGAGGGGCTCCGAGACCCGGAGGAGCTCGTGAATGAGCTCGCCAAAGGTCCGCATCCCCCCGATCCGGAAGGTGAAGAGCTCGGCCTCGGGAAAGGCCTCGAGCGCCCGCCGCGTGAGCCGCCGGTGCCCCTGGAAGTGCTCGCGCATGGCCTCGAGGGTGATGAAGGTGGCGTCGGGCGAAGCACCGCGGGGGGAAGGGGAGGCGTCGGTCATGATGGACTCCGGGCCGAGGGGAGACGGAAGGAAAACGGCCCCGCGCCTGCGCGCGGATCTTCGGGCTTTCTTCGGTGTACCTTCCTTACCATAGCGCACCCGCCTCCCGGGGGTCAACCCCGCCGCGGCCACCCCCGCCCCTTGCCACCCCCCCGCGCGATCCCGAGAATCACCCGGTGACCCGCCCCCCCGATCCTCCGCCGCCGCCCTCCCGCGCCTTCTACGCCTGGCGCCACGGCGTGTCGGTGCTCGTGGGTTTCGAGGGCCACGCCGCCGACTCCGGCGCCCCGGGGCAGGTCGCCGAGGCCGCACCCGCCGGCGAGGCGTACGACTCCCTCCCGCCCTGGCTTTCCTGGGATGCGAGGCACCGGGCCTTCGTGGCACCCGGGCACCGCTTTCCGGAGCTTCGCCGGTGGGCCGAGGCCCGGGGCATTCCCGAGGGCACGGCACCGGAGCCCGAGACCCCGGCCTCCTTCCGCGACCCCCGCATCCCCCGCTCCTACCAGGAGGAGGCGCTCGAGCGCTGGCGCGCCCAGGGGCGGCGCGGCACCGTGGTCCTCCCCACCGGGGCGGGAAAGTCCCTCGTGGCCCTCCTCGCCATTCGCGACGAGGTCGAGGCCGGGGGCGGCGCCGCGGTGGTGGCCCCCACCCGGGCCCTCGTGGGACAGTGGTTCAGCCAGGTGGCCGACGCCTTCGGTCCCGAGGCCACCGGGGCCTGGTACGGCGACGAGAAGGAGCTCCGCCGCATCACGGTCACGACCTACCACTCGGCCTTTCCCCTCCTCGAGCGCCACGGGCGGGGCTTCGGCCTCCTCGTGCTGGACGAGGCGCACCACCTGGCCGACCCGGCCCCGGCGAGCCGCCCCGCACCGGCGCCCCGCACTCCCCTCGACCTCCCTCCCGACCCGGACTCCGCCCCCGCCACCGCCCCCGGCACCGGCTGGCACGACGCCCTCCGGGTGGCCCCCGCCGCCGCCCGCCTGGGGCTCACCGCCACCTACCCCGACGGCCGCGACCGCGCCCTGGTGGAGTGGGTGGGCCCGGTGGCCTACCGCCGGCGCCTCGGCGAGATGCTCGACCAGGAGCTCTCGGACCTGGCCCTCGAACGCCGCTTCGTCCAGCTCCGCCCCCACGAGCGCGCGCGCTACGACGAGGCCGTGGCCCGCTACGAGGGGTTCGTCGAGGCCCGGGGGTACGCCGAGCGCTTCGGCCCCCGCTCCCGGGACTGGTGGCCCGTCTTCATGGCCGAGACCCGCACGGACCCCGTGGCCCGCCGCGCCCACCGCGCCTTCCGCGACCGCGAGCGGATCGTGGCGCTGGCCGAGGAGAAGCTCGCCGCCGCGCGCCACATCCTGGGGCTCCACCCGGCCGAGCAGGCGATCCTCTTCTGCGGCACCACCGAGGCCGCGGAGGCCGTCTCGACCCGCTTCGCGATCCCCCTCGTGCAGGCGGCGACCCCGGCCTCCGAGCGCCGCTGGATCCTCGAGGGAATGGCCGCCGGCGAGGTCCGCGCCGTGGCCGCCGTGGAAGTCCTCGACGAGGGATGGGACGTCCCGGGGGCGAAGCTCGGAATCATTCTCGGGGGAAGTCGCTCCGGGGGTCCGCGCCAGCACCAGCAGCGGCTCGGTCGCATCCTCAGGAAACAGGGAGACCGGGTGGCCTCCCTCCATGAGTTGGTGGCCGCCGAAACTCACGAGTTCTTCCAGGCCCAGCGCCGGGGGGGCACGCTCCGGCGCGCCACCGACCGGCAGCTCGGGCTGGGGCTCTGACCGGCGCAGGGGGCGGACCCAGGTGCTCCGGAAGACCCATGTCCAGCCCTTTCTCCGGGTCGTTTCCGGGGATGCGCTGGAGGGCGCCACCCCACCGGGCCGGCTCGAGATCGCGTTCCTGCCTCCGGGCCCCGAGGGCGGGCCCCTTATTCCCTTTCTCGAGCGTCTCTGCCGGATCACCCGGAGGCTCGAGGGGGCGCCCCGGGGGGCGGTGGCCGAGCTTCTCCGGCGGCAGGAGCGGCGGGTGCGCGATGCCCGGCGGCTCGCCGGCGTCACGAAGGCGCTCCTCGACGGGTGCCGCTTCCGGCGGGAGGAGGGGCACGAGGAGGCGGCGGAGCTCCGGAAGGCCGTCTACCGGGCCCGGGGCGGGGCGTGGCCCCCGGTGGCGGGCGACGAGGACCGCCCCTGGGAGGAGGTGGCGGCACCCCGGGGGTGGACGGCAGACGAGCTCCGCCGGAGGGTGCTCGCCGACCGGGCGGACCGGGCGGTGCTCGTGCGCGCGGTGCGTTGGGACGGGGCCACCCTCCTCGCCCGCTACAACCTGGGGCTCGTGCAGGCGGCGCTCCTCGACGCCGAGTCGCTGGTCTTCCGCGCCCGGGGCGGGTGGAAGGGGGTGTTCCGGGCGCTTCGCCGGGTGCGCCTCATGGCCGACATCACCCGCGAGGGGCGTCGGGGGTACCGTCTGAAACTCACCGGCCCCGCCGCGCCCTTCGTGGTCCGGCCCCAGCGCTACGGGATCCGGATGGCGCGCATCCTGCCTGAGCTTCTCCGGGCGCCGGGGGCCCGGATTGCGGCCCGGGTCCTCCACGAGGGGCGTGCCGTCACCCTCCACGTGGAGGCCGAGGATCCGGTCTTCCGCCCCTGGCTGGGGCGGGGCCCCCGTCGCCGGGGCGCGAGCGGCCGCGGGCCCGGCAGCCGGCACGACTCTCTCTGGGAGGCGGACCTGGCCCGTGCGCTCCGGGAGCGGATCGAGGCCCTTCGGGCCACTTCGCGCGAGGGGTGGACCCTGGTCCGCGAAGACGCGCCGGTCCTTCTTCCGGGGGGGAGCGTCTTCCTTCCCGACTTCACCCTCCGGCACCGCGACGGCCGGGAGGCCTGGGTCGAGCTCGTGGGGTTCTGGACGCCGGAATACCTCCATGAAAAGCTCCGGAAGCTCGAGGGCGCCGGCGTCCGGAACCTGGTCCTCGTCGTGCCCCGGAGCACCGAGGCCGCCCACCCGGAGCTCGCCCGGGCGCTGGAGGCCGGAGGCCACGCCGTGGTCTGGTTCACCACCGGCCCCCGCCCCGGGGCGGTGCTCGAGGCGGCGGCGCGGGTGGCGGAGGTGCCGTGAGTCCGGTAGTTTTTGTCTTACGCTATCTCTTTCGATCAGGAGTGCATCTTGTGGCTCAGGTGACGATTTCCAGCAAGTTCCAGGTCGTGATTCCGCGGGAGGTTCGGGAACGCCTGAAGCTACGCCCGGGCCAGAAGGTGGAAGCCTTTGCCGTCGGGGGTCGCATCGAACTCGTTCCGGTTCGCCCGATCGGGGAACTCCGCGGGCTCCTGCGGGGCGTGGAGGCCCGGTTCGAGCGTGAGCCGGATCGAGACCTGTGAATGTGGTCGACTCGTCGGGGTGGATCGAGTTCGCGCTCGATGGCCCGAACGCGGATGCCTTCGAGGCCCCGCTCCTGGACGCCCGCCGGCTCGTCGTTCCGGTCATCTCGATCTTCGAGGTCTATCGGTTCGTGGTGCGGGAACGGGGCCGCGAAGCCGCGTTGACCCTGGCGGCAAGCATGAAACGCGGACGCGTCGTGGACCTGGACGCATCCACGGCCGTCGAGGCCGCGGAGGTCGCCGAAGCCCTTCGCCTCCCGATGGCCGACGCCATCATCTACACGGTGGCCCGGGTGCACGAAGCCACCCTCTGGACCCAGGACGCGGACTTCCGCAACCTGGACGGGGTGCGATACATCGAGCCCCGCCGGACGTCCTGACCCGTCCCCTCCTCCACCCCCCCGCCGTGACCGACTCTTCTCCGCCTGCGTCTCCCTCCTCAGACCGCCCCGCCTTCCGCCTCTGGGTCGACGCCGACGCCGCGCCCCGCGAGGTCAAGGAGATCGTCTTCCGGGCGGCGGCGCGCCTCGAGCTCGAGGCGGTTTTCGTGGCCAACCACCGGATCCCCGTGCCGCTGAACAACCCCTGGGTGCGCGCCGTCCGGGTGGCGGGCGGGCCGGACGTGGCCGACGCCCACATTGCCGAGGAAGCGGCCCCGGAAGACCTCGCGGTGACCGCCGACATACCGCTGGCCGCACTCCTCGTGGCGAAGGGGGTCCTCGTCCTCGACCCCCGGGGCGAGGTCTACACCGAGGCCAACATCGGCGAGCGCCTCTCCATACGCGACTTCATGGACGGGCTCCGGAGCACCGGGGTCGACACCGGGGGTCCGAGCGCCTTCGGAGAGCGCGAGAAGCGGGCCTTCGCGAACGCGCTCGACCGGGCGCTCACGGCGCGGATCCGGGGGGGCGGGCGGGGGCGCTGAGGGGGGCGCTGAAGCGGCCGTCCGCCGCTGACCGCGCTGTGCGCCGGGCGGTCAGCGGCGGGTGGGTCGCGGACCCCGGGGGCGGGACAGGCCGGGCGCCGAGGCCGGGCGCCGGCCGCCCCGCGGCAGGCCCCCAT
>JBJHCE010000068.1:0-15487 GCA_050485865.1 Gemmatimonadales bacterium | reverse complement strand
GCCACGAGGGCGGTGCTTCCCGACACGAGCCCCCACGAGGCGACCCACCCGGAAAGGAGGACCGCCACCCCGGGAACCCCGACCTGCCACCGGCTCAGGACCCAGGAGATCACCGTCTCGTAGGCACGAAGGAGGTCCTCCCCCACCAGGAGATACTGGAGGAGGAGCCCCTGGGACGCGGCCCACGCTCCCACGAGGGCGCCCCCCACGAAGATCCCCAGGGGGTTCCATCCAAGAAGGCGCGACGCCCCGCCGAAGAGGATCCCCTGGATGGTGATGGCGAGCATGGAGCGGACCCTGGTCCCGGCAGGCGAGAGGGCCTTGATCCCGGCAGAGATGAAGGGGACCCAGACGACCCGGCTCCTCCGGCCCAGGCCGGCGCCGGCAAAGACCATGACCGCCGCCTGGATGCTGGACAGGGCGAGCCCCCGGAAGGGAACGTGGGCGGCGTGGAGCGCCGAACCCACCGACCATTCGAACCCCCCGGACCCGGCGCCGAACACCCCCACCCGGGTCCAGTCCCGCTCCTCCAGCACGAGCTGCCGGAGTTCCTCGAGGGCCTCGGGGGCCTCGGAGGCGGGGTCCTCGCCGCTCAGCCGCACAACCCGGTCGAAGCGCCGGGCCATCCGGGCCTCGATCCGGTCGAGGACCCCCTCGCGCACGGCCACGACCACGATCCCGGGGCCGGCGGCCGAAAGCTCGGGCCAGAGCGCCATGTGCCCGCCCCCCTCCGCCTCCACCCGGCCGAACTCGTCGAGGACCAGGAGGTCGGGGGCGCCCCCGGCGAGCGCGCTCCGGACCCACCCGTGGGCCTCGTCGAGGGCCTCGCCCCGGAAGGTGTAGGGAATGGCGCTCCTCCCGCTCCGGTCCCTCCGGGCAAAGGGGAGAACGGCCTCGGAGCCCAGGTGGCGGAGGTCGTACCCCGCCGCCCCCCGGCGGCGACCCGTCCGCACCCCCACCGCAGGCTGGGCGAATCCGTCCACCTGGAGCCCCTCGGAGGCGGCCCAGGCGGCGAGATCGACGAGCGTCGTGGATTTCCCGGACCCGGCCGGTCCGGTCACGGCAACGAGGAGCAACCCACCCCCTCCAGAACGGTTCAGGGTTTGGTTAGATTACAAGGCTCGACACCGAACGCGCCCGCGCGTCGACCCCGCCGAACCGGAAGACTCATGCAGATCCGTAACATCGCCATCATCGCCCACGTTGACCATGGGAAGACCACCCTGGTCGACAAGATGCTCCGTCAGGCAGGGGTTTTCCGTGACAACCAGGAGGTGGAAGAGCGGGTCATGGACTCGAACCCCCTGGAGAAGGAGCGGGGGATCACGATCCTGGCCAAGAACACCGCCGTCGAGTGGAACGGGGTGAAGATCAACATCGTCGACACCCCGGGGCACGCCGACTTCGGGGGCGAGGTCGAGCGCATCCTCCGCATGGTGGACGGCGTCCTTCTCCTGGTGGATGCGGTGGAGGGCCCCATGCCCCAGACCCGCTTCGTGACCCGGAAGGCGCTGGAGCTCGGGCACATGCCGGTGGTGGTCGTGAACAAGGTGGACCGCCCGGCGGCCCGCACCCACGAGGTGCACGACGAGGTGCTCGAGCTCTTCTTCGACCTGGATGCCTCGGAAGAACAGCTGAACGCCCCCTTCCTCTACGCCTCCGGGCTCGACGGATGGGCCTCCACCGACCCGGAGACCCGCACGGACGACCTGTCCCCCCTCTTCGAGGCGATCCTGGCCCACGTTCCCGAGCCGGGCATCGATGCCGAGGCCCCCTTCCAGATGCTCGTGTCCACCCTCGATCACTCGGCCTACGTCGGGCGGATCGGGATCGGCCGCATCGAGCGGGGCACGGTCCGTGTCGGAGATGCGGTGACCCTCCTTCCCTTCGGCGAGCCCGGCCCCGTCGCCGAGGCCGAGGCGAAGCGCGCCCGGGTCACGAAGCTCTTCACCTTCCGGGGGCTCGACCGGGTCGAGGTCCCCGAGGCCTTCGCCGGCGACATCGTGGCCCTGTCGGGACTCGAGGCGGTGGACATCGGCCAGACGCTGACCCACCCCGAGCATCGGGAGCGGCTCCGGGGAATCAAGGTGGAGGAGCCCACCCTGGCGGTGGACTTCACCGTGAACAATTCCCCCTTCGCCGGCCGGAGCGGGAAGTTCGTGACCACCCGCCAGCTCCGCGAGCGCCTCTTCCGGGAGCTCGAGCGGAACGTGGCCCTCCGGGTCGAGGACACCGAGCAGACCGACACCTTCGCGGTGGCGGGGCGCGGGGAGCTCCACCTCACGATCCTCATGGAGACGATGCGCCGCGAGGGGTACGAGTTCCAGGTCTCCCGCCCCCGGGTCATCGAGAAGCGGGGCGAGGACGGAAGCCGCCTCGAGCCCTACGAGGAGGTCCTGGTGGACGTCCCCGACGGAGTGGTGGGCACCGTCATGGAGAAGCTCGGACCCCGGCGGGGCGAGCTCCTCGACATGCGCCCCGACGGAAACGGCACGACCCGCCTCCGCTTCCGGATCCCGGCCCGGGGCCTCTTCGGCTACCGCTCCGAGTTCCTCACCGACACGAAGGGCGAGGGGCAGCTGAACCACCATTTCCTCGAGTACGGCCCCTGGGCCGGCCCGATCCAGGGGCGGAAGAAGGGTGTTCTGGTGGCGGACCGCGAGGGTGAGGCGGTGGCCTACGCCCTCTTCAACCTCCAGGAGCGCTCCACCCTCTTCGTCGATCCGGGGATCTCCGTCTACAACGGAATGATCGTGGGCGAGCACGTCCGCCCCGGCGACCTCGACGTGAACGTCACGAAGGGGAAGAAGCTCACGAACATGCGGGCCTCGGGCTCCGACGAGAACGTGAAGCTCGAGCCCCCGCGGAAGCTCACCCTGGAGCTCGCCCTCGAGTTCATTGCCGACGACGAGCTGATCGAGGTCACCCCTGACGCGATCCGCCTCCGGAAGCGGGAGCTGGACGCGAACCGCCGCCGGAAGGAGCAGAAGGCGCTGGCAGCCCGGGACGCCTGAGTCCCGAGGCCTGAGTCCCGGTCAGCGCCCCCCCGACCCCGTGTCGACGATCCGGATCCGGTAGCTCCCCACGTCGTCGGGGCCGTGGCTCGTCACGTGGATCTGATGCACCCCCGCCTCCACGGCGGTGAGGGTGAAGCGGGCGTTCGTTCCGTCTCCCCCGTCATCGTCGACGAAGGGGGAGTCGAAGCCGGGGCCTGTAATGAGGAGGACCGCGTCGAAATCCTCGGACTCGAGGTCGATCTGCACCGTCTGACCGGCGGCGAGCTCCACCTCCCAGGTCACCATGGGTCCGTCGAGGGGGCCGGTCACGCCGTCGCCCGCCGCGAGGGCGGCGGTCAGCTCGCCGGGCACGGCCGGGATCGAACCCACCACGTCGAGCTCGTCCGGGAAGGTCCACCACACCTCGTCGCCCCCGAAGTCCGCACCGTAGGCACACGGCTCGTCCAGGACCGGGGGCCGCTCGGTGGCCACGGTGATCGAAAAGGAGCCGCGGATCCGGAGCCCCACCTGGCTCGCCACCGCCGTCACCGAGCCCGTCGCCGGAATCTCCAGCGGGATCCGTGCGTTGCACCCGCCCCCGGAGTCGTCGTCCAGGAGGAGCTCACGGCGGGACGGATCCACCACCCAGAGAAAGGCGTCGAAGTCGTCGGAGACGAGGTCGATCCATACCCAGGTACCCGGCGTGCCCCGCACCTCCCAGGCCTGCACCGGCTGGCCGTCGGGGAAGTGGAAGTCGTCGGGGGTCCCGAGCTCGCCCATGGCCGTGGCCCCGACCTCGACCACCCGGCCCTCGGTGGGAAGGAGCTCCAGGACCGAGCGGGTAAGCTGGCCTTCGGCAGGGAGGGCACTGCCGAGGAGAAGCGCAAGGGCCGCGAGGGTCGGGATCGCACGAAGGACTGGACGCATGGAACCGTTTCTCGAGAGTCGACGAGGACGAGGGAACCCGTAATGTACACCCCCGGGGTCCATCGGGAATGATCCCGGGCGCCCCCCACCCTTGACGCCCACCCCCGCGGGCGGGAGGTTGGGCCCATGCCGATCCTCTACCGGGACCTCGTCCGCCGGAACACGCATCCGCTGAACCGCATCAACGACGCCACCGATGCCGAGGTGGAGGCGTGGGAGCCGGACAGGATCCCCCTCTTCGAGGTCTACATGCGGATGGCCGAGGAGCTCGCGAAGCGTTCCACCTGCCGCCGCCTGTCGGTAGGCACCGTGATCACCGACGCCCTCCTCGAAAACGTGCTCGCCATTGGCTACAACGGAAACGTGCGGGGGTTTCCGAACGACTGCGACGCCCCCACCCCCGGCCGGTGCGGATGCATCCACTCGGAAATGAACGCCCTCGTGAAGGCCCCGGGGCAGGTGCGCGACAAGGTGGCCTTCGTGACCGCATCGCCCTGCGTCATGTGCGCGAAGCTCATGGTGCAGGCGAACATCTCGTTCGTCTACTACCGCACGAGCTACCGGAGCCGCGAGGGGCTCGAGGTGCTGAAGGCGGCACGCGTCGTCACCGTGCGCTACGACAGGTGGAAGGACGCCTGGCGGGAGTGACCCCCCCCTCCCCCTACCGCACCACCCCGTAGCGTCGAAGCACCTCCACCGTGGCCTCGATGGGGATCGCCTGGGCCGTGCTCCCCCCGCGCCCCGTCACCGTCGTGGCCCGAAGAAGGGAGTTCACCACCGCCTCCTCCGTGGCCTCCACCACCGCCTGGAAGAGCCCGGACGTGGCGGCGTTCGGTAGCTCCGCCACCGGGTGGGGATCCGCCCCCCCGCCCCCGCCCGTCCCCCGCCGCACCGACTCGGCGGTGGAAAAGGCAATGACGTAGTCGCCGGACCCGTTCCCGGCGAAGGACCCCGTGCGCCCGAGCCCCATCATGGCCCGGGAGGCCAGGCGCACGAGGTTCCGGTCCGAAAGGGGCGCATCGGTGGCGATCACGATCATGATCGAGCCCGCCCCGTCCTCCTGGTCCTCCTCCGCCGGGGGGGTTCGGGTCACATCGCCCCGGAAGGAATACTGACCGAGCTCCTCGCCCACCGGCGCCCCGTCGATCGTGAGCACCCCTCCGAAATTCGACTGGACGAGCACCCCCACCGTCCATCCGCCGAGGGACTCGGGGAGCACCCGCGACGCGGTCCCCATTCCCCCCTTCCACCCGAAGGCCCGGGTCCCGGTCCCCGCCCCCACCGACCCCTCGACCACCGGCCCCGTGTCCGCCGACTCGAGCGCCTCGCGCACGTGGGCGGCGGTGACGGGCCGACTCCGGATGTCGTTCAGCCCCCCGTCGTTCGTCTCGCCCACCACCGGGTTGATCGACCCCACGCCCCCCATCCCGGGGCGCTCCAGGAGCCAGTCCACCATGGCATCCGCCGCCCGCCACACGCAGAGGGTACAGGTCAGGAGAATCGGCGTCTCGAGCTCACCGAGCTCCCTCACCTGCGTGATCCCCACGAGCTTCCCGAATCCGTTCCCCACGTGGATCGCCGCCGGCACCCGGTCGCGGAAGAGGTCGCCCCCGTGGGGGAGGATCGCCGTAACCCCGGTACGCACCCCCTCCCCCTCCACCACGGTGACCTGGCCCACGCGCACGCCCGCGACGTCCGTGATCGCGTTCCACCTTCCGGTGGGGAAGATGCCGATCTCGATGCCCAGGTCGCGGGCCCGGGGACGCTCCTCCTCCCCGGCCGAGGATCCGGCGGCGGCGGCGGGAGGGGGGGTCGCCTGGCTCCCGTCCTGGCTCACGGCCGGGCTCGGGAGGAGGAGGGCGGCGAGGAGGACGAAGGCGGACAACTGCGCGCGAGGGGACACGGGAGACCTCCGCGTGGGAAGGGGACCGGTGCCGGTGCCATGAGGGGTCAGACCCGCACCGTGTCGATGAGCATGAGCCCCAGGAGGAGGGGCTGGTAGGCAAGGGAGCCCAGGAAGACCCGGCGGACGGTGGCGTTCGACATGGCCATCCGGGCCCGGATGCTCCACCAGAGCACGACGCTCCCGAGGAAGAGGGCCCCGAAGAAGTAGATTCCCCCGGTGAGCCCCAGGAGGGTCGGCACGAGGCTCACCGGAATGAGCGCCGTGGAATAGAGGATCATCTGGTCGCCGATGACCCGCCCGTCGGCCTCGGCCGGGGGGGTCAGGAGAAAGCCCGCCCTCAGGTAGTCCTCCCGGAGAAGCCAGGCCAGCGCCAGCACGTGGGGAAGCTGCCAGAGGAAGGCCACCGCGAAGAGGGCGAAGCCCCCCAGGGTGAGAGCTCCGGTGGCGGCGGTCCACCCGATGAGCGCCGGCACAGCGCCCGGAAAGGCGCCGGCGAAGGTGGCGGCGTAGGAGCGGGGCTTCATCGGCGTGTAGACGAAGTTGTACGCCAGGGCCGAGGCCAGGGTGAGCCCCGCGGGAAGGAGCCCCACCGTGAGCCCCAGGTGCACCACGCCCCCCAGCACGAGGAGGCTCCCGAAGACGAGGGCCTCGGCGGGGTGGAGGCGCCCGGACGGAAGAGGGCGACTCCGGGTGCGCTTCATCGTCGCGTCCACCTCCCGTTCCAGGTACTGGTTCAGCGCCAGCGCCCCGGCGGTGGCCACCAGGGTCCCGAAGAGGGTGTGGAAGAGGGGCACGAAGGGGGCCCGCCCCCCGGCGCCCACGTAGAACGCCACCCCGGCGGTCATCATCACGAAGCCGGCGATCCCGGGCTTCGTGAGCTCGTAGTACGCCCGGGCCCGCGAGGAGCGGGGCGGGGCGTCCGTGACGGTTCGGGGCACGTGAATCCGGCGGCGGGAGGGGGGTCGGAGGGCCGATCGAAGTTCACCCCAGCGGAGGGGGGGACGCAAGCCGGACCGGGGAGAGGCCCCGCACCGCGTTCCCGCCGTGGGACACGGTGCCCCACCCCGGCCCGGAAGTTCGGGGCGTTCTGTCGGCCGGCGGGGTGCCGGAAGGGGCGCCCCCGGCAGGCGCCCGTGCATCCCCCGAAGGGAAGAAATCCTTGCACCAGAACGCCTCGGTGCGCATGGTGACGCCATGCGATGGACGTCGGGCACGTCCCTTGCCCCCCGGCGATCCGTCTGAACCCTCACCTCGATGCCGGAGCGCTCCCATGCCCCCACCCTCCACCCCCGGGACCGGCCGGCTCACGGCCGTACTCGTCTTCTTCTTCGTGAGTGGCTCCGCGATGGCCCTCGTGATCTGGCACACGCTCAGCGACTTCCTGGCCGGGCACCCGGTGGAAGGGGGCCGCTACCTCGTTGCCATGGCCCTCGCCGGGGTCTTCTTCGGCTTCGCGTGGCTCCTTGCGCGCTACCTCCAGAACGCCTTCATGACGAACGGAGAACCCGATGCATGACGATCCGCAGCGCACCGATTCCGACGAGCAGGGGGAGGAGCTGCCGCTTCCGGTGGGCACCCTCTTCCTCATGATGCTCTACATCATGGTCATGGCCGGAATGTGGCTCGGCATGTACTTCGAATTTCTGGGGCGCTGAGCCATGGCCGCCACGCATACCGGTGCCGCCGGAGGCATGACCGCCGAGAAGATCGAGAAGATCTTCCTCCTGATCACCGCCACGATGCTCCTTCTCTTCCTGGGCGCCCTCTTCTACTCCGCCTTCGGGCTCGGAATGCACCTCCCCGACCGCGTGGGCGAGATCAACCCCACCGAGGTCCGCGCCACCCCGCCCTTCGACAACCCCGGAGTGCACCGGGTGGGTGAAAACCGCTACGAGGTCGTGATCCTGGGGTCGGCCTGGGCCTTCCAGCCCCGCGAGATCCGGGTGCCCGCGGGGGCCGAGGTCACCTTCATCTCCACCGCCACCGACGTGATCCACGGGCTTCACGTCGAGGGGACCAAGGTCAACCTCATGCTGATCCCCGGTCAGATCACCCGGTTCGAGACGGTCTTCCGGGAGCCGGGCGAGCACCTCGTGATCTGCCACGAGTACTGCGGAGCCGGACACCACCTGATGTACGCGACCCTGATCGTCGAGGAGGAAGGCTCATGAGCACGCCCGTCGTGGCACGCCCCTCAAGGTTCGAACTGCCGGATTCCCATCGCCGGGCGATCCTCTTCATGATCGTGCTGGGATTCGCGGCGCTCTTCATCGGGATCATCAACGGGCTCGGGCAGGCGCTGAACTACGCCAGGGTGGACATCCTCCAGTACTTCCCGGGGATGCGCACCTACTACCAGGGCCTGACGGTGCACGGCGTCGTGAACGCCATCGTGTTCACCTTCGCCTTTGCCAACGGGTTCCTGGCGCTCACCACCTCGCGGGCGCTGGGGCGCCTCGTGAACGACAAGCTCCTCTGGGCGGTCTTCGTGACGATGGTGCTCGGGGTGATCCTGGCCGGGTACGCCATGGCCACCGGGCAGGCGTCGGTGCTCTACACCTTCTACCCCCCCCTCCTGGCCCACTGGAGCTACTACGTGGGGCTCGCCCTCCTCGTGGTGAGCACCTGGATCACCGCGTTCGCGCTCTTCGTGACCCTTCGCGGGTGGCGGAAGGACAACCCGGGCGAGCGGATTCCGCTCATGGCGTTCATCTCGGTGGCCACCTACGCCATGTGGACCCTCGCGTCCATCGGGATCGCGGTGAGCGTGGTGGGGCTCCTGATCCCCTGGTCCCTCGGGCTCATTGCCCACTCGGACCCGCTCCTCTCCCGGACCCTCTTCTGGTACTCGGGGCATCCGATCGTCTACTTCTGGCTCCTTCCGGCGTACGTGTCCTGGTACGCGATGGTGCCGAAGCACGCCGGGGGCACCCTCTTCAGCGACCCCCTCACCCGGGTCGTCTTCGTGATGTTCCTCCTCCTGTCGATCCCCACCGGGTTCCACCACCAGTACACGGATCCGGGGATCAGCGTGACCATGAAGACGGTCCACGCCGGGCTCACCTTCGGGGTCTTCTTCCCGAGCATGGTCACGGCCTTCTCGGTCATGTACGCCCTCGAAATCGGGGGGCGGAGACGCGGGGGAACCGGGCTCGTGAACTGGTTCACGAAGCTCGACTGGAAGAACCCGGCGCTGGTGGCGCAGGTGCTCGCCATGCTCACCTTCACCCTCGGAGGGGCCACGGGGCTCATCAACGCGTCGTACAACATGAACCAGTCGATCCACAACACGGCGTGGGTTCCCGGGCACTTCCACATGACCGTGGGCTCGGCGGTGACCATGTCCTTCATGGGGATCGCGTTCTGGCTCATTCCGTACCTGACGCGGAAGGCCCTCGTGGGGCGCGGGCTCGCGGTGCTCTCGCAGTGGCTCTACTTCGTGGGCGTGCTCGTCATGGCCCGGGGGCTCATTTCGGGCGGAATTGACGGCATGCCCCGGCGCACGAACATGCTCGAGGCCACCTACGGAAAGCCCTCGTGGGAGCTCGCCGGGATGCTCACCGGGCTCGGGGGTACCCTCATGTTCATCGGGGGCATGCTCTTCTTCGCGGTGTTCGCCGCCACCCTCTTCTTCGGGAAGAAGGGCGAAGGGCCGACGGACCTCCCCTTCACCGAAACCGCCACCCCGCCGGCCCGACGCGGCTGGGAGGTCAAGCTCGACGACTTCCGGTGGTGGATGCTCGCCGCGGTGGTGCTGATCCTGGTCGCCTACGGGCCCTTCCTGGCCCAGTACCTCCCCGGTTCCTTCACCTCGCCGGGGTACCGCTTCCACTGATCCCCGTGCGGGTCTCTTGCGCCGCGAGGACCCGCCACCGTACGCTCCGGACTCCGGGAGAGGGAAACCTCTTCCGGGGTTCGGACGTACAAGGGGTGTACGCAGGGGATGCAGAGGGAGCGGACTCGAACCACGGGCCGGCCCCCTCGGCGCCGCTCACCCGGGAGCCCGATGACCACAGACACGAACGACCCCGGCGGCGCCGCCCCGGACGTGGACGCCTATGGCCCCACGATCCAGGACCGGCGCAAGCGGGAGCGGAGCGTCTGGCGGATCGGGATCCTCCTCTCCGTGCTCTTCCACCTTCTCCTTCTTTTCATCGGGCCGCCCCACACCGGCCCCGAGTCGCCCTTTGCCGCCGCGGGCCCCCGGGCCGACGACGACCGGGCCGCCGAGGGGACGGTGATCGCGTTCCAGGCCGCCTCCGCACCCCCGGACGAGGCGATCCCCCCCCCGGAGCCCGTCTTCGTCGAGGTGGAGTTCGACCCCCCGGAGGTCGAGATCGAGCCCGACGCCACCCCGGACATCGCCCCGGAGCCCCCGGAGATCCCCCTCCCCGGTACGGGCACGACCCAGGGTGCCGCCGCCGACCCCGACCCGGGTGACCCGGGGCTCCCCACGGGCGCCGGGCAGGGCGACGCAGGCACCTCCGACGAGGGGCGTTTCCGGATCGTTCCGGCCACCCCCCGGGGACTCATCATTCCCCCGACGAACAGCCGCCTCCGCGGACAGCAGATCCAGGTGTGGGTCTTCGTGAACGAGGAGGGCCGGGTCGTGGCCGACTCCACCCGCCTCGAGCCCCCCACCTCGGACCGGCGCTTCAACGAGCAGATCGTGACCGAAGCCGCCCAGTGGGTCTTCCAGCCGGCCCGCCAGGAAGGGCGCCCCGTCTCGAGCTGGTTTCCCTACACGATCTCGATGTAGGGGGACCCGCCCAACCGTGGCAAACCCGTCGTCACAGACCCCGTCCGACCTCGTCGTCGACATCCTCCCCCAGCCGGACGACTCCACCTGCGGGCCCACCTGCCTGCATGCCGTCTACCGGTACCACGGGCTCGAGCTTCCGCTGGACCGGGTGATTTCCGAGGTCACCGTGCTGGACACGGCCGGAACCCTCGCCGTCTACCTGGCGCAGCACGCGCTCCGGCAGGGATTCGAGGCCACGATCTACACATACAACCTCTCCGTCTTCGACCCGTCGTGGTTCGACCCCCCGGTGGATGACCTTTCGGCGCAGCTCCGGGCCCAGGCCGCCGAGAAGCCGGGTGACCCGAAGCTCCAGGTGGCCACGGAGGCCTACCTCGAGTTCCTCCGCCTCGGGGGGGAGATCCGGTACGAGGAACTCACCCCCGATCTGATCCGGGGCTACCTCAAGCGCGGGCGACCGATCCTCACCGGGCTCTCGGCCACCTACCTTTACGGGTGCGCTCGGGAAACCGGCACGGACCGCCTCCATTACGACGACATCCGGGGGGTCGCCACCGGCCACTTCGTCGTGCTCGCGGGGTACGACGCCGACGAACGCGAGGTCCTGATCGCCGACCCCCTGCGCGACAATCCGCTGACCGGGTCCCAGCGCTACCGGCTCCCGATCCAGCGGGTGCTGGGGGCGATCCTCCTCGGGGTACTCACGTACGACGCGAACTTCCTCGTCCTGGAGCCCCGCACCTGACCCACCCCCATCACCCCCGGAGCTTCCGTTGATCCCCCTCGTCGTGGTGGAGGTCCCCGAACGCTGGCCCTTCGAGCTCGAAGGGGTCGAGGTGGTCCACGCCCGGGACTACCTCACCGATCCCCGGTACCAGGAGATGCGGCGAGGCGCGGTCTACAACCTTTGCCGCCGCTATGGCTACCAGAGCCTCGGCTACTACGTGTCCCTCCTCGCCGAGGCCCGTGGGCATCGTCCCCTCCCGTCGGTGAGCACCCTCCAGGCGCTCCACCTCCTTCCGGTCATGCGGAGCGTCTCCGCCGACATCGACGACCTGGTCCAGCGGGCACTTCGGCCGCTCCGCGGGCACGCCTTCGAGCTCTCCATCTACTTCGGGCGAAACGTGACCCGGCGCTACGACCAGCTGGCGAGGGCCCTCTTCAACGAGTTTCCAGCGCCCCTGCTCCGGGCCCGGTTCCGCCGGGACCCGGACCCGGACGCCCCGGGGGGGCTCGGGCCCTGGAGACTCCACCAGGTGCGCCCCGTAGGGGGTCTCGACGTCCCCGACGCCCACGTCCCCTTCGTCGTGGAACAGGCGGCCCGCTTCTTCAGGCGTCGCTCTCCCGTCGCCCCCCGGGAGGCCCGCTGGAGCCTCGCCATACTCTGGAGCGAGGAGGACCCCGAGCCTCCCTCCGACGCCCGGGCGATCCGGCGCTTCGTCCAGGCCGCCGAGGATCTGGGGATCCGGGCCGAGGTCCTCGGCCCCGAGGAGACAGGTCGCATCGCGGAGTACGACGCCCTCTTCCTGAGGGAGACCACGGGGGTGGAGCACCGCACATACCGCCTGGCCCGCCGGGCCGAACGGGAGGGGCTCGTGGTCATCGACGACCCCGAATCCATCGTGCGCTGCACGAACAAGGTCTTCCAGGCCGAGGCCTTTCGGAGGCATCGTGTCCCCGCACCGCGCACCCTCGTCGTCCACCGGGGGAACACGAACATGATCGAGCCCGAGGTAGGGCTCCCCTGCGTCCTCAAGCGCCCCGACGGTGCCTTCTCGCAGGGTGTCGTGAAGGTCCGGGATCCGGAAGAGCTGGCCGCCGCCCTCCCCGCCCTCTTCGCCCAATCCGAACTCCTCGTGGCCCAGGCGTGGACCCCATCCGCCTTCGACTGGCGCATCGGCGTCCTGGGGGGCGAAGCGCTCTACGCCTGCCGATACCACATGGCCCGGGGGCACTGGCAGATCATCCACGCCCGGGGTGGAGGGGAGGCGGACTACGGTCGGGTGGAGACGATTCCGGTGGAGGAGGCCCCCGAGGGAGTGGTCCGCACTGCGGTCCGGGCGGCGCGCCTCATGGGCCAGGGGCTCTACGGGGTGGACCTGAAGGAGGTGGACGGGCGCGCCCTGGTCATCGAGGTAAACGACAACCCGAACCTGGAGGCCGGATACGAGGACCGGGTCCTGGGCGACGAGCTCTATCGGGCCGTCATGCGCCACTTCCTGACCCGGCTCGAGGCCTGATGGGCGCCGCCTTCGAGCCCTCGAAGCCCGACCTGGGTCCTCCTCCCCCGGAGCTCCGCCCCCTCGGCCTCTTCGAGGGGTACGGCGTCGAGATCGAATGGATGATCGTGGATTCGGACGCCCTCGACCTGGCCCCGGTGGGCGACCTCCTCCTCGGCGCCGAGGGCGAGGTGGACCGGGGCGCCATGGCCTGGTCAAACGAGCTCGTACTTCATGTCCTGGAGGTGAAGACAAACGGCCCCGCGCCCTCCCTCCCGGGCCTTGCCGACCGCTTCCACGCCGAGGTCCTCGAAGCGGAGCGGCGCCTCGAGCCCCTCGGGTACCGGCTCCTCTCCGGCGCGGTCCACCCCTGGATGGACCCGGACCGGGAGACCCGGATCTGGCCCCACGAGTACACCGAGGTCTACCGGACCTTCGACCGCATCTTCGGGGTGCGGGGACACGGGTGGTCGAACCTGCAGAGTACCCACCTGAACCTTCCCTTCTCGGGGGATGCGGAGTTCGCCGCCCTCCACGAAGGGATCCGCCTCGTACTCCCCCTCCTCCCCGGGATCTCGGCCGCCTCCCCGATCCTGGACGGCGTGGTTCAGCCGAACCTGGACGAGCGGATGGAGCGGTACCGGACGAACGCCCTCCGGATCCCGTCGGTGGCAGGCGGGGTGGTCCCTGACCCGGTACGGACGAGGCGAAGCTACGAGGAGGAGCTCCTTGGGGGGATCTACCGCGACCTCGAGTCCCATGACCCCGAGGGCACGCTCCGCCGCGAGTGGGTGAACGCCCGGGGCGCCATTGCCCGGTTCGAGCGGGGGGCCATCGAGATCCGGGTCCTGGACGCCCAGGAGTCGCCGGCCATGGACCTGGCGGTGCTGGAACTCACCGTGGCTGCGGTGCGTCGCCTCGTGGAGGCGGGCGCGATCGGGGGCGACGCGCTCCCACTCCGTGCGCTCCTCGCCGACGCGGTTCGGGAAGGGGAGCGGGCTCCGCTCCGCGGAACCGGCGCCGACCGGGCCCGAATCGAGGCCGTCGCCCCGATCCTCGAGGGGCTGGGAGTGGCCCGGATGCGTCCGGCGGATCTTGGTGAACTCTGGTGGGCCGTTGCGGAGGGGATTCCGGACCGGGATCCCTCGGTGGAGCGCCTGCTCCGGGGGGGAACGCTGGCGCGCCGGATCGTTTCCGACCTCGGTCGGCGTACGGGTGCCTCGCGCGCCGGGCGCGAATTGCTCCCCGGAGACGCGGTTCCGCGCCGCGCGCTTCGGGAATGCTGGGAGGGGATCGGCGAAGCCCTCCGCGCGAACGGGAGCTTCGGGACTTGAGCCGGGAGGGCACAGGACGGCG
Organism: Gemmatimonadales bacterium; assembly: GCA_050485865.1. GTDB lineage: Bacteria > Gemmatimonadota > Gemmatimonadetes > Longimicrobiales > Gaopeijiaceae > SKNW01. Next base: position 1,321 of record JBJHCE010000068.1, on the reverse strand, counting down.
GCCGGCCCTCGTCCTCTCCTGCGAGCATGGGGGCAACCGGGTCCCTGCGGGCTTTCCCCGAGACCCGGAACTCGAGGTCCTACTCCCCACGCATCGAGGGTGGGACCCGGGGGCCCTTTCCCTGGCCCGATCCATGGCCCGGATGCTGGAGGCACCCGTGCGCTACACGACGATCTCGCGACTGGTGGTGGAGACGAACCGGAGCGAGGAGAGCCCCGAGCTCTACTCCCGCTGGTCCGACGCGCTCCCCCCAGGCGAGCGGAAGCGCCTCCTGGCCCGGTATCACCGCAGGCACCGGCAGAAGGTCCGGCGCACCGTCGAGGCCGCCTCCCGGGAGGGACGCCGCGCCGTGGTCCATGTCGGGGTGCACACCTTCACCCCGGTTCTGGACGACCAGGTGCGCACGGTGGACGTGGGGATCCTCCTCGACCCCGCACGCCCCCTCGAACGCCGGGTCGCCCGGGGCTGGATCCGCGCCCTCCGTGCAGCGCATCCGGACCTCCGGATCGGGGAAAACACGCCCTACGACGGTCGCTCGGACGGCCTGACCACGACGCTGCGCAGTGTGTTCCCCGAGGGTGGTTCCACGCGCTATGCCGGCCTCGAGCTGGAGGTGAACCAGGCCCTCCTGGGGGACGACACCCGGTTTCCGGAATTCCTGGTGCGCTGGCTTTCCGAAGCCCTCGACCGGGCGCTCGAGGAGGCGACGTCGGTGAGCAGATCGTGACCGAAGCCGCCCAGTGGGTCTTCCAGCCGGCCCGCCAGGACGGACGCCCCGTCTCGAGCTGGTTTCCCTGCACGATCTCGATGTAGCGGGAGCCGGAATCCCATGCCCGGATGGGCGGTCAGCGCAGTCCGTAGCCATGTACGTAGTGCACGCCGAGTGAATCGATCCAACGACCGTAAAGAACCCCACCCGCGACATCCATGGGTGTGAAGTTCCGAGGCAGGCGGGCCACGCCCAGCACCCCTTCCGCCAGGTCGACGACGTTCCACCGTACATGGCCTTCGGTGTCGCCCCCGGCTTCCGGGGTCATACGCACCCAGACACGCCGGTCCCCCGTCAAGGCAACACGATCGTAGGCGCCCGAGCATTCCGGTACGATCTCCTGAAACTCCCGGAGCGGAATGTTCCCCCGACGCTCGGCGCCCTCATCGCTGTCCTCGAGGAAGACTGCGGGGACACCGGGGCATCGCCGGGCGAGAGGAATTTCGCGCCATTCGAGGCCATGGTCGATGGTCAGGATGCGTGCGTTCCGGGGATCCAGAACCGCGACCGTGCCACGGTTCGCGGAGGCCACATTGGCCGGTACGAGGTCCA
>JBJHCE010000067.1:0-15784 GCA_050485865.1 Gemmatimonadales bacterium | reverse complement strand
GTCGTCCTCCACCGGGACCTCCCCCTGGAGCGCCCGCTCGAGGACCCGGATCGCCACCTGCGGCTCCCTCCGGTCGAGAAAGCACTGCCCGAGCATCTCCAGCGTCGGGAGGTGCCCCGGATGGGCCCGGAGCGCCTGCTGGAACATCGCGATGGCCTCGTCCATGAGCCCCATCTCGCGGTACGCGGTCCCCAGGTCGTACGAGGAACGGGCGTCGTCCCGGGGAATGTGCTCCGCCACCTTCGCCTTGAACTTGGAGAGCATCTGGGCGAAGTCCACGTCCTCGTCGCCGGATCGCTCGTCGTCCACGACCCACCGGGTGGTGCGTGGCTCCGCCTCGTCGTCGAGCACGAGGGAACCCAGGTCCACGAATCCCCCCGCGGGGGGTTCCGGGGATGCGGAAGGTGCGGACGGTGCGGCGGAGGCGGCGGGGGCGCCGCCGCTTCCCGGAGCACTCCGGCCAAGCGCCAGGAGGGCCGCCCCGTCCCGGGGGTCGAGCTGGAGCACCTGCTCGTGGACCTCGGCGGCGCGGTCGGGGTCCCCGGTCCGTTCGTGGGCGGCGGCCTGGCCCCGGAGGGCCTTCAGGAGAAGGGCCCGGTTTCCGGTCTCCTGGGCCCGCTCCACGAGGAGTTCGTGGAGTTCGAGCCGGTCCGGCTCCGCCTCGAGGGCCTGGGCCAGGCTCTCCGGGGATTCGGGATCGTCCAGGGGATCCGGATCCCCGAGGTCTTCCTCCGGCCCCATCTCCGGGAGGGCGAAGCCTCCCAACCCTGCATCGAACGTATCCCCGTCCTCGCGGCGCTCCGCCGCCGTCTCCTCACCGAGGAGGGGAAGCGGAGGGAGGTCGTCGTCGTCCTCCCCCTCGTCCATGTCCAGGCCCAGTCCCCCCTCCGGGGTCCCCGTCGACGCATCGTCGACGCCCGCGCCCCCGTCGGCGGAGTCCACCCCCCCGGCCTCCTCCGGGATCCGGATCTCGCCGAAGGTGAAGTCGGGAAGCTCCGGGGGGACGAAGGGCTCCTCGGGCTCCGGTTCGGGGTCGGGAAGGGTCGGCGGGGCGGGCGCGGCAGAGCCCGACGGCTCGTCGGTCTCGAGGGAAAATTCCGATCCGGGCCGCGTCGCCGGTTCCTCCGGCCTGGCCCTCGCGCCCCAGGGGTACGACGGAAGCGCTTCTTCTTCCTCGGCCTCCTCGGGTCCTTCCTCGAGCTCCGGGAACACGGCGTCCGGGTCCAGGGTCCGGATCCGCTCGGCAAGGGCCTCGGCTTCGGGGGAGCCTCCCCGGGCCAGGATCGCCCAGGCGCCCAGGAGGTGCTCGACCCCGTCCCCGGTAGCCTCGAGCCCGACCAGGCGCTCGCCCAGGAAGACCCGGGACTCCACGTCGTCGGGGAAGAGCTTGACGAGCTCCTCCAGCGCCTCCGTGGCTGCCTCCTGCTCGCCCCGCTCCTCCATCATCTCGGCGTAGGTGAGCACGTTCTGCCGGGCATCCACCGCGAAGCCCTGCCGGGCGCGGATCTGTCCCATCTGGAGGAAGGTCTCGGCGCGCCCCGGCACGTTCCGGAGCACCTTCCGGCAGATCGCGATGGCGTTGTTCGGAAGGTCCGCCTCCAGGTACAGCTCGATGGCCCGGTCGTAGTGCCCCAGGGCCTCCTCCACGTTCCCCACCCGGACCGCCAGGTCCGCCACCCGGTTGAAGAGGGCGATTTCCGGCTCTCCGCTCTCCTCCCCGATTTCGAGGGCCTGCCGGTAGGCGGCCAGCGCCTTCTCCCAGTCCTCGTTGTGCTCGTGCTGTCGAGCCTGCTTCTTGAGCTGGTCCGTCGTCATTCCACCGTGGTCCCATCGGGGGGGTTCAGGAGCTCCGCCTCGAGGGCCACCATGGCCTCGACGAGGGACTCCGGGAGGTCGTCTCCGGCCCGGCGCGCCGCCTCCAGGACGCGTCCGGCCACCTCGGTGAACCGGCGGGATCGATGCCGGGCCACGAGGGAGGATAGAACCGGAGGGGGGGTGCGGTCCAGCGTCCGCAGTCGATCCGCCGCCGCCGCCACCACCAGTTCGTCGGGCGCGAGGCCGATGATCTCGGTCCGGACCACCCGTCCCCCCTCCGCTTCCACTGCCGCTTCCACTGCCAGGAAGACCTCGAAGGGCGCCCGTTCCCGCGCGTTCTCCAGGTTCATGGAGAGCTGGCTCCGACCCTGCTCCGGGAGCTCGAGGGCCAGGACCCGGAGCCCCTCGATCCCGCTCCCGGTCTCCCGGAGTGCGGAGGCGAGCCGACGGAGCCCGGCGGCGGGGACCCCCTCCACGTCCACGTTCCAGGCGAGGAGCACGGGGCGCGCACCCACGAGGATTCCCCCCGCCGTCGGGTGCACACGGGGAACGCTCCAGGTCGGGGGGAGGAGATCCGGCTCGCGCCCCTCGGGAATCCCTGCGGCCAGGAGCTCGAAGCCGCCCCGTCGAAGCTCGGCGAGGGGTCGTCCCGGGGGATGGGAGGCGGCGCCGTAGAACCAGACCGGGACCCCGGCCTCGGCGGCGATCCGCCGGCCTGCCCGGTGGGCCGAGCGCACCGCATCCTCCATGGAGAGCCCGGCCAGGGGCACGAAGGGGAGGACGTCGAGGGCCCCCACCCGGGGGTGGACGCCCCGGTGCTCCCTGAGGTCGAGGCGCATCGCCGCCAGGCGCGCGAGGGCCACTCCCGCCTCCTCGATCCGGTCGGGGGGGCCCAGGAGGGTCAGGACCGCCCGGTCGTGGTCCCGGTCCGCCGAGTGGTCCACCACCTCGGCGCCCGCGGCCTCCGCGACCCGGATCGCCTCCGCGAGGAAGGCGGGATCGGTCCCGGAGCTCAGGTTCGGGACCGCCTCGAGGACCGGGATCATCGGGGTGGGGCGGAAGGGCGAAGGAGGGGACCCCCGCCGAAGGCGAAAGGGCCCCGGCGGCGCCGGGAAGGTAGCACCCGCCGCCCGCCGGGGCACCCCCCCGGCCCTGCCCCCGTCAGCTCAGGCGGGTTGGGCGCGCCATGCGGGTCCGGTGCGTCAGGCGCGTCAGGGCACCGTGATCAGCGCCGGGTTTCCTGCCTGGAGCTGGAATGCCCAGTCGAAGATCGCGATGGCCCCGTCCTGGGCCCAACCCACGTGGGTTACCCGGACCACCCCGTAGTGCCACCCCCCGTTCCCCGCCGGGACCCGGAGCACGTAGCTGTATCCCGGGGCGAGCCCGATGTCTCCCGACCCGTAGTTCGAGCTCGGGGCCGTGGTCACCTCGGTGCACCCGGCGTCGGCAGCGGGGCCGCACCGGAGCGCGGTGGTGGCGATGGGGTTGCGGTGCACCTGCACCCCGGGGCCCGGAACGAGCCACCACCCGTTCGCGTCCGCCTCCAGGCGGAAATCCCGGTCGGGGGCGGTCCCCGGAAGGACCGGGTTCACCGCTTCCGAGTCGGGGAATCGGAAGCCCGATAGCGCCGGCCTGTCCTCGAAGGCGTAGAGAAGCTCCCCGTGCCAGTCGGGGCGCGGGGTGACGAGGGCGAGCTCGCTCCCGGCGCTCTCGTGGCCGTCGGTGTCCACCGCGGTGACGAAGTACCCGTAGGTGGTCCCGTTTTCCACGAGGAGGTCCAGGAACCCCTCCGAGTCGGTCTCGCCGAGGAGGATCACGGTGCCGTCGGCTCCCTCGATGTAGACCCGGTAGAAGGAGAAGTCGGAGGCATCCCGGGACCGGGTGTCCCAGGTGACGTACGCCGCCCCGTCGAGGGCCACGCCCCGCACGGAGCCGGGAACGGGCGGAGGCACCGGGTGGGGCACCGCGACCTGGACCGCGTACTCCGAGGCAGTCTCGAGGCCGGTACGGGGACTCACCGAGGCCACGTAGTACTCGTAGCTCCGCCCCGCCTGCACGTTCAGGTCCCGGTAGCGGCAGACCCCGGCGGCGCAGCTCGTCACCTCGGCGGCGAGGGTGTACTGCCCCTGCCCTGCCCGCCGGGAATAGACGCGGAAGGTCTCGCCGTTCCAGCTCGGGTGAAGTTCCCAGCTCAGGTCCACCCCGCCGGCGTGGTACAGAACGGCGAGGGCGCGGGGGGGCGGAGGGCCGTCTCCGGTCCAGTGCCCACCCCCGGTGATCGCGTCGGTGCAACCCGACGCCCCGAGGGCGAGGGCCAGGGCGAGGGCACCCCCCCACCCGAGTCCGGGGACCGACCGGACCCGACCCGCCCCCGCTCCGGAATCGCCCCGTCCCGCGCCCCCAGGCGCCTTCTCCCGGGTCTCCCCGGCACCCCACAGGACCCGTCCCATCGTCCACTCCCCGGTCATCGGGTTCCAGGCCCCGCCCGGCGTGGGCGGGGCTCCCGGGGGGGAGGGAGTGCAGGGAGCGTGCCCGGAGGGAATTTCCTCCCTTCAGGGGATGCGCACGAGACCGCCAAGTACCTTGCGCGCGGTCACTTGCGGGCCCCCTGGCCGCGATCATGGAAGGGCCGGGGAGGGCGAATCGAGGGTCCCGCACCCGGGGAAGAGTGTCCTCGATCGAGGACAGAACGTGGGGGAACCGTCCGCCTCCCGGACGTCAGAACCCGCCCAGTCCCCCGCTCCCGAGACCGCCGGTCCCCCCGTCCACGTTCCGGGTCTCGTGGTCGAACCGGAGGTCCCGGTTCGCCTTCAGCGAAACCTCGAACCGGAAGGTCCAGTTCCCGTTCACGGACTGGCGGAAGCCGAAGCTCGCCTCCCAGTCGTACATGTCGCGCTGCACCGAGATCATGTGATCCGTGAACCGGCTTGCCTCCACGTCGTACCCGGTGGTCCAGGAGAGAGCCAGGAGCTCGGTGGGGCGGAACGACACGGTGCCATTGATCATCTGCGACCGGTTCGTCCCCGCCCGGGGACGCCGAAGGGAGTAGTTCAGGCGGGCATCCCATCCGTCGCGACCGTAGGAGGCCATCGTCGGGCTCCGGGACCGCCCGGAGAACCCGGGAAGCACCCGGTCGTCGCTGAAGCCGTCGGCGGGCTCGGTGGGGTCGTCCAGCTCCTCGTCGGCGCGGGGGGTGGCGGGGGTGCCCGGATCGCCGAGCCCCACGAGGCGGCCCAGGAGGCGGACCACGGAGGACCGGTTGTCGAGGGCGAAGCCCAGCGAGACCTGCTCCAGGTGCGGCCGGAAGGCCCGGACCTCGCGCTCCTCCGACGGCTCCTCGAAGAGGTCGTGGGTGAAGGAGAAGTCGAGCCCCCGGAGGAAGTCCGAGCGGACGGTGTTCCGGATCCGCTGGGTCGTGAACCCGTCGATGAAGCGTCCGGTGGAGTCGGCGCGGACCAGGTCGTAGCTCACCGCCTGGGTCGAGAGGGCGAGGAGGGTCACGATCCTGGAGGGCGGGGGCCGGCGGAGCCCCTCGTCGTCGTCCAGGAGGCTCGCCCGGGTGGCCCGGGGATCGTCTGCCGGCGGGTCCCCCCCCGCGGGGATCTCGTCCCCGCCCAGGGGGGGGAGATCCGGATCATCCGGGTCCACGGCGTCCGGATCGCCCGGGTCCACCCCCGGCTCCGCCGCCGGCGGAAGGAGCGCCTCCGCCGGGGTCCGCGCCGGGGAGGCAGGGTCCTCGCGCTCGCTCACCCGCGCCTCCCAGGTCTGGTTCAGCGTGATGCTGAGGGCGCTCTGGACCCCGAGTGCCCGGCTCCCGAAGACCCGCTCCTGGAGAGGGGTGGGGGTCACCGCCGGGGCGTAGTTGTAGCTCACCGACGGGGTTAGCTTGTGCCGGAGGGCGTCGAAGCCGGCGAACCCGGGGTAGAAGCCGTAGAGCTCGGTCTGGGCACCGACCCCGAGGGTGACCCGGGTCGGTCCCTCCACGAAGTTCTCTGCCGCGGCAATGGAGTCCACCCGCACGAACTGCCCACCCAGGTTCAGCGAGGGCGTCACGGTGGTGGCGCCGAAGAGCCGCTGCTGGTACGAGAGCGACGCGTTCCAGGACAGCTCCGCATCCGAGTAGTCCACCCGGGGACGGACCAGGAGGTCCAGGTCGTCGCCGGGTTGGAGGATGGGGAAGGGGTCCCGGGGACGCCCCAGGAGATCGGGGACGTCGGAGAAGGCGTTCTCGCGGAAATCGGCGTTGAGCCCGAGCCCCAGGTTCCCGAGAGAAAGGCTTCCCCGGGCCCCCGCCACCGTCCGCACCTGGTCCGTACGGGAGAACTGGAAGGGCTGGCCGACCTCGAGGGCCGGGAACTCCCGCACGTCGCGGCTGAAGCGGGTGGAGCCGCTCGCCGTCATGTTGTTGTACCAGCGCGCCTGGGCGCCCACGGCGGGAAAGAGGGTGAAGGACGAGATGTTCAGGGTGGCGCTCGGGAGCGTCATCTCCAGGCGGTCGTCGGAGAGGAACTGCTGCCGCCGGGCCTCCACGGAGAGGCTCCCCCACCCGAAGCGCTGCTGGAGCCCGGCGGTCGAGTTGATCGAGGAGGTGAGTTCCCTCGGGTCCAGGGAGTTCTGCCGGACGAGCCCCGTGTTCGAGACGTAGTTCCCCGACACGTTCACCCGGGCCCGCTCGGTGGGCTCCCAGTTGTTCCGGGTGGACAGGGCGAAGTCACGCCCCCCGTCCTCCCGCCAGAACCGGCGGGTCGAGAGCTCCCCCTGGAGGAAGCGCTCGGCCCATCGATACCGGAGGGACCCGGTGAGGGCCGTGTACTGCCCGGACCACCAGTCCCCGGCCAGGGTGGCGTCGGAGTAGTCCGACATGGCCCAGTAGACCCCCAGGTTCGACAGACGGCGCTGGTACGCCCCCGAGGTCCGGACGATGTCGTTCACCGAGAAGCGGGGCGTGAGGAGCCCGCTCCTCCGCCCCGACTGGAGCGGTTGGGCGATGAAGGGGAGCCAGAGGACCGGCACCTCGGAGAAGTGGAGGCGCACGGAGCGCGCCACGAGGATCTGGTCCGCCACGACCTTGAGCTCCGAGGCCTCGAAGTAGGAGTTGGGCTCGGGGCGGTCGTCGGAGGTGAACCGGGTCCGGCTCCCGAAGATCTCCCCCTCCCGTACGGTGAGTTCGGTCCCCCGGACGATCCACTCCCCCCCGCCCTCGGCGTAGGTGGTCTCGGCGCCCCGGGCCGTCCCCCGCTGCGCGTTCACGTCGTAGACGAGGGACTGGCTCCGGACCGGGTCCCCCCGGTCCGGGGTCAGGAGGGTGGATCCCACGGTCCGCACCCGCCCGGTCCGGTCGTCGTAGACGATGGCGCTGTCCGCCTCGAGCCGGATCCCCTGCCCGAAGAAGCGGGCCAGGATCCGGTCCTCGTCCGTGGCCCCGGCGCCTCCCCTGAGGACCAGTCCCCGGGTGTCGGCGTCGTATTCGGCCCGGGCCCCCTGGAAGAGGGCCGGGGTGAAGCCCGGAAGCGCCGCGAGGGCCCGCATCACCGAGTCGGCTTCCGGGGGAAGGGGCAGCTCACCGCGGGTGTCACGGCCGGAGGCGGCAGCCGGAGGTCCCGGGGCGCCGGGCCGGGGGAGACCGGCCCCAGGGGAGGCCGCCGGGTCCACGGCCACGGTATCGGCGCCGAGGGTGTCGGCGGCGATCGTGTCACGCGGGGCGGGACCGGTCTGCTCCCGGACCCGTTCCAGGACCCGGGCCCGGAGGGAATCGGCCCGGGTCCGGAGGGTGTCAGGCACCACGGCGCGGTCTGCAGGTTGCTGAACCCGGGCCTCGACCGGGGCGGGGTCCGCAGCGGCACCCGGAGCTGCGGCCATGCCGGAAGCAGCCCCGGCGAGCGCCATGACGAGGAAGAGGGAGTGGACCGTCACGGATTCGACTCCACGGCCCCTTCCGGGGGTTCGGGTGAGGGACGCAGCTCCTCTTCCTCCTGCTGTTTCTTCCGTCGATGGATCATGGCCGAGAGAAGGATGCTCACCTCGTAGAGGAGGATCATGGGGCCCATCATGAGGAGGGTCGAGGCCACGTCACCGGGGGTGAGGAGACTCGCGAGGACCGTGGCCGCCACGATGGCGTGACGACGCTTTTCCCGCATGAAGCGGGGGGTGAGGAGCCCCAGCGCCGAGAGGATCATCACCACGACCGGCAGCTCGAACACCATCCCGAAGGCGAGGAGGAGCCGCACCACGAACCCCAGGTACTGCCCCACCTCGATGGCCGCCTGAAGGTAATCCTGCTGGAACCCGGTCAGGAACCTGAGCGCCAGCGGGAGGACCCAGAAGTAGGCCATGGCCACCCCGAGGGCGAAGAGGACGAGCCCGAAGTAGAGGCTCGGCACGATCACCCGCTTCTCCTCCACGTCCAGCGCCGGCGAGAGGAAGGACCAGACCTGGTATACTACGACGGGAAGCGCGAGAAGGATCCCCACCAGGAACCCGAACTTCAGCGTGAACATGAACGGGGTGGTGGGCGTCAGGTAGACGAGCTGCTGCCCCCCGAGGAAGGGCTCCACCGGCCGGACCAGGAGCTCCATGGCGTCGAAGTACATCACGAGGACGAGCCCCACCGCCGACCCGACGCCGAGTGCGATGAGGCTCTTGAAGATCCTCCACCGGAGCTCCTCGAGGTGGTCCAGGAAGGGCATCTCTCCGGGGGAAGCGGAGCCCGGGGAAGGGACGCGGCGGGGGAAGGGAGTCACGGAGGGCAGAGGGCCGGGAGTGGATCGGGGCGGCTCAGAGGGGAAGCTCGGGCTGGACCCGGCGCTGCACCTCGAGGCGCCCCCGTTCGTTCATCTCGTCGACGAATTCCTGGAACTCGTCCACGTCCTGGAAGTTGCGGTAGACCGAGGCGAAGCGGACGTAGGCCACCCGGTCCAGGGGCTTCAGGAGTTCCATGACGAGCTCGCCGATCCGGTGGCTCGCCACTTCCACCCCGGCCTGCCGGCCCAGGGCGTCCTCGACCTGGTCGGCGATCTCCTCGATGGCCGTCATCGAGACCGGGCGCTTCGCACACGCCGTCTTCACGGCCCGGATGAGCTTCCCCCGGTCGTACTCCTCCACCGCCCCGCTCCGCTTGAGCACCTGGATCGGGCGCTCCTCGACGAACTCGTAGGTGGTGAAGCGATGGGCGCAGGCAAGGCACTCGCGCCTGCGCCGAAGCGCCCGTCCCCCACGGGATACCCGGGTGTCCACGACCCGGTTGTCGGGGGCATCACACGCCGGGCAGCGCATGGGGGCGCCGGATCAGCGCCGGGTGCCGCCGAGGAAGGCCCGGGCGAGCCCGGCCACCTCGTGGTCCGGGTAGGTGTTCACGATCCGGGTGAAAAGGGCCCGGGCCTGGTCCGCCTCTCCCCGGTCCCGGTGAATGAGTCCGGCGCGGTAGAGCGCCTCGGGGACCCGGGGTGCGGTGGGATGGAGGTCCACGACCTGCATGAAGCGCCGGAGCGCGTCGTCCAGGTCCCCCTCCCGGGCCACGATGTCGGCCAGGTAGTAGCGGGCCTCGGGTGCGAGCTCGTGGTTCGGGAACCGGTCCACGATCTCCTGGAACCCGATCCGGGCCGCGGCGAGACTCCCCCGACCGTGGGCGGCGAGGGCTTCCTCGTAGAGATCCGCCACCTCGCCGGAGCCGATCCGCTCCCCTTCCTCGAAGCCGCGAGGCGCCGTCGTTGGGGTACTCCGGGCGGCCAGGGCGTCGCGCACCGCGGCGAGCCCCGCCTGGGAGGCGCCGGCCACCTCGCGGACGAGCTCGAGCTCGTCCTGGACCTCGCGGATGCGGCGGAGGAGCTGGGTATGGCGTTCGTCCTGGACCGAGGAGAGGTTCCGGACGATCTCCTCGAGGCGGGCCTGCTCGGCCCGGAGCTCGGAGATGAGCGCCGCCTGCTCGCGGTTCTGGGCCCGGATCTCGTCTCCCAGGTCCCGGATGTCCCGCTTCGTGGCACAGGCCGCGAGGGGAATCAGGAGCGCGAACGCGAGGCCGAGGCGCATCCCGCGAAGCGCCCGGGACGAAAGGAAGGGATGGATGCTCGCCGCGGTGGTGGCCATGGTACTCCTGGGGTTCGGCGGTCCGGCACGGCCCCGGGGTTCCCCGGGGCCGTGCCTCGATCCCGCCGCGCTTGATCAGTTCCCGCCGGGCGGGTTGATCTGGTCGTTTCCGGCGATGATGACGAACTCGACGCGGCGGTTCTGCGCCCAGGCCGCCTCGTCGCTCCGGTTCACCAGGGGACGCTCCTCGCCGTAGGAGGTGGTCTCGAAGCGGTTCGCGGAGATCCCGGCATCGAGGAAGAACTGGAGCGCGGACTGCGCGCGCCGGCTTCCCAGCGCCAGGTTGTACTCGCCCGACCCGCGTTCGTCGGTGTGTCCCTCGAGCCGGAGCCGCACGTTCGGGCTCGACCGGAGGATCTCCACCTTCTGGCGCATGATGGGCTCCATGTCGGAGCGGATCCTGGAGTCGTCGTAATCGAAGTTGATCATGGCGACGAGGGTGGCACGGGCGGCCTCGATGCGGGCGATGCGGGCGCGCTCGGCCTCTTCGGCGGCGCGGGCACGGGCCACCGAGTCTTCCCAGGCTCGGAGGGAGTCGAGGTCGGGACCCCGCTCCTGCGGCGCCGGCGGCGGCGGTGCGGGGGGCTCCGGAGCCTCGCGGCGGCAGGCCGAGACCGCCGTCAGAGCGAGGATCGCGGTGACGAGGAGGAGACGGGAACGGTACATCGTGACTCCTGAAAAGGGGTGTGGGTCCAGCGGGTTCGGGGTGTTCGTGCGCAGGGTCCCGCACCTCTCCGCGGACGCGCCGACCGCACGGAGAGAAACGTCCTTATTCATATACCGAAAATCCGGGTTTTCCGCAACCGGTGTGACCCGGGATTTTCCCAAGTGGCATCAGGGTTTTCAGCGATCCTCGTCCTCCCGGTCCTCGGCCACGAGCCGGGCCAGCGAGGGGGACCACGCGGGGTACTTCACGTCCATCCCGGAGACCAGCGTGCGCGAGCTCCTCGTCATGGCGTCCACGATGACGAGGGCGTTCGCTCCCCCCCGCCCCTGACCGCTCATGTAGACCAGGTGCCGGCCATCCGGCGCCCAGCTCGGATTCTCGTTGTTCCCGCTCTGGGTCAGCTGGGTGATCCGGTTCCCCCGGCCCACGTCGGAAATGAGGATCTGGTGCCATCCCACGCGCTCGATCCGGCCGTAATAGGCTACCCTGTCACCCCGGGGCGACCAGCGAGGCGACGAGTAGTACCCCGGCCGGTCGAAGCGGTACGGCGAGAGGAGTTCGGGCGTCCCTCCACCGGCGGGCATCATGTAGATCTGGGGTGCTCCGGTTCCGAGACGGTTCGACATGAAGGCGATCCGCCGCCCGTCGGGGGAGAAGGTGGGGGAGAGGTCTTCGCTCCGCCCCTCGATGAGTGTCGTGAAGCAGCACTCCCGGGCCACGTTGTAGGTGTAGAGTCCCGAGCGACCGCTGCTTCCGGTGATGGCGAAGGCCAGCGTCTCCCCGTCGGGGGCATACGCCGGGGTGATGTAGTCCCCGTTCCGGGGGGCGGGTACCTGCCGCTCCCGCCCGGTCACGAGGTCCAGCTCGTAGATGCGGGGAAGCCCGCTCACGAACGAGGTGAAGGCCACCCTGCGCCCGTCCGGGGACCAGGCCGGCGTGAGGGCCAGGGAGTTGTGGCTCGTGAGCCGGCGGAGATTCTCGCCATCGGCATCCACGATCCAGAGCTCCCGGTTCCCCCCCTCGGTGAGCCTGGAGAAGACGATGCGGCTCGCCGCCATTCCCGGCTCCCCGGTGGCCCAGAAGACCGCCTCGTCGGAGGCCACGTGGACCGCCATCCGGAACTCCGGGGTGTCCGGGGCCGGGAGGGCGAAGCGGGCGCGACCCTTGAGCTCCCGGTACACCACGTCGTGGACCTCGGTGACGAGTTCCGTCCGCCCCCCCGCCGTCTCGATGCGGCCGGTGAGGAGAAAGGCCGCCCCCACCTGGTCCCAGAGGGCGTAGTCCACTCCCTCGCCCCGGGTGAGCGCGGCGGGAAGGGAGTCCAGCACGAGAAACCGGTTCGAGTACCGGAGGTTCCGGGCCATGATGTTCTCGGCCCGCCGCGCCAGGTCCTCCTGCCCCTGGGCCCCGTGGAAGGGCTGGATCGCCAGGGGCAGGGCACGGGCCGCGTCCCCGACGAGTTCGAGGGAGACCCCGGGCCAGCGCTCCCCCGTGTCCTGGGCCGCCGCGCCCCGGGGGGCGACGAGGAGGGGGGCGAGGAGGAGGGGGGCGAGGAGGAGGAGCCCGGGGAAGACAGACCCCAGGCGGGAGGCGGGGGAGGCCGTGTGTCCCATCATTCGCGGAACCCGGAGGCAGTGAAGGTGAACTGGATCGGGAGGCGGGCTCCCGGGATCTCGTCGGGGAGCGGGGGGATGCGCTGGTTCTCGCCGGCGCACTCCACCGCCTGGATCGCCCTCAGGTCGAAGACACCGTGCCCCGACCGGCGAAAGGGCTCGATGGAACGGGCGCGGATCGACCCGTCCCGCTCGATTTCGAAGCGCACGATCGTCGACACCCGCTCCACCCCGGGGGGCTGCCGCCAGCAGGCGGCCATCGCCAACTGGATCCTGGCGTAGTACTCCGGAAAGTCCCGCTGGAGCCCTTCCATCCGAACGGCCAGGTCGATGTTTGCCTCGCCCCCCGTGACGGTGGGGGTGGGTTGCGGCGTCGGCGGCTCCGGGCGCGGGGGGTCCTGGCGCGGCGGATCCGGGGGCGGGTCCCGCTGGGGCTCGGGGGGCGGCGGCGTCGGCGCCGGCTCGGGACGGGGCTCGGGGGGCGGGGGGGTGGGCTCGGGCTCCGGCGCCGGGAGCTCCGGGTTCGGCACCTCCACGACCAGGTCCTCCGGGGCCGGCAGGTCCAGGACCTCCGGGAGGTCCGGGTCCGCCACCGACACGATCATGATCTCGTAGGCCACGTACTCCGGGGGCGAGAAGGTGGCCCGGTGCACGACCCACACGAGGAGCGCGAGCGCCACGTGAAGCGCCACGGAGGCGACGAAGGGCCCTCGGTCGGGGCGGGTCGGGGTGCGATGCCAGCCGGTCATGGTACCTTCATCGTACAGCGGACCGGGTGGTCGGGGTCCCCGGGGGGTCCGTCATCGCCGCATCTCGGCCTCGGCGATGAGGGCGAAACGCCCCCCCCGCTCGAGGGCGGCCGCCTGCAGGTGCCCGATCACCCAGACCACGGGCCCGTGGATCTGGTCTTCGTCCGCCTTCAGGAAGATGTCCCGGGCTCCCGCCACGTCCATGAGCCGGTCCAGGGTGGCCACGAACTCGTCGCGGGCCACCGGCGTCTCGCCGATGTAGATGGATCCGTCCGCATCCATCGAGACGATGAACGAGTCGTCGGACACGGTCAGGGGCTGGGTCCGGGTCTCGGGAAGGTTCACCTCGAGCCCCCCGGTGAGCGCCGGCGCCGTGATGATGAAGATCACGAGGAGGGTGAAGGCCACGTCGATGAGCGAGGTCACGTTGATCTCGGCGTTCACCGGAAGGTCGCCCCGCTTCGCCGCCGTCCGGCGGGTGGATCCGGTCATACGCGCCCCTCGCGGGCCAGGGTGCCGATGAACTCGCTCGAGAAGCCCTCGAGCTCACCGCTCACCAGGTTCAGCCGCGCCACGTAGTAGTTGTACCCGATCACCGCCGGAATGGCCACGGCGAGCCCCACCACCGTGGTGACGAGGGCCTCCGCCACGCCCGGCGCCACCGCGCCGATGTTCGTGGAGCCGGTGGCCACGATCCCGAGGAAGGCGTTCATGACCCCGATCACCGTTCCCATGAGCCCCAGGAGGGGCGAGATGGAGCCGATGATCGCGAGCCAGGTCATTCCGTGGGAGAGCTCGTCGCGCTCCTCCGCCTCTCCCTTCTCCAGGACCAGCCGGAGGGACTCGAGCTGCGTGAGCGAGAGCCCGTCGCCCACCGGGGCCCCCTCCCGGAGTGCGCCGGGGCGGAGCTCGCTGAAGAAGTTCACCCCCTGGCGGAAGACCCGCCCGTACGGCGAGTCCGGAAGGGTCAGGATCACCCGGTAGGCGTCCTCCAGCCGCTGGGCCCGCTCCATGGCCTCGAGGAAGCGGTCCCCCTGCTCCTGGACGGTCCGGAACTGGCGCCACTTCCAGAAGATCAGGACCCAGCTCAGGATCGAGAAGCCGGCGAGCACCAGGAGGATGATCTTCGTGGGCCACGTCCCCCCGAGGATCAGGTCCATGGCGGTCCGGGGTGCGGCGGCCTGCAGGAGAAGGGCGAGGGCGGGAGCGAAGGTCATCGGCGGGTGGGGTAAGGGTTCGGTGGGGGTGACGGGGCGGGCCGGGGTTCCGGGGGGACCCGTTCAATGTGGGCCGAAGGAGGCGGGAGAGGGAGTCCCCCCCGGCGCGCGGGTCCCATCAGGCCGGCCCTTCCGGGTCGGGGCTCCCGGGGGGCGGAGGCCCTTCGGGCGAATGCCCGGTGCCCCCGGTGTCGGCACGCTCCGCATCCACCCCGTACAGGAACCGCATCGCGTCCACGAGTTCGGGCCCTTCCCCCTCGCCCAGACCCTTCCGGAGGCGCGTGGTGGGTTCGTGGAGGAGCTTGTTCAGGAGGCGGCGGCTGAACTCCTCCACCCGGGCCCGCTCGTCGGGGGATAGGTGGCCCAGGCCGCGAAAGAGGCGCTCGAGCTCGGCCTGGCGGTGGAGTTCGGCGCGCTCCCGCATCGTGCGGATCACCGGGACCGCCTCCAGCGAGGCGTACCAGCTCCGGAAGGCGTCGGAGTGGCGCCGGATGATGCGCTCGGCATGGGGGATCGCTCCGGCGCGGTGCCGGACGTGCTCGTCCACGATGCGGCGGAGGTCGTCCACGTTGTAGAGGAAGACCTCGGACTCGTCGCCGATCCGGGGGTCGATATCCCGGGGGATCGCGATGTCGATGGCGAGAAGGGGGTGCCGCCTCCCGCTCGGGAACGCGGTGCGGAAGGTCTCGTGGGTGAGGACGGCGTGGGGCGCGGCGGTGGAGGAAAGCACGATGTCCACCGCGGGGAGGGTTTCGGGGAGGCGGTCCATGGAGAGGGCGTGGCCGTGGAGGCGTTCCGCCAGGGGGACGGCGCGCTCCACGGTGCGGTTCGCCACGAAGATCCCCCGGACCCCGTCCCGGGCGAGGGCCTCCACCATGAGCTCGGCGGTGGCGCCGGCACCCAGGACGAGGACCCGCTTCCCGCGGAGGGTCCCGAAGATCTTCCGGGCGAGTTCCACCGCCACCGAGGCCACCGAGGCGGCTCCCTCCCCGATGGAGGTTTCGGCGCGGACCTCGCCCCCCACCGAGAGGGCCATCTGGAAGAGGCGGTTCAGGACGGGGCCCGCCATGGGGGGGGTGACGGGAAGGCCCGTGGCGCGCTCGTAGGCTTCCTTCACCTGGCCCTGGATCTCCGCCTCTCCGGTCACCATGGAGTCGAGCCCCGCGGACACGTGGAAGAGGTGGCGCACCACCCCCTCTCCCTGGCGGCGGAAGAGGAAGTCCGAGGCCGGGCGGTCCAGATCGCCGGCGCGGGCCCGGAAGAGCGCCTCGGCGGCGGCGAGCCCCCGGCGGTCGGCGGCGGGGAAGATGTAGAACTCGGTGCGGTTGCAGGTCGAGAGGAGGACCGCCTCCTCCACCCCCGCCGTGCCCCGGAGCTCCAGGAGGGCGGCCTCGGCGTCGGAGGGTCCGAAGGCCATGCGCTCCCGGACCTCCACGGGGGCGGTGCGGTGGCTCACCCCCACCACGGCGAGGGGGAGAGATGGTCGGCGGGCGGGGTCGCGGGGCTCCATCGGGCGGGGGGGGGCGGGGGGCGGCGGCGCTAGGGGAGGAAGCCCGTGCCGGGCGAGGTGAGGCGGAGCACGAGATAGCTCCCGAGGACGAGGCTGAACCCCACCACCGAGGCGAGGGCGCTCCGGTATTC
>JBJHCE010000066.1:0-15833 GCA_050485865.1 Gemmatimonadales bacterium | reverse complement strand
GTGATCGAGGGGTCCGTGGAGATCGACCCCGACGCCCTTCGCCTCGATGACCGGGTCCCGGTCCGGATCGAGGTCCTGGAAGCGCCGGAGGTCCGCCTCACCGGCCCCCCGAACCCCTGGGTGGAGACGGCCCTCGCCGCCCTGGCCGAGGGCGGCCGGATCCGTTTCGCCGGGCGCGCCCCGGCCGCCGACGGCGGTGCCGGCACCCTCCTCGAGTCCGGCGAGGTTCGCGTCCTCCTTCCCCCGGCGGACCCGACGCTCCTCCCTGCCTTCAACCTCCGCCTGGAGGGAGAGGGGATCCCGGTTCGCCTCTCCACCCCCGCCACGGACGACGCCTTCGGAGCGCTTCGCCCGGTCCCCGGTCTTCCGCCCACCCTCGGGGGGCTCGAACTCCGGCGGATCCTCCCCCCAGCCGAGCTTCCCGCCGGGGTGACCGTTGCCGCGCGGGACTCGCGGGGGATCCCCTGGCTCTTCGAAGCCCCCCCGGCGGAGGCGTCGGGTCGCCCGATCCGGGTCCTGGCCTTCCCCCTCGATCCGTCGTGGAACGGGATCCCCGAGTCGGTGGCCATGGTCCCCTTCCTGGACCGCCTCCTCCACCCGGCCCTCCTCCCCGCGGCTGACCCCGGCGCCGTGGTGGACGCTGCCCCCGCCGGGGCCCCGCCCCCCCTCGTGGTGGCCACCCCCCCGGTCCCCCGCACGGTGGCCACGGAGGGTCCCCCCCCGGAGCGGTGGAGCCGGCGCCTCCTGGCCGAGCGGCGCGGCAGGGAGGCCACCCCCTTCCTCCCGTGGCTTCTCTTGGCGATCCTCCTCCTTGAAGGCCGGCTCGCCTCCGGAAGGTGGACCGGCGCCCGTTCGCATTCCGAGGCCATCGACCCGTCGTGACCCCCCGCATTCACCGGGTGGTGGAGGGACTCCTCTCCACCCCCGTGCTCTCGTCCCTCGCGGGCGCACCCCCGGCGCCCGGGACCCGCACCCGCATTACCGGAAACCACGGCTCCGCCGGCACCGCCCTCGTCGCGGCGCTGGCCCACGCCCTCCCGGGGCGCCTCCTCGTGGTCGTTGCCGAGGGCCCGGAGCCCGCCGCCCGCGCCGAGGCGGACCTGGTCTCCCTCCTGGGCGACGGGGCCGCCCCCCTCTTCCCCCAGGGAGAGGCCCGGTTCTACGGCGAGGAGAGCGACCCCCGGATCGGCGGACTCCGGGTCGAGGCCGTGGAGGCGCTCTTCAGCGGAAGCGCCCGGGTCTTCGTCACCACCCCCCGGGGACTCCAGGAGCGGGTGGAGCTTCCGGACCGCCTGGCGCGGCTCCGCCTCGAGCTCTCCGTGGACGAGGAGATCGGCTTCCAGCTCCTCGTGGAGGAGCTCGAGGCCCTGGGGTACGAGCGCACCCCCCTGGTGGAGGAGGTCGGTCAGTTCGCGGTGCGCGGAGGGATCGTGGACGTCTACTCCCTCGGCGCCGCCGACCCGGTCCGCATCGAGTTCTGGGGCGACACGATCAGCTCGATCCGCCGCTTCGCCGTGGCCGACCAGCGCTCCACCACCTCCGAGGACCGGGTGCACCTCCTCCCCGCCTCCTTCCCCACGGGGGGCCAGGGCGAAGCCGGGCGGGCCCAGCGGTCGTTCCTCGAGATCCTCCCCGACGACGCGGTGCTCATCGACCTCGCGGCCACGCCCTGGCCGGAAGCCTTCCAGCGCCATTTCGACCAGGCCTCCCGCATCCGCCACGACAGGAACGACGGTGGGGAACGCCTCCCGGAGGTGGAGACGATCCTCGTGCCGGTGGAGGACGCCGTGGCGAAGGTGCGCCGGCACGCCATCGTGCAGGTGGCGGGCGAGGGAGGGGGCGACCTGAACCTGGGGGCCGCGGCCCCGCCCGTGATCGAGCGGAGGATCCCGACCCTGGTCTCGTTCCTGAAGGAAGAGGCCCAGCGGGGGCACGCCACCGTGATCCTCTGCGACAACGAGGGGCAGGTGGAGCGGCTGGAGGAGATCCTGGTCGAGGGGGGGAGGCCGCTTCCCGGGGTGCAGGTGGGGGTGGGAACGGTGGAGGGAGGATTCCGGCTGGCGGGTGCGGAGCCGCCGCTCAACGTCCTCACCGACCACGAGATCTTCCGCCGGAGCCGGCGCGTCCGGTCGGGGCGGAGCTTCCGGGGGGCGGTGGCCCTCGAGAGCCTGGCCCAGCTCACCCCCGGCGACTACGTGGTGCACATGGAGCAGGGGATCGGCCGCTTCCGGGGGCTCGAGCACCTGGTGGTGGCGGGCACGGAGCTCGAGGTGCTCGCCATCGAGTACGCCGGGGGCGAGGTGCTCCGGGTGCCGGTCTACCGGCTGGACCTGGTGGAGCGGTGGGTCGGGGAGACCGACGAGGAGGAGCCGCCGCAGGTGCACCGGATCGGGGGGAAGCGGTGGAAGACCCTCCGGCGGAAGACCGAGGAGGCCATTGCGAAGCTCATGCGGGAGCTCGTGGAGCTCTATGCCGAGCGCGAGGTGGCCGAGGGGCATGCGTTCGGGCCGGACACGAAGTGGCAGCGCGAGATGGAGGCCGCGTTCCTCTACGAGGACACCCCCGACCAGGCCCGGGCCACCGCCGAGGTGAAGAAGGACATGGAGTCCCGGCGCCCCATGGACCGGCTCGTCTGCGGCGACGTGGGGTTCGGGAAGACGGAGGTGGCGATCCGGGCGGCATTCAAGGCCGTGCAGGACGGAAAGCAGGTGGCGGTGCTCGCCCCCACGACGATCCTGGTGGAACAGCACCGGCGGACCTTCGAGGAGCGGCTCGCCGACTTCCCGGTGCGGGTGGGGGCGCTCTCGCGCTTCCGGTCGGCGGCGGAGACCACCGAAATCGTGGCGGGGCTCCAGTCGGGGGAGGTGGACATCGTGGTGGGGACGCACCGCATGCTCTCGCCCGACATCCGGTTCCGCGACCTGGGGCTCCTCGTGGTGGACGAGGAGCAGCGCTTCGGGGTGAAACACAAGGAGCGGCTGAAGAAGCTCAAGGCCTCGGTGGACGTGCTTACCCTGACCGCGACGCCGATCCCCCGGACCCTCCAGTTCTCCCTGGCGGGGATCCGGAACCTCTCGCTGATCCGGACCCCGCCCCGCGACCGGCTGGCGGTGCACACGCAGTCGATTCCCTGGAGCGACGCGCTCCTTTCGGAGATCATCGGGCGGGAGCTCGACCGGGGGGGGCAGGTCTACTTCCTGCACAACCGGGTGGAGACGATCCACACCATTGCCGAGCGGGTGCACAGGCTCGCCCCCGAGGCCCGGGTGGAGGTGGCCCACGGGCAGATGGGGGCGCGGGAGCTCGACCACGTGATGCGGGACTTCATCGAGGGGCGGATCGACGTCCTCGTCTGCTCGTCGATCGTGGAGAACGGACTCGACGTGCCGAACGCGAACACGCTCATCGTGGACCGGGCGGACCGCTTCGGGCTCGCGCAGCTCTACCAGATTCGCGGGCGGGTCGGGCGCTCCGACCGGCGGGCCTGGTGCTACCTCGTGACCCCCGACGGGATCACCGAGGAGGCCAGGCAACGGCTGGCGGTGCTCGAGCACCATACCGAACTGGGGAGCGGGTACCAGGTGGCGCTCCGGGACCTGGAGCTCCGGGGGGCGGGAAGTCTCCTCGGGGCCGACCAGTCGGGGTTCGCCCATGCGGTGGGAATGGACACCTACCTGAGGCTCCTGGAGGATGCGGTGCGGCGGGTGCGCGCCGGGGCCGACGGCGTCCGGGAGTACCCGGAACCCGAGGTGTCGCTTCCGGGGTCCGCCTTCCTCCCGGACGCGTACGTTTCGGATTCGAGCCAGAAATTGCATCTTTATCGCCGGCTTTCGAAGATGGAGGAGCGATCCGCGGTGGATCTTCTCCGGGAGGAGCTGGTGGACCGGTACGGTCCGCCGCCGGAAGAGGTGGAGCGTCTCCTGGACGCCCACGTCCTCCGCCTCCAGGGGAAGGAGCTCGGGATCGAGCGCATGCTCGTGCGTGGACGCGAGGGACGGCTGACCTTCCGGCCGGCCGCCGCGCCGCGCATGTCCGTGCTCGAGGCGCCCTTCCGGGACCGACAGATCGAAGTGGAAGTGAAGCGGATGGTTCCGCTTTCCCTGGGCCTTCGCCAGGGGGGGGTGGAGCCGCTGACAAGAACGCTGATCCGGGCGCTGGATGCCTGGCTCGGCGCCCTCGAACGGGCGGCCTGACGCGCACCGCGTACGGGCTTCGCCTGCCTCACCCTTGAACGAGCAACCTGGCATGCGCCGACTGCACCAAGTCCTCCTGATCCTTCCCCTCCTTCTCCTTGCCGGATGTGGCGACCGGGACCAGGTCCGCCTCTCCTCGAGCCATGTGGCGGGCGCCGGTGACCTCCGCCTCACGGTGGAGGACGCGGCGCGTCTCCTCGCCCCCTCGGAGGAGCTTCCCGCCGACGCCGAGGTGGTCCGGGCGCTGTCGGAGTTCTGGGTGGACTACGCCCTCCTCGCCATGCTCATGAACGAGGAGGGGGCGCTCGAGCGCCTCGACCTCTCCGTGATCCTGGACCCCCAGGAAAAGCAGGGCCTCGTGATGCTGCTCCGCGAGGAGGTCATCGACGACGACGTCCAGGTGGACGATGCGGAGCTCGAGGCCATCTACGAGGCGGAACGCCCTGGAGAGGAGGTCCGGGCGCGGCACATCCTCTTCGCCTTCCCCGACGGGGTGACCTCGGCGCAGCGCGATTCGCTCCGCGACCTGGCCGCGCAGGTCCGGGCGGAGGCCGTGGCCGGGGCGAACTTCGCGAACCTCGCGTCGCGGTGGTCGCGGGATCCGGGGAGTGCCGAGCAGGGTGGGGACCTGGGGTACTTCCCAAGGGGGATCATGGTCGCCCCCTTCGAGGAGGCGGCCTTCAGCCTCCAGCCGGGCGAGGTAAGCGAGCTGGTGGAGACCCAGTACGGGTTCCACGTGATCCGGGTCGAGGACCGGCGGGTCGCCTCCTTCGAGGAGATGCGCGACGAGCTGCGGCGGCAGGTCGCCCAGGAGCGAATCCTCCAGGCCGAGTCGATCTTCGTGGCCGACGTGGAGCGGGACGCGAACATCCGGATCGAGGACGGTGCCCCCGAAGTCATGCGCGACGTGGCCGCCGAGGTGGAAAACGAGATCTCCCGGCGGCTCGCCGGGCGCACCCTGGCCCGGTACGAGGGTGGTTCCTTCACCGGTGCCGATTTCGCCGACTTCCTGACGAACCAGGCCCCTGCCCTCATCCCCCAGGTCGGGACAGCGGCGGACTCGGACCTCCGGGGGCTCCTCGAGAACCTCCTCCGGAGCGAGGTGCTGGTGGTCGAGGCCCGGCGCCGCGGGATCCAGCCCGATACCGCCGAGACCCGGGAGCTCCGGGAAGGGATCAGGGAGCAGTACCGGAGTCTCGCCGAAATGATCGGCGTCACCACCATCGAGCGGGCGTCGGGTGAATCCCTCAGGCAGGCGGTGGAGCGGACGGTGAAGGACCTTCTCGTGGACGTGGTGCGGGGCGATGCCGACGTCTTCCCCCTGCAGCAGCTCGCCCTTCCGCTCCGGGCCCGCTACGGGTACGCCATTTCCGAATCGGGAGTGGAGCGGACCCGGACCCGGGTCGAGGAGCTCCGGAGGGAAGGGTACCAGGGTGAGCCTGGCGACGCCGCGCCCCCGGGCCCGGACGACGACACCCAGGACTGATTCTCCGGCGGCTCCCGATCCGGAGAAGGAGGAGGAACCGCCCCGCGCAGCCGGTTTAGTACGGTGGCGCGGGGCGGCCCTCTCCTCCCCGGCACAGGCTTCGCCCCTTCGGCCCGTCACACCGGGCCTCCGCCCGACCCGGCCCCGACCATGCGCCAACATCGTCTTCGTCCCTCCCTCGCCGGCGCCCCTGCGGCGGCGCTCGCGCTCCTTCTCCCGACCCTCCTCGCGGCCCAGGAGGTGCGGATCCCAGCGGGTCAGGCGGACCAGCGCGTCGACCGGTTCGCGGCGGTGGTGGGGGACTCCGTCGTGTTCGTGACCGACATCGAGGAGGAGCTCCTCAGGCTCCAGGCCCGCGGGGCCCAGATCCCCACGGATGCCGCAGAGCGGGATGCACTGAGGCGGGAGATCCTGGAAGGGTTGATCAACGAACAGCTTCTTCTCCAGGCCGCAGCGCGGGACACCACGATCGTGGTGTCCGACGACCGGATTGACGCGGCCCTCCGGCAGGCCTGGGACGAGGAGATCCGCCGGTGGGGAACGGAGACGGCACTCCGCGAGGAGCTCGAGCGCTCCCAGGGGATTTCCGTGGCCCAGTACCGGGCCCAGATCCGGGACCGGCTCCGTCGGGACTTCCTGATCCAGTCGTACATGCAGTCGCAGCTTCGAGGTGCGCGCCCCGTGGCGGTGGACGAGGCGGACATCGCGGCCTACTACGAGGAACAGCGAACGCAGCTGGCCGCGAGGCCCGCCGAGGTCGCCTTCCAGCAGGTGTACGTCCAGCCCGAGCCGTCGGCCGAGGCGCTTGACCGGGCCCGGGCCGAGATCGAGCGGATCCTCGAGCGGATCGCGGCCGGGGAGGACTTCGAGGAGCTGGCCCGCCAGCTCTCCGAGGACGAGGGAACGCGGACCCGGGGCGGCGACCTGGGGTGGTGGCGGCGCGGAGACGGTCTCGTGCGGGAGTTCGAGGACGCCGCGTTCCAGCTCCGCGAGGGCGCGATCGCCGGCCCCGTGACCACCACGTACGGAGCCCACGTGATCCAGGTGGACCGGATCCGGGGCGCCGAGCGGAGGATCCGGCACATCCTCATCGGGGCCGAAGTGACGGACGCCGACGTCGAGGCGGCGCGGGTTCGGGCGGAAGGGATCCGGGACCGGATCCGCGCCGGGGAGCCCGTTCGCGGCTTCACCGAGGAGCAGCGCGCCCAGGGCACCGGGGACTCCATTGCGGTTCCCCGGGCGCAGCTCCAGCAGATCCCCGACGCCTTCGCCGCCGAACTCCTGGCCGCTTCGGAAGGAGACGTGATCGGGCCGTTTCCCTTCCAGATGGGATCCGGGCGCGAGGGGTGGGCCATCTTCCGCGTAACCCGGGTCCGCGACGACGGGGAGTTCACCCTGGACGACCTCCGTTCGCAGATTCGCGAGCGGCTCCGCATGGAGCGCATGCAGGAGCGGCTGATCCGGGAACTCCGGTCGCGCACCTACGTCGACATCCGGATCTGACGGCCCCCCCGCGGGAGCCGGTTTCCCGGCAAATGGACCGCGCGCCGCATCCCGGAGCCCCGGAGGGGACGCGGGGCCCCCTTCGCCTCGCGGTCACCCTGGGGGACCCCCGGGGAATCGGCCCCGAAGTGATGCTCCGCGCCCTGGCCTCGCTGGATGCAGTCCCCGAGGGCCTCCATGCATGCGTCCTCGGGGCGGCGGGTTCCGGGGCGGGTGAAGGGCTTCGCGAGGCCACGACGGGACGGGGCATCACCCTCGAGTTCGTGGACACCGGGCCCTTCGACGGAACCGAGGCGTCGGCGGGGGCGGTGTCGGCGGCGGCCCTCGAGGAGGCGACGCGGCTCGCCCTGTCCGGCGCGGTGGAGGGGATCGTCACCGGTCCGGTATCGAAACCCGCGCTCCACGCCGCGGGGCTCCGGGTCCCTGGGCAGACGGAGTTCTTCCAGCTCCGCTCCGGCGCGCCGGAGGTGGGGATGCTCATGGCCTCGGAAGGGACCGGCGATCGTCCGCCTCTCCGGATCCTCCTCGTCACCACCCACCTGGCGCTTCGCGAGGTCCCCCGGGCCCTCACGCGGGAGCGGGTCGTGGCACAGCTTCGCCTCCTCGCTGCCTCGCTTCGGTCGGAGTGGGGGATCCCGCGCCCCCGCATCGCCCTTTGTGCCCTGAACCCCCACGCGTCGGATGGCGGGCTCTTCGGTGACGAGGAGGCGCGGGTACTCGAGCCGGCAGTGGCGGCGCTTCGGGGTGCGGAGGCAGACGTGGAAGGTCCCTTTCCCGCGGACACGGTCTTCCAGCGGCTTCTCCGGGGCACGGCGGACGCGGTGGCGGTCCCGTACCATGACGTGGGAATGGCGGTCTTCAAGACCCTTTCCTTCGGCGCCGGGGTCAACGTGACCCTGGGCCTCCCCTTCGTCCGCACCTCGCCGGACCATGGCACGGCCTTCGATCGGGCGGGAACCGGGACGGCGGACCCCTCCTCGGCGGGAGAGGCGCTCGAGCTGGCCATCCGCCTCTGTCGCGGCCGGAGGGGGGCGTTGGGTGCGGAAACAGATGGCGTCATTCCTTTGACACCTCCGGCGCCTTCCGGGTAGATTCCGGAACTCCGTTCCCCCGTTCGTCACGTCGTCACGCGGCCTCGATCGGTCCCGCGACACCCGAAGTCCGAGGAAGCCCCCGCCGTGATCCGCTTCTCCCAGGTGACGAAGGCCTACCCCCGGCGAGGAAACGCCCTCGAGGACGTTTCCTTCCAGGTCGAGAAGGGCGAGTTCGTCTTCCTCACCGGCCACTCGGGATCGGGGAAGTCCACCACGCTCCGCCTCCTTCACCTGGCGGAGCGGCCCACCGACGGGGAGGTCCGGATCTGCGGCTTCTCGTCGAGCCTCACCTCCGACCGGGAGCTCTGGAAGCTCCGGCGCCGGGTCGGAATGGTCTTCCAGGATTTCCGGCTCCTCCCCGGGCGCACGGCCCGCGACAACGTGGAATTCGCGCTGGAGGTGACGGGACACCGGACGTCCGAGGTGGTCTCCCGGGCGAACCGGCTCCTCTCGCAGGTGGGGCTCTCGGCCAAGGCCGGGGCCCGGGTGGAGGAGCTCTCCGGGGGTGAACAGCAGCGGGTCGCCACTGCCCGCGCGCTGGCGAACCAGCCCCAGGTGCTCCTCGCCGACGAGCCCACGGGAAACCTGGACGAACGGGCCGCCCGCGGAATCATGGACCTCTTCCGGGACCTGAACGCCTCGGGGATGGCCGTCGTCATGGCCACCCACGACCTGGAGCTCGTCCGTGCCCACCCGTCACTTCGGCTCCTCGAGCTGTCGCAGGGCCGGCTCGTCTTCGACTCGGGGGCTCCGGCCCCGGGCGCCCGGCCGGACCCCGCGCCGGAGCCGGTGATGGTCCCCGGTGCCGAGGGAGAGGGCTGAGCCATGCACGCGATCCGGGAGGCGATGAAGGGAATCCGGAGGGCCCCGTTCCTCACCGTGCTTTCGGCGGCAATGGTGGCCCTGGCCCTTTACGTGGTCGGGCTCTTCGGGGTCGCCACCTACAACCTCCACGAGGCCCTCCAGCGGATCGAGGAGCGGGTGGAGGTGGTGGCGTACCTCCACGACGGCGCCCGCCCGAGCGAGATCACCCTCCTGGAGGAGGACGTGCTCCGGATGCCCGAGGTGAGGGGTGTGCGGTACGTATCCAAGGAGGATGCGCTGGAGGCGGCCCGCCGCGACCTCCCGGAGTTCGAGGAGCTTTTCGTGGGGCTCGACGTGAACCCGCTTCCCGCCTCCCTCGAAATCGAGCTCCTCGAGGGGTTCCGGACCCCCGATGCGGTGGCCCGGGTGGCGGACCGGCTCGCCGTATACCCCTTCATCGAGGATGTCCGCTTCGGACAGGAGTGGGTGGACCGGCTCCACCTTCTCCAGCGCATCGGGGCCATGGCCACCCTGATCCTGGGGGGGGCCTTCGCCGTGGTGGCGGCGCTCATCATCGGCACGGCGATCCGGATCGCGATCTTCGCCCGGCGCGAGGAGATCTATGTCATGCGCCTCGTGGGAGCCACGAACGGGTTCGTCCGGCGCCCCTTCCTCGTGGAGGGAGCCTTCACCGGGACACTGGGCGGAATCCTCGCGGCGGGCCTCACCTGGATCTCGTTCATGGCGGTGTCGCAGGCGGTCTTCCGGCTGGACTGGATCCCCCCGGGGTGGCTCGCCGGAGGGATCGCCTTCGGCGGGATCTTCGGGCTCCTGGCGAGCGCCCTGGCCGTTCGCCGCTACCTGCAGGAGGTCTGACCCGATGCGCCCCCTCGCCCCGTGGCAGTGCATCCGGCCCGCCCTTGCCGCCCTCTTCCTCACCGGTGTCGTGGTCGGCGCCGAGCTGGCAGCTCCGCAGGCGCTGGCGGGCAGGGAGCAGGGTGCGCCCGCGGACACCCTCCGGCGCGAGATCCTGGAGAGCCAGCGACGCCTCGAGGAGATCCGCTCCGAGCGGGAGCGACTCCAGCGCGAAATGGACGCGCTCCGGTCCCGGGTCCGGAACGTCTCCGGAGAGCTCCAGAACATCGAGCGGCAACTCTCGGCCACCCGGTCCGTCCTGGCGGAGATCGACTTCCAGGTCGAGGCCACCTCGGAGCGCACCCGGTCCACCACCGCGGACCTCCTCCGCACCCGCGAGGAGATGCGCGAACGCCAGGCCGTGCTGAACCACCGCCTGCGCGGGATCTACAAGCAGGGACCGCTCAGCACCGTACGCGTGCTTCTCGGGGCGGATTCCTTCACCGACCTTCTGAACCGGTACCGCTACCTCGAGATGATGGCCGGCTACGACCGCACCCTCATTGCCGGGGTGCAGCGGCTGGAGCGCGCGCTGGAAAGCCAGAGTCGGGAACTCCAGGAGAGCCTCACCGAGCTCGGCCGCCTCAGGCAGGCCCACCTGGGCGAGGTCGCCGAGCTCCGGCAGGTGGAACAGCAGCACCAGCGGACCCTGGACCAGTTCCTGACCTCGGAGCGCCAGACCATGTCCCGCCTCGACCAGCTCGAAGCGGACGAGCGGCGCCTCACGAACCTGGTCGCCGACCTGGAACGGCGCCGGCTCGAGGCCGAGGCACGGGCCGCCGCGACCGGAGCCGCCACTCCCACCGCGGTGACGCTCTCCACCGCCGACATCGGGAACCTGGACTGGCCGGTGAGCGGCGAGATCCTCTACCGGTTCGGTCCGGAACGGAGGCCCAACGGGACGGTGCTCCGGTGGAACGGGGTGGGGATCCGGGCGCCGGCAGGGACCCCGGTGCAGGCCGTGCGTGACGGCCTGGTCGTGCTGGCCGGCCCCTTCGAAGGGTACGGCCCCACCGTCATCGTGAGCCATGGAGACGGCTACTACACCCTGTACCTCTACCTCCAGGAGCTGGGGGTGGTCGAGGGCCGGACCGTTCGCGCCGGGCAGGTCGTCGGCACCGTGGGCGGGACCGAGACCCCGGAAGGTCCTCACCTGGAGTTCCAGATCCGTGCCCCCGGCGCCGGGGGCACGCCCCAGGCCCAGGACCCGATGATCTGGCTCCGGCCGCGGGGGGACTGAGGCGCATGGCGCTTCACCCGGTGGCAGGCCACGACGCCACCCGTGCCGCCCTGGCCTCGGCCCTCCGGCGGAACCGGCTTCCGCCGGTCGTTCTCCTCCATGGCCCCCCCGGCGCGGGAAAGCAGCGCCTGGGCCACTGGCTCGGGCAGCTCATGGTCTGCACCGCGCCCGAGCCGTCGGGTCCCTGTGGGAGCTGCCGACCCTGCCACCAGGCCCTTCGCCTCGAACACCCGGACCTCCACTGGTACTTTCCGGTGCCGAGGCCCCGCTCCCGGGGGAGCCGGGAGCGCGACGACGAGGCCCTCGAGGACGCCCGGCGCGAGGCCCTCGAGGAGACCCGGGAGCGTCCCCTCCGCTCCACCCACTCCACCGAGGTGCGCGCACTCCACCTGGGCACGATCCGGAACCTCAAGAAGGAGGCGGGCCGGAGTGCGAGTCCGTCGGGGCGCCGGCTCTTTCTCCTCGCCGACGCGGAGGAGCTCGTGGCCCAGGAGGCGAGCCAGGAGGCTGCGAACGCGCTCCTCAAGCTCCTGGAGGAACCGCCGGCATCGACCTGGTTCGTCCTCACCTCGAGCGAACCGGGACGCCTTCTTCCCACGATCCGGTCCCGCTCCATGGCGCTTCACGTTCCAGCCCTTCCGGAACGCATCGTGGCCGAGGCCCTCGTGGCCCATGCCGGCGTGGACCCGGAGGCGGCCGAGCGGGCGGCGCTCCTCTCCGGGGGCTCGATAGGGCGCGCACTGGGGTTCCTCCCCGAGGGGACGGAAGACGGGCCCCTCGAGCGGACCCGGAAATCCGCGCTCCGCCTGGTCAACGCGGCGCTTTCGCCCCGCGCCTCCGACGGCTGGTCCGAGGCCCTCGGTCAGTCCGCGTCGGGGGCCCGGGGGCTCATGGAGCTCCTCGCCTTCGTGGAACTCTGGCTGCGTGACCTGGCCGCCGCCTCCTCCGACGTGGACGAGGCCATCCGGAACCGGGACGCGGCGGAGTGGCTCGCACGCCGGGTGAAGGAGCGCGGGGTCCGTCCCGAGGGGCCGGCACGGGCCCTCGCCGCCGTGGAGCGGGCCCGGGAACAGGCCTCGGGAAACGTGAACCCCCAGCTCCTGGTGGCGGGCCTCATTTCCGGAATGCGCAGGGAACTCCTTCCGGGCGCCTGAGCCCCCGGCGGGTCAGGGCACCCGAAGCGTCTCGCCGACCCGGATCAGGTCGGAGGGGGTCCGCCCGTTCAGCCGGGCGAGCTCCGCGGCGCTGGTCCCGTAACGGCGGGCGAGCGCCCCCCAGGTGTCCCCCCTCACGACCGTGTGGGTCCGGATCCCATTCCCCACGGCGAGCTCGTCTCCCACCCGGAGCACCGCCGAGGCGGAAAGCCCGTTCCAGCGCTGGAGGTCGGCCACGCTCACCCCGTGGGCCCGGGCGATCACCGTGAGGTTCTCCCCCCGGGCGACCCGGTGCATCCGCATTCCCGAAGCCGCGTCCTCCGCCCCGGCGCTTCCGGCGACAGGGACCGGGTCCGCCGGCGGCGGGGCCCCGTTCTCCGACGGCCCCCCCTGCCCGGCATCCAGGGTCTCCACCTGGGACTCGGAGGCGGCCTCTTCCACCGGGAGACTCCCGGCGAAGCGCGCCGCCTCGAGGGCCGCCATCCGGGTGGCGATGGAGCCGGCGCCTCCCGCCACCGGCACCACCAGGCGCTGCCCGATCTGGAGGCGCCGCGGGTCCACACCGGGGTTCGCGGCCTGGAGCTCGGCGAGGCGGATCCCGTAGCGCCCGGCGATCCCGCCCAGCGTCTCGCCCCGGGCCACCGCGTGCTCCAGGAAGGAGATCCGGTATTCGGGGGGGACGAGGTCGTAGGCCCAGCTGAACCGCTCTCCGGTCCCGGTGGGGATGCGCACCACCCGCGGCTCCCCGTTCGGCGTGAATCCGCGGAGGTACTGGCGGTTGAGGGCCCGGACCTCGTCTTCGGACACGCCTGCGGCCCACGCGACCACGTCGAGGGAGGTGGCGTCCGGCACGATGACCTCCTCCCAGGCGAGGATCGCATGGGGGAGGTGCCGCTCGAAGCCGTACTGTTCGGGGTTCCGCGCGATCCGGGCCGCCGCGAAGAACCGGGGCACGAACTCCCGCGTCTCCGCGGGGAGGTGGGGGCGAAGCTCCAGGTAGTCCAGGTCGGCAAGCACGTCCTGCCCGGGCGCGTGGCGGTTCACGATCCCCCGGATCCTCCCCGGGCCCGCATTGTAGGCCGCCAGCGCAAGGAACCAGGAGCCGAACATTCCGTGCATCGTCTCCAGGTAGTCGAGGGCGGCGCGGGTCGAAACGAGGGGATCCCGCCGGTCGTCCACGAGGGCGCCCACCGTGAGCCCGAGCTCCCGGGCCGTCGGCGCCATGAGCTGCCAGAGCCCGGTGGCCCCCACCCGGCTCGCGATGATGTCGTGGTAGCCACTCTCCACGATGGGGAGGTACTTGAGGGACCGGGGAAGCCCCCGGGCGTCCAGCTCCGCCTCGACCCAGGACTCGTAGATGGCCATCCGCTCCAGGTAGACCTGGAAGTGCCCCGACCCCCGGGTGCTCCAGAAATCCACCCAGAACTCGATCCGCTCCTCGAGCCGGGGATCCTGGGACACCACCGAGTGGAGGATCGGGTCGAGCCCCGGGTCCACCTCGATGACCGGGATCGCACCCGTCCGGACCGGCGGCGAAACCGGCACCTCGGTCCCCGGAGCCGTGACGGCCACCCGCGGCTCCTGCGGGGTCGGCGCCTCGCCCGGCGCCGGACCCATGGCCACCCGCTGGCATCCTCCGACGAGGAGAAGACCCGCCGCGAACAGCACCACCCCGCCCCCACCCCCCAACCCCCGCATCATGCCACACCTCCTCGGGGAAGCATGACGTCCACGGCCTCCAGGAGGGCGTCTACCGACGCATCCCGCGCCCCGTCACCCATGAGCCCGATCCGCCAGATCTGGCCGGCCACGGGCCCGAGCCCACCGCCGACCTCGATCCCGAAGTCCTCCAGGAGCCGGCGCCGCATGGGCCCCTCCTCTCTTCCCCCGGGGAGGCGAACCGCGGTGAGCTGGGGGAGTCGCACCCCCGCGGCGGTGAAGGGGGTGAACCCCCGGTCGGCAAGTGCATGCTGGAGCCGCTCGCCCACGCGCCGGTGCCGGGCGTAGCGGGCCTCGAGCCCCTCCTCTCCGAGCTCCACGAGGGCCTCGTGGAGCGCGTAGATCTGGTTGATCGGGGCCGTGTGGTGGTAGCGGCGGTCGGCCCCCAGGTACCCGGCAATGAGCCCCACATCCAGGTACCATGAGGAGGGGGGAAGGGTGCGCCCCCTCACCCGCGCCAGCGCCCGCTCCGAAAAGGTGATCGGCGCGAGCCCCGGGGGCACGCCCAGGCACTTCTGCGTTCCCGCGTAGCACACGTCGATCCCCCGGGCATCCACCTCCACCGGAACGCCCCCGAGGGAGGTCACGGCGTCCACGACGAAGAGGGTCTTCCGGTCGCGGAGGAAGGCACCCACCGCGTCGAGGGGCTGGTGCACCCCCGTCGAGGTCTCGGCGTGAACCACCGCCAGGACCCGGGCGTCGGGGTTCGCCCGCGCCGCCTCGATGAGCGCATCCTCGGCAACGGCCTCCCCCCAGGGCGCCTCCACCCGCACCACCCGGGCACCGAGGCGTGACGCCACCTCGGCGAGCCGCGTTCCGAACACCCCGTTCACCCCCACGATGGCGGTGTCCCCGGCCTCGAGGAGGTTCACCATCGCGGCCTCCATCCCCGCCGAGCCGGTCCCGGACACGGGAAACGTGGTGGCGTTCGCGGTACCGAAGACCTCCCGGAGACGCCGGTTCACGTCGTCCAGGAGCTCGAGGAAGCGGGGGTCCAGGTGTCCCAGCGTGGGCCTCGCCATGGCCTCGCGAATGCGGGCGGAGACGGGCGAGGGGCCGGGGCCGAGGAGGAGGGGCGCGGAGGTCAGCGTCGTCGGAGGCACGGAACTCGGGGTTCGTGGAGCTCGGAAGGGTACGACGGAGGTTCACGGGATGCAACCCGGGGGGGCAACAGGCGCCGTCGCCCCCCCGGGTGCCCCCGCTCAGAGGCGATAGTTCGGCGCCTCGCGCGTGATCGTCACGTCGTGCGGGTGGGACTCGCGGAGCCCGCCGGGGGTCACCCGGCAGAAGCGTGAGGCGGAATGGAGCTCCTCCATGGTCCCGGCGCCCACGTACCCCATGCCGGACTGGAGGCCGCCCACGAGCTGGAAGACGATGTCCGCCACGGGCCCCTTGTACGGGACCCGGGCCTCGATCCCCTCGGGCACGAGCTTCTTCGCGCCCCGCCCCGAATCCTGGAAGTAGCGGTCGGCGGACCCCTCCTCCATGGCGGAGAGGGAGCCCATTCCCCGGACCATCTTGTAGCGGCGCCCCTCGAGGAGGAAGCTCTCCCCCGGGGATTCGTCGGTCCCGGCGAACATGGAGCCCATCATGACCGTGGAGGCGCCGGCGGCGAGCGCCTTCACCAGGTCACCGGAGTAGCGGATCCCTCCGTCGGCGATCACCGGGACCGCCCCGGCGACCCCGTCCACGGCGTCCATGATCGCGGTGAGCTGGGGCACGCCG
>JBJHCE010000065.1:0-15896 GCA_050485865.1 Gemmatimonadales bacterium | reverse complement strand
TCCCGTAACACCGAATTCAGAACGCAGGCCCGCGGGCCGGGGCTTGGGCCGGGCGCCCGGGGGCCCTCGGAGGAGAGGGCCCGTTCGTGTGAGAGCCGGGTCGAGACGCTGCTCCAGAACCATCGTGGGCTCCTCCTCGCTCACGCCTCGAAGTTCCTTGGTCCGTCGGACCAGGATGGGGCCGAGGGCGTCGTTCAGGCGGCAGCCATGGAGGCTCTCGGGAAGCCGGACATCCTGCCCGGCGATCCGTCCCTCGACCTGCCGACGATGCGCAGCGTCGTGGCGAACTTCGCCCGGAATCGCCGACGAGCCGAGGATCTCCGGCGCAGCCCACTCCGAAGGAAGGACCACCAGGTCGGTGCTTCCAGGCTCGATCCGTGGGACGAGGCCGCCCGGGTGCAACGAAATGCCCAGATCGCTGCGGCGCTGCAGGAGCTACCCGAAGAAGCGCGCAGGGTCGTGGAGTTCCGGTTCTACGACGGACTTACCTACGACGAGATCGCGATGCGCATGGGGTGCTCAACGCGGACGATCCATCGCCGCTGGGCCGCCGCCGCTCAGCTCCTCGCCTCCGCACTGGAGGAGCAGCGGGCCGGACCCTGAGCCGGACGAGCATTTGCGTGGCCGATCCGTACCGTGGCCGATCGGTACCGTGGTCGATCCGAGCGCGGCCCGCATGCGCCCCCCTGCCTGCCGCCCGGGGCCACGTCCACGAGCTCCTCCACCCTCCGGTAGTGGAGGATCTGGGTCCATTGGCTCAGAAACCGTTCGTAAACGTGGCTACTCCCCTGAGTCGATCTCTCCGTAATGAGACTGCCATCGAACGTCCAACCGGTCCGCACGCCCGGCCATCGGATCTCGGTTCGCACGATGTCCCAACCCCCGTGAGGGGCCTGGCCGAAGCGCAGCGCGCCCCCGAAGTCTTGCTCGGCCGGGTCCGGCAGATGCTCGATGATTCCGACCGCCCGCCCGACGCACACACGAGCCAAGCTCCTCGCCTCGGGGAGCCAGGAGATGTTTGGATCGGGTTCCGGGGGTCACCGCACGACCACGTGCGGAGACCCCACGAACCACGAAGTGCCTGACCGCAGGCTCCAGCGGGTGGTCCGGCTGACGGGATACCCCCATTGTCCTCGTGTTCACCCACGAACGGTTCCGGCCTTGAGGGTATCCATTGGACCGGACCAGAGCGAACCGGCCGGAGTTGAGACTTCTCCGGGGCCTTGACCTGTGTGGCGCAATTGGGCTACACCGGTTTCCGGAAACACCCCACGGAGGATGACATGGCAAGAGAAGCGACAGCCCGGGCGAGAATGGATGCGAAGTTGAAGGAAGAGGCGGAAGGCATCCTTGCTGAGCTGGGTCTCAATGCGACCCAGGGGATCAATCTGTTTTACCGACAGGTCGTTCTAAACCACGGACTTCCGTTCGACGTAAGGATCCCGAACGCCGAATCGCGCGAGGCCATGCGCGAGATCGAAACTGGAGAGGGGCTGGTGCGGTTCGGGAGCGCAGACGAGTTGTTCCGGGATCTCAAGATTTGAACCGTTCGTCGAAGAAACCGCTGAACCCTGCCCGAACTACGGCCTTCGCGAAGGACATGGCGCGGTGCAAGGCCCAGGGGTACGACACGGATGTCCTCCGGGTCACCATGGGGCGTCTCATGAATCGCGAGCCCCTCCAGCGAAAGCAAAGGGACCATGCCCTGAAGGGGGAGTGGGTCGGCTACCGGGAATGCCACCTGGCCGATGACTGGCTTCTCGTCTACCGGAGCGAGGGAGACAACATCTATTTCGCCCGAACTGGGACCCACACCGACCTCTTTCGGGCTTAGGGGCGGAGCCACCTCGCGCCGGCTCGGCCCTTCTTGCGTGGTGCTCCGGTCAGATGGATTCCCCCGCTCCGGCCTTACCGAACCCGGAGAGTTCGGCGCGACTCGTGCCCCGCACGAGGCGTGACGAGCCGCAGGGTTGCGGTGGAGGCGCCGCCAGGCACCGGAACCGGTGAAGCTCTAGAAGTCAAGCGTGCTCATGAATCCGCCCCCGTGGCATCACTCGACTTCCAGGAGGGACATCACCTCTTCGAAAACACGCTTGCGGAACGTCCTGCTTACTCGCCCGACTGAGCCCTCCAGGATGCCTGCACTCGCGGTGAAGAGCTTTCCTGGCCTGACGTAGCTCACTCGGGAGAGACTCCCGACGTCGAAGTCTTCCTCCTCCAACCTCACAGCGTTCGGATCGGAGAACGGATTGCTCGTAATCTGGCTCAGGATGAAATCGCCCCGCTCGAGAGCCGCGAGGACCAGGGCGGGGCGATACTTCGAACTGCTCAAGTCCGAAAAGGGAAATCTGACGACGACTACCGTACCGGCTTCAGGTCGCGCCACGCCTCCTCCTCTTCGTCCAGCAGCCAGTCGGAGAGCGCTCCTTCCGCCAGGAGGGCGACCTCGCCTCCCACGTCCTCAGGCTCCTCTTCGAGAACGGTCACCAGGACCCTTCTGACCCGGCCTCCCTCGACGGGCTCAAGCAGCCGCACCGTTCCGTCGGCCTCGATAACCCCTTTGATCGTCTTGCGCATCTCGCCCTCCCGATCCTCGCGAAACGGCTTCGCCGCGCCTCGCCGTTCCTACCCCTGGAGCAGTCCCCTGGGTTCAATCTACCCTGCCGGCCTGGTCGGAGCACGCATGACTCGAGGGTCGGGCCCACCTCGACTCGGCGGGTCTGGCGCTGGGCTTCCCAGGATCCCCTCAGGGTGATCCGGCAAGCAACGAGCTCCTGCCCCTTCGTCGAGGTGCCATCCAGGGCGCTCGGTGGCGGGCCGGGCGAAGCCGGGTGGGTGCGCTTCGTGCCGCCACCTCTTCCGTGCACCATCTGTGCGCCCACGTGCCCCAAGACCCCGTTCCATGCGAAAAACCCTCCCCCGCAAGTCCATGCGGGAGAGGGCTTTTCGGTAGTGCGCCGCCTAGGAATCGAACCTAGAACCTACTGGTTAAGAGCCAGTTGCTCTGCCAATTGAGCTAGCGGCGCGGGGTCCGGGGGGCCGGCACGAGGTGCCGGACGGGGCATCCGGAGCTTCGAAAGCTAATGGGCGTACCCCCGGCGTCAACCCTGTCCGACGCTTCCGCTTCGCGTCTCCCGGCGGCGGCGCTCCCGGAGCGAGCCGCCCACGACGAGGGCCGCGGCCACGAGGACGATGTTCTTCACGATGTACTGCCCCTCGAGGGTGAGGCCGAAGGGGGGTGCGGTGAAGCAGACCTCGGGGAGGAGCACGAGGGGAAGCATGGTCCCCGGCATCTGGAGAAGGAGGAGCGGGATCGCCACCCGGACCAGGGGGCGGAAGAGGAGGCAGACCCCGATCACGATCTCCCACCACCCGAGGATCGGGAGGAAGATCTCCGGGTCCCACCAGTAGACCGTGTTCCGGACGAGCTCCGCCGCCGGGCTCAGGTCCACCAGCTTGAGGGCCCCGAACCAGATGAAGACGATGCCGAGAGACCCCTGGAGCGCGGGCATTCCCCACTCCCGGAGGGTACCGGTGATCGACCGGTCCAGGGCATCCAGGGCGGGGGGGAGGGAGGGGAGCATGGCAGCCGCTCACCCCCGGCGCTTCGTTTCGTTCCACCACGCCCAGCTTCACGGCGGAGAGTGCGGGAGGGGCGTTGCACCTCGTGTCGCGCCGGCGCCGCACCTTGAACGGAGGTTTCCGCCGCGGCGCACCGAGGTGGTGCAGGAACTCCCTCCACCTGGAACGAAAGGGTGCGGAAACCGGGGCTTTCGGGCCGCGGCGGCAGGGCGCCGGCCTTGGCACGATCGGTGCTTCTCGCGGGGTCTGACGGCGGGGAGGGGTCCCCGTCGCCGTTTACCCTTACCTACGGGAGCGCCATCCCATGACGCGACCGATCATCATCTGGTAGGGTCGATCCCTTGCGGATCCGACCCGCTCCGGGCGTCGGCTTCCTCGCGAAGCCGGCGCCGGAGCGCCGGCACGTAGAGTCCGAGGAGCCCTCCCGTCTGCACCACCAGGAGCAGGGCGAGGGCGAGCGCGAGGCTCCGCTCCGCGAAGAGCATGCCGAGCCCGATCGCCCCGACGAAGACCAGGGGCACCCCGACACCGAAGCGGCGGGGGTACGCCCGCATGGTCCGGAAGGGCTCCTCGTCGCGAAGGGGCCGCCCCTGGGCGGAGGGCCGCTCCGTCATCCCGCCGCCGGGCCCGGGGCGCCTGCCGCCTGCACGGTGCGCATCCCCTGAAGGAACCCCCGGAGGGAGTCGGGGCGGGAGTCGGGGCGGGACATCAGTACGCGGCGATCCCGGTGACCGCGTGCCCCAGGATCAGCCCGTGAATGTCGTGGGTCCCCTCGTAGGTGTAGACCGACTCCAGGTTCGCCATGTGGCGCATGGCGGCGTACTCGACGAGGATCCCGTTTCCGCCCAGGAGGCGGCGGGCCTCCCGGGCCACCTCGCACGCCATGTCCACGTTGGCGCGCTTGGCGAGGGAGACCTGCTGGGGGGTCATGGTGCCCCGGTCCTTGAGGCGCCCGAGCTGGAGGGCCAGGAGCTGCCCCTGGGTGATTCCGGTGAGCATCTCGGCGAGACGGACCTGCTGGATCTGCTTTCCGCCGATCACCCCGTCGAACATGACCCGCTCCTTCGCGTAGCGGAGCGCCTCGTCGTAGCAGGCCATGGCGGCGCCGAGCGCTCCCCAGGCGATCCCGTAACGGGCCTGGGTGAGGCACATGAGGGGGCTCTTGAGCCCGCCGGAGCCGGGCATGAGGGCGTCGTCACCCACCTCCACGTCCTCCAGGTGGAGCTCCGAGGTGTCGGAGGCGAGAAGGGAGAGCTTTCCCTTCTGGTCGCGGGCGGTGAAGCCCTTCGTGTCGGTGGGGACCACGAAGCCCCGGATCCCCTTCGTGTCGCCGATCTCTCCGGTCTGCGCCCAGACGATGGCCACGTCGGCCATGGAGCCGTTCGTGATCCACATCTTGGTGCCGTTCAGGACCCAGCCGCCCTCCACCTTCCGTGCGGTGGTGATCATCCCGCCGGGGTTCGAGCCGTAGTCGGGCTCGGTGAGGCCGAAGCAGCCGATCTTCTCGCCCGAGGCGAGCTTCGGAAGCCATTCGCGCCGGTGCTCCTCCGACCCGAAGGCGTGGATCGGGTACATGACGAGAGCCCCCTGCACCGAGGCGAAGGAGCGCACTCCGGAGTCTCCCCGCTCGAGCTCCTGCATGATGAGACCGTACGCCACGTTCCCGAGGCCGGCACACCCGTACTCCTCCGGGAGGTTCGCCCCGAGCATGCCGAGCTCGCCCATGCCGGCAATGAGGTCCGTGGGGAAGCGGCGCTCGATGTACGCCTCCTGGATCACCGGCATCACGTGGTCGTCCACCCATTCGCGCACGGTGTCGCGGATCATCCGCTCCTCGTCGGTGAGGAGGGAATCCATGTCGTAGAAGTCCACGCCCTGGAAGCTGGAAGCCATGGGGAGGGGTCCTTGGAATCGGGTTGGAGGGTTCAGTCGGAAGGGGGGCGGGCCTCGACGGCCCCCTGGTTCTGCCAGCGCATCAGCCCGTAGGCCAGTTCCCGGGTCACGCGGCTCCCCAGGTAGAAGGCCACGACGAGCATCAGCGCCCACCCGGCGGGGATGAGCGAGAGGTCGGGGCGGATCCCGAACCAGACGTAGAGGGCGAGGATCACCGCGAGGGCCGCACCCCCCAGGAGGCCGGTCCGAAGGGCGCGCCTCCGGGCCTTCGTCACGCACTCCTCGCACCACATGAGGCGGTCGAGCTCCTCCGAGGGGCACACCTCGAGACACCGGATGCAGGTGATGTCGTCGGGGGCCCCGGGGCGGGGGCGGGGGGCGTCGGGGCGGGGTCGCACGGCGGAAGGCCTCAGTCCAGCTTCCGGATCACCGCGTCGGTGAAGCCGTCGGTCCCCAGGGTTCCGCCCACGTCGCGGGTGCGGGTCTCGGGGTCGGCGAGCGCCCTGCGGAGCGCGCTCCGGATCCGCCGGGCCGGCTCGGGCTGCCCCACGTGGTCCAGGAGCATGGCGGCGGAGAGCGTGAGCGACGACGGGTTCGCGACCCCCGTTCCCGCAATGTCCGGCGCGGAGCCGTGGACCGCCTCGAACATGGCGGCGTCCTTCCCGATGTTCCCCGCCGGAGCCAGGCCGAGCCCACCCACGAGCCCTGCCATCAGGTCCGAGAGGATGTCGCCGAACATGTTCTCCATGACGAGGACGTCGAAGCGGTACGGGTCGGTCACGAGGTACATGGCCGTGGCATCGATGATCGCGTCCTCGAACTCCACCACCCCCTCGTACTCCTTCGCCACCTCGCGCCCCACGTCGAGGAAGAGCCCCTGCGTGTACTTGAGGATGTTCGCCTTGTGGGCCAGGGTCACCTTCCGCCGCCCGTTCTGCTTCGCGTACTCGAAGGCGTAGCGCACGATCCGTTCGGCGCCGAAGCGGGTGATGATCATGACCGACTCGGCCGCAGCCCGGGGGTCGCCCTCGAGGCCGATGTAGTGCTCGACCCCCACGTAGAGCCCCTCGGTGTTCTCGCGGATGAGAACGAGGTCGATGTCCTCGTAGCGCCCGCCGGGGACCAGGGTGAGGGCCGGCCGCACGTTCGCGTAGAGGTCGAACTCCTTTCGGATCGCCACGTTGATCGAGCGGAAGCCCGTGCCCACCGGGGTGGTGAGGGGGCCCTTCAGGCACACCCCGTTTCGCCGAATCGACTCGAGGGTCACCTCGGGAAGGGGAGAGCGGAGCGCCTCGAGCCCGGCGACCCCGGCAAGCTGCTCCTCGTACTCGAGCTCCGCTCCCGAGGCTTCGAGGATGCGGAGGGTGGCGGCGGTGACCTCGGGGCCGATCCCGTCTCCGGGGATCACGGTAATGGTCTGGGGCATGGGCGCGGGGTGGGTCGCTTCGGTCAGGGAGAGCGTCGCCGGGGCGAGGCCCGGGGCCTCAGCGCGGCGTGATGTACCGGGGATTATACTCGAATTCCGCGTGATCCTCACCCCACCGGACGAGATCCCGCATCCGGCCGGGGCGCTCGGTGGCGTCGCGCCGGGCCTGGTGGGCAATGGAGAGCGCCTGCTGCCAGGTATAGGGGTTGAGCGCCCCCCGGGGAAGGAGCGCCTCCGACATCACGTCGCCGTTCGGGTGCAGGGTCACCACCCGCACCCCCCCGAGCCCCGGGTGCTGGTCCAGGGCATCCTTCGTTCCCTGCGAGAAGAGGAAGAGGTACGGAAACCCCTTGGCCCAGAGGTCCCCTCCCTGGGCGAAGGGCGCCGGGTCCACCACCACGCTCACCCGGGCCACGTTCCCGGTGATCTCGACCTCCACCCCCCCGGCGTAGCTCCAGTTTCCGGCCAGCTCCTGGGCGGAGGGGGGCGGCGGGACGTCGGACCGGCCCGGGACCTGGCAGGCGGCGGACAGGAGCACGAGCCCCCCCACGAGGAGGGGAAAGGCGGCGCGTCGGAATCGGACAGGGTGATGCATGGCGTTCAGGGTGCTGCGGGGATCAGGGGGTCGGGCGGGGCGCGCCGACGGGTGGCGCAGGCCTACCGCACGATGCGGCGGGCCAGCGCTTCCACGGCGCTCACCGTGGAGGGGAGGGCGCCGGGGGGGCCGGGGTCTCCCTCGACGATCCCGTACCAGAGGACACGCCCGGACCGGGGGTGGACGAGGGCCACCGCGAGTTCCAGCACCCGGCTTCCGTCGTCTTCCACCCGCTCGCGGGCCTCCACCGGGAGCACCGCGTACGCGGCGTCCTCCACCGCGGCCAGCCGGTAGAGTGCCCCGAAGAGGGGATCGCCCACCCGCTCGAGCTCGCCGAGCTGGAAGCGCTCCACCTGGAGCCGGTCCGGATCGAGCCCCATGTTGGGGGTGGTGGCGGCCCGGCGCCGGAGCTGGTCCGGGTCCACCCAGCGCACCGCCGGCCCCCGGGAGGCCAGCGCCCACACGAGCTCGCGCTCGAGGTCCGGGTGCCCACCCCGAACGAGCTGCGGCGGCAGCACGAGCACCCGCTCGCCCCTCAGGTCAGGCACCACCCCCCGGTCGAATCCCGCCTCCGGGGGCGGCGCGCTCCGGGTACCGCAGGCGGCCAGGAGCGGCACGAGGAAAAGGGCGAGGACGGTCGCGCGGAACCCCGTACGAACGCCCCCGCAAACGCCCGGCCCGAGGCGTGCCGGAACTCCGAGAGGGGTCATTCCTCTTCTACCGCCCCCGGCTCCGCCCGTTCCCCACCCGCATCCTCCGGCTCGAAGTCCAGCGCCGCCGAATTCAGGCAGTACCGGAGCCCCGTGGGCTCGGGGCCGTCGGGAAAGACATGCCCCAGGTGGGCGTCGCACACCGCGCAGAGCACCTCGGTGCGCCGCATGAAGAAGGACCGGTCGCTCCGGGTCGCCACGTCTTCAGGGTCGATGGGCGCCCAGAACGAGGGCCACCCGGTGCCCGACTCGTACTTTGTGGCGGCGTCGAAGA
This sequence comes from Gemmatimonadales bacterium, assembly GCA_050485865.1. Lineage (GTDB taxonomy): Bacteria > Gemmatimonadota > Gemmatimonadetes > Longimicrobiales > Gaopeijiaceae > SKNW01. Next base: position 7,416 of record JBJHCE010000065.1, on the reverse strand, counting down.
GGGGGGTTCCGCACCCGATGCACCGGTAGGTGCCGGGGCGCTTCTCATCCCAGTAGGCCCCGGTGAACGCCCGCTCGGTCCCGTGCCTCCGGGTCACCCGGTACTGCTCTTCGGTGAGCCGGGCCCGCCACTCGGCTTCGGTGCGCTCCACCCGCCTCCGCGCGGTCATCCCTCCCCCTCGGCCTCCTGCTTCACGCTCCGGATCGTGACCGGCTCCACCGGGCGGTCGGCGCGCCCCGTGGGCACCTTCCCGATGCCCTGCACGACGTCCATTCCCTCGACCACCCGCCCGAACACGGCGTGGCGATCGTCGAGCCAGGGGGTGGCGCCGAGTGTCACGAAGAACTGCGACCCGCCGGTGTTGGGGCCGGCGTTCGCCATGGAGAGCACCCCCTCGCCGTCGTGGCGGAGCTCGGGGTGGAACTCGCACCGGATCGCGTAGCCGGGCCCCCCGGTTCCCGTCCCTTCGGGGCACCCTCCCTGGATCATGAAGCCGTCGATGACCCGGTGGAACACGAGGTCGTCGTAGAACCCCTTTCCGACCAGGTCCAGGAAGTTTCCGGCGGTCTTCGGGGCGCGGTCGAGGAAGAGCTCGACGCGAAAGGAACCATGAGAGGTGTCGAAGGCCACGATGGGGTTGGCCATGGGCAGGCTCGCTCGGCTGGAGTGCGGTGGTCTTTTCTTTCGGGATGCGGCGCGGTCGGCCGGTGGGACCGGTCCGCCGCCGCGCCGGGGGGCGGATTGCGCCGCCGGGTCAGGCCTCGGAGGGGCGCCGGATCTCCTGGCACGAGCGCTGGAGAAAGGCCCAGAAGGCATCGCATGACCCTTCCATACGGTACTCGACCCGGGCGATCCCCGGAAGGGCGAAGATCGTCCCGTTCAGTTCGGCCAGGAAGGCGAAGCTCCCCGCCGACGACGAGGCGCCGGGCATGAGCCCCCGGAAATCGGAGAAGGCCACGAGGGCCGAGTCGCCCACGAGCTCCACCGACTCGAGGATCCCGGCGGTTTCCGACGAGAAGAAGGAGGTGATTCCCCGCGCCTCCTCTTCCGGGGTGGGTCCCGCGACGAGTGCCTCGAGGGCGACCCTGAGGAGGAGGGTGTCGTCCGAGAGCGTCTCGGGGTCCAGGGGGAGGACCACGGTCCGGGGCACCGCCACCGGCTCCTCGTCGCGGGTGAAGGTGAGCTGGAGCGTCACCGTGAGCTCGGAGGGGCCCCGGGGCTGCTCGAAGCCCGGAAGCTCGGGGGGCGGCGGCGAGGCGTCGCCGCAGCCGGCAAGGAGCGCGAGGGCGGCCACGGCCAGGAGGCCGGCGCCGGCAGGAAACCGCCGAATGGTCAAAGGAGGTATCCCCCGTCCACCGGGAGGGTCACCCCGGTAATGTGGCGGGCCGCCTCGGAGCAGAGGAAGAGGACCGCTCCCGCCACGTCCTGCGGGTCGCCGAGCCGGCGGAGCGCGCTCCGTTCCCGGGCCGAGTCCAGGAGCTCGGCGGGGACCCCCTCGGTGAGGCGGGTGGTGCGGATGTACCCCGGGGCCACGGCGTTCACGTTGACGTTCGCGGGGCCGAGCTCCAGGGCGGCGCTCCGGGTGAGGGCCAGGAGCCCCGCCTTCGACGCGGCGTAGTTCGCGAGCCCGAACTCGCTCCGGGTGGCGTGGACCGATGAAACGTTCACGATCTTTCCCCCCTCCTGCGCCCGGAACCAGGGGGCCACGGAGCGGGTGAAGTAGAAGGCCCCGGTGAGGTTCGTCTCCAGCACCTTGGCCCAGGCCTCGTCGGACATGCGCCAGAGGGCGCCGTCGTCGGCGGTGCCCGCGTTGTTCACGAGAATCTGGAGCCCGCCGAGCTCGGTGCGACCCTCCTCCACGAAGCGCTCCACCTTCCCCGAGTCGGTGCAGTCCACCGGGCGGTGGAAGACCCGGACCCCGTAGCCTTCGAGCTCGCCCGCGGTCCGGTCGGCGTCGAAGGGGGCGTCGTCGTGGTCGTCGAGCCAGTTGAAGGCGATGTGCACGCCCGAGCGCGCCAGGGCGCGGGCCACCGCCCGACCGATCCCCCGGGAGCCCCCGGTCACGATGGCCACCTGCCCCCGGAGGCCCCCCACCACCAGGTGCCCCTTCGGCTCGGTCTCGGCCTCCACCTCTTCCAGGAGCTGCTCCACCGCGGCGCCCGCCGGGGTCTCCCGGGGCGCGAGGGTGCTCGCCGGGCGACCCTCCGAGGCGCCCGCGGCGCGGGAGGCGGGCCGGCGCTTCATTCGCTCCCCCCGGAGGATCCGACGGGGACCTCCGGCGCGTCCTCGGGGAGGTGCCGGATCACCCGACCCTCGACCAGGAACACGGTCTCCTCGGCAATGTTCGTGGCCAGGTCCGCCACCCGCTCGAGGGACTGCGACACGAGTAGGAGTTCGAGGGAGGCAGTGATCCGGCGGGGGTCCTCGAGCATGTGGCTGAGGAGGACCCGGTGGGTGGCCGAGCGGAGCGCGTCGACCCGGTCGTCACGGGCCCGGACCTCGCGGGCGAGCTCCGGGTCGCGGTTGGACCACCCCCGGAGCGCGTCGGCGAGCATGGCCCGGCTCAGGGTGGCCATCTCGGCAATCCGCGGGAGCTCCGGTGCCGTGGGCAGTTCCAGCATGTGCAGCCCCGCCGCCGCGATCTTCGAGGCGTGATCCCCGACGCGCTCGAGGTCATTTGCCACCTTGAGGGTGGCCACGATCTGCCTCAGGTCCTTCGCCAGGGGTTGCTGGAGCGCGAGCAGCTCGAGCGCACGTTCGTCCACCTCGAGTTCCAGGGCGTCCACCCGCGCATCCCCCTCCCTGACGCGGGAAAGCTCGGCCCGGTCCCGGGTGAGGAGGGCCTCGACCGCGCGACGCAGGAGTTCCTCCGCCTCGCCGGCCATCTCGAGGAGGCGGGCCTGGAGGAGGTCCAGGAGATCGTGGAAATGGCGCTTCGGAGCGGTCTCGGTCATCCCTCGATGTTACCCCGCACCGGAGCCCGGAGGCAAGGAGCCCCGCGGCAGGGAGCCCCTGCGCTGCCGGGAGGAGTCACTCGACCCGGGGAAGGGTGAAGCGGATCGTCGTCCCCTCGCCGAGCGCGCTTTCGGCCCCCACCTCCCCCCCCATGGAGGTCACCAGGTGGCGCACGATGGCGAGGCCCAGCCCCGTTCCGCCCGCCGCCCGGTCCCGCCCCGGGTCCACCCGGTAGAACCGCTCGAAGATCCTCGGGAGCGCGGAGGAGGGAATCCCGGCGCCCGAGTCCGTGACTGCCACCGAGAGCATGGGGCCCCTGGGCTCGACGGTGACCTCGATGGAGCCCCCGTCGGGGGTGTAGCGGAGGGCGTTGTCCATCAGGTTCCGGAAGACCTGGTGGAGCGCCTGGGCGTCGGCGAGGGCCACCGCGTCTCCGTGGACCGCGAAGGCCACCTGCCGCTCGCGGTGCTGCTGCATGAGCTCGCGCCAGACCTCGGCGGCGGAGGCGGCCACCTCGACCTCCTCCTCCTGGAGGTTCCAGGCCCCGGACTCGAGGCGGGAGAGGTCGAGGAGGTCGTCGACCAGGTGCTGGAGGCGAAGGGTGTTCGTACGGATCGACTCCAGGAACTCGAGGCGGAGGGGCTCGGGGGGGTCTCCGTCCAGGAGGGTCTCGGCGAAGCCCCGCATGGCGGTGAGGGGGGTCTTGAGCTCGTGGGAGGCGTTCGCCACGAAGTCGCGGCGGATCTTTTCCATGCGCCGCAGCTCGGTCACGTCGAGAAAGGTGATGACCGACCCGCCCTCCTCCAGGAGGTGGGCCGAAACGAGGAGGCTCCGGGCGCCCACCCGGAACTCCCGGGGGGGGAGGGGGAGGACCACCGATTCCTCCAGGTGGTCGCGGAGCTGGGGGTGGCGGACGAGGGCGGTCACCGGGGCGAAGGGATCGGGGCGGCCCAGCTCCAGGAGCTCGGCGGCGGCCCGGTTCATCCGGAGGACCCGGGCGTCTTCGGTGAGGGCCAGGACCCCCTCGGCAATGGAGTCCACCAGGGTGGAGAGTTCGTCGCGCTCGCGGACGAGTTCGCGGGTGCGGCCACGCACCTCGTCGGCCGCCCTGTGGAGGGCCTGCCCGAGGGGCTGGAACTCGGGAGGAAGCGTCTCCCTCGGGGGGATCCGGCCCAGTTCGCCCGAGGCCATGCCCGTGGCCCCCTCTTCGAGACGCACGAGGGCGCGGGCATGGGGCCCGAAGACCAGCGGAAGGAGGAGGACGAGCGCGAGCACCCCCGCAAGCCCCAGGGAGAGGATGAGCCCCGGTGCCCGGTCCAGGGGCCCGCGCACCGAGCCCACCGGGGTGGCCACCCGGAGCACCGCCGGGCCCACTCCCGGAAGTTCGATCGGCCCGGCCACGTAGAGGGTCGGAACGCCCTGCGTCGGGCTCCGGCGCTCGAGGAGCTCCGTGCGGCCTTCGAACGCCGCCTGGATCTCGGGGCGGTCCGCATGGGACTCCATGTTTCGCACGTCGCCCCCGGGCACGCCCGAGTCCCCGAGGACCCGGCCCCCCGGCGCGACGAGGGTGACCCGGACCCCGAGAAGGGCCCCGAGTTCGGGGGCGGTGCGGACCGGGTCCGCGGCCCCGGCGGAATCCAGGGCGAGGAGGCGGGACGCCGTCTCCCAGCTCTGGAGGATCCGGTCCCGCTCGGTCTGGACCCGGGGTCCCTCGACGTAGGCCCGGAGCGAGAGCCCCACGAGAAGGAGCGCGACCGCCAGCACCCCCGCCGAGGCGAGGAAGGCCCGACGGCGTAGGGTCACTCCTCCCCCTCGGGGACCTTCAGCCGGTAGCCGAAGCCCCGCACCGTCTCGACCCAGTCACCCACCCGCCCGAGCTTCGAGCGGAGGCGGCGCACGTGCATGTCCACGGTCCGGGTCTGGATCCGTTCCGCCACCTCCGACTCCACGTCCCAGGCCCGCTCGAGGAGCTGGCGCCGACTCTGGGTCCGGCCCCGGCGCTCCATGAGCGCCTGGAGAAGCCGGAACTCGGTGGGGGTGAGGGCCAGCTCCTCGCCGTTCATGGTGACCTGGTGTGCGTTCACGTCGAGGGCCACCGGTCCGGCGCGGAGGAGCCTGCCGCCGGCCTCGCTCGAGGCGTGGTCGGCGCGGCGGAGAATCGACTGGACCCGGAGCACGAGTTCCCGGGGGGAGAAGGGCTTCGTCAGGTAGTCGTCGGCGCCGAGCTCGAGGCCCTGGATCCGGTCCTCCTGCTCCCGCTTGGCCGTGAGTACGAGCACCGGGAGGGTGAGGGTTGCCGGCTCCTGCCGGAGCGAGCGCAGGACCTCGTCACCGGACAGTCCCGGGAGCATGCGGTCGAGGACCACGAGGTCCGGAATCTCCCGCCCCACGGCGGTCAGGGCCTGGTCGCCGGTGGAGGCCGTCTCGACCCGGAAGCCCTCCCGGGTGAGCTGGTAGGCAATGAGGGCCGCAATGTCCGGCTCGTCTTCCACGACCAGGACCCGGGGGGCGCTCGTTCGCTGGGGCGAGTGTTCCATGATGCTCCTGACCAGGGCGATGTCCATCGAGCTCCTCGAGGCGTGAGGCGGGTGACTGCGCACCCGTGCCGATGTCGGTACGCGCTCGATTCTACGCCCTTCATGTAACGGCGGTTGCGGCCCTTCGTAACGGAAAGGTAAATCCCGCAGCCGTCCGCGTCACGGAACCACCGGCGGGCCGATGTCCGGTCACGGATCGCCTCCACGTCCCGTTCCGGTTCCGTTACGGAACACCCCCGGGGTTTCGTTACGATCACGCGCCATCGTTCCGCCATGCTCGATCCTGTGCGTCCTCACGAATCCAGGATTCCCGGAATGATGATCGTATTTCGCAGCCTCGCCGCAGGAGCACTTGCAGCCCTCCTCGCCCTTGCGTCGTTGCCCATCCAAGGTGCCGCCCAGGAGCCCGGCAACGGCTCCCAGTCGGCCACCGGCCGCCTCTTCGGACAGGTCCGCGACGCCGCCACGGGCACCCCCCTCCCCGGGGCCCAGGTCCTACTCGTGGACGGGTCCCGTGCCGTGATCGCGGGGGTGGAGGGGCGCTTCCAGATCGACCGCCTCCCCGCCGGGGAACAGTCGGTCCAGGTCCTCCTGATCGGGTATGCCCCCCGCACGATCACCGAGATCGAGATCCCCGAGGGGGGGCTCGCCCGGATCGACGTGGTCATGGAGCGCCAGGCGGTGGCCCTCGACGGAATCACCGTTTCCGCCGAGGTGGAGCGGGGGAGTGCGGTGAATCTCCTCTCCGAGCAGCGGAGCGCCCAATCCCTCGTGAACGCCATTTCGGCGGAGCAGATCTCCCGCTCTCCCGACGGCGACGCCGCGGCGGCCGTGAAGCGGGTGAGCGGGGTGACCGTCCAGGACGGGAAGTTCGTCTTCGTCCGCGGCCTGGGGGAGCGATACACGACGAGCTCGCTCAACGGCGCCCGCATCCCGAGCCCCGAACCCGAGCGGAAGATGGTGCCGCTGGACCTCTTCCCCTCGAGCATGCTGCAGGCCATCTCGACGGCAAAGACCTTCACGCCCGACAAACCAGGGGATTTCTCCGGAGGCAGCGTGGACATCCGGACCCCCACCTTCCCGACCCGGGCCACGTGGAGCCTCAGCGCCTCCACCGGCTGGAGCGCCGGCGCCACGGGGCAGGACCTGTTGCGGGCCCCCACTGCCGGCGGCGAGTGGATCGCCTCCGCCACCTCGCCGCGCGCACTCCCACGGGCCGCCGCCGAGTATTCGGGCACGGCGTCGCGCGGGCCCGAAGTGAACGGTGTGGTCAACTCCTTCCGGCGGAACTGGCTGGTGAATGAGGCCACGGGCCGGCTCCCGGTCTCGCTGGGGGCGTCGGTCGGCGGTTCTACCCCCCTCCTGGGCCAGACCTTCGGGTACCTGGGCTCGCTGACCTATTCCAGTGGCGAGGAGGCGCGGCTCGATGAGGTCCGGGCCAGGATCGGTACCGGAAACGTGCCCATCGACGCCTACGAGGGGCGCTCCGGGACCTCCTCGGTTCTGTGGGGAGGGATCTTCAACGTGGCCGCCCTCATCGGAAACCACTCGCAGGTTCATCTGAACAACACCTACAACCGGAGCGCCGACAACACCGCCCGCCGCGAGGTCGGAACCGACGAGAACACCCGGGCCCTCGTCCAGATCGACCGGCTCACCTACGTGGAGCGCGTGGTACGCGCACATCAGCTCAGGGGCGAACACCAGCTCGGGATGCGGCACCGCTTCGACTGGACGGCCAGCACCTCGGCGGTGGACCGCTCCGAGCCGGACCGCTCCGAGTTCGTGACCTGGCTCGAGCCTGACATTCCGGTCTGGTTCAACGACTTCGAGGGCGCCGTGCGCACCTTCGGCGCGCTCGAGGAGCGCTCCCACGAGGCGGGTGCCACCTACGAGTTCACGTTCGGCTCCAACCGGGGGAACC
>JBJHCE010000064.1:0-16014 GCA_050485865.1 Gemmatimonadales bacterium | reverse complement strand
GGCCCATCCGGGGCACCTCCCGACGCTGGAGATGCTCGGGCAGTGCTTTCTCGACCGGAGGGAGCCGCAGGTGGCGATCCGGGTCCTCGAGCGGGCGCTCCAGGGGGAGGTCCCGGTGGAGGACGACCTCCTCGGGATCTACTACTTCCTCGGGGTATCGCACGAGGATGCCGGGAACAGCGACCGGGCCCGGGAGTTCTACGAGAAGGTCTTCTCCCTGGACATCAACTTCAAGGACGTGACGGAGCGCCTCCGGGGGCTCCGCTGACCCGTGCCCATCCGCCTGCCGGCATGACCCAGATTTCCGCTTCGCCGCCCCTCAGGCCTCCGTCCCGGCTGGCCCGCATCCAGGGTCCCGTGCAGCATCGACTGGACGGGGTCGTGGACGAGATCCGCCGGATCGTCGTGAACGACCTGGACCTCCTCGCCGAGGTGAACGAGGTCCTCCTCACGATGCGGGGGAAGCTCTTTCGCCCCACCCTTCTCCTTCTCGTGAACGAGGTGGGGGGGGAGCCGCACCCCGATGCCCTCCCGCTGGCGGCGGTGGTGGAGCTCGTGCACCTGGCGACCCTCGTCCACGACGACGCGGTGGACCACTCGGTGCTCCGCCGGGGGCTTCCGACGGTGAACCACCTCTGGAACCACCAGGTGGCGATCATCTCCGGGGACTATCTCTACACGCGGACCGTGGTGGAGCTTGCCCGGCTGGGGCGCCTGGACGCGATCCGGTCGCTCGCCCGGGCGGCGAACGAGATGACGGTGGGGGAGCTCAGGCAGCTCACCTCCTACGACGCGCTGGACTTCACCGAGGAGGACTACCGGCGGCTCATTGCGTCGAAGACCGCCTCGCTCATGGCCGCGGCATGCGAAATCGGGGCGCTGGCGGGGCCCGTCCACGCGAAGGAGGCCTTCCGGCGTTACGGGCACGCCCTCGGAATGGCGTTCCAGGTGGCCGACGACCTCCTGGACTACGACGGGAGCGAGGAGCTCACCGGAAAGCCCGTTGGGCACGACCTTCGGGAGCGGAAGGTGACCCTCCCCCTGGTGCATGCGCTGAAGGGCGTGTCCGCCGCCGACCGGGACCAGGTGCGGGCGTTCTTCACCCGGGTGGACCCCACCGAGGCCGAGATCGGAGAGATCGTGGCGATCGTTCGGGATGCCGGGGGGCTGGACTACGCCCGGAGCGAGGCCCGCCGCTACGCCGACGAGGCCCGCGCCGCCCTCGAGGAAGTGGGAGAGACCGGGGAGGCGATGGAGTCGCTCCACGCCGCCATCGAATACGCCATCGAACGTCGCCGCTGAGCAGGGGCCTCCATTGTCCAGGGAACGCATGCTCCTCGAAAGTCGTAACAGAAGTGGGCGAAGGGTGGGGTGGACCCTCGTGCTGGGGCTCTTCCTCGGAGGTCTCCTCACGGTCCTCTCCGAGAAATTCCTCCCCGACAGCGCGGCCCGGGACTTCCTCGTCACCTCGGTGGCGGCGTCGATCGGGCCCTTTTCCCTGGACCTGGTGGCGGTGGGATTGACGCTCGGCCCCCTCGTCCTCAACCTGAACGTACTGACCCTCGTCGGAGTGGGACTCGTCGCCTTCGTGGCGCGGTCCATGATCTGACGCTCCGGCATCTCCCGTTTCCAGGCAGGTAGACCATGTTCGGCGGACTAGGCATGTGGGAGCTGGTGCTCATCTTCGTGGTGGTGCTCCTCCTTTTCGGGGCGAAGCGGCTCCCGGAGATCGGTTCCTCCCTGGGGAAGGGGATCCGGGAGTTCAAGGGATCGCTCCGGGAGATCGAGACCGAACTCAAGCTTCCCGAGGAGCGGAGTTCCTCGTCGAGCACCCCCCCGAAGCGCGCGGGTGCGGAGACCTCCTCCCAGGACGACGACGCCTCGAACGGCGAGCCCCGGAAGCTGACCCCTTCCGGCTGATCCATCCGGCCGGCCGAGCCACGCAGCCGCGAGAAACGACGAAGCCCCCGGGGAGTGGTCCCCGGGGGCTTCATCCTGTCCGGTCGGTGGCGGAGGGGGGCCTGGCCTGGCGCCCCCTCCGCCCCGATCAGAAGAACATCGGGATCTGGGGGCCGTCGGCCGCCTGCTCCGCCGCGCGGAAGAACTCCGCCCGCCGGTCCACGATCCGCGTGGTCTCCCGGAGGCCGTCGAGCCAGAGCTCGAGGCGCTCCTGGCGGAGGCGCTGGGTCAGCTGCATCCGGAGGACCTCCTTCATCGCGTCGAAGAGCTCGCGGTCGGCCTCCTCCCGGTCGAGGACCTGGACGATGTAGACCCGGGGGCCCACGGCCACCGGGCCACCGACCCCGCCCGCCGGTGTCCCGAAGGCGGCCCCGATGGCAGCGTTTGCACTACCCACCCCCGGAACGTTCTCCAGGCGGGTGAATCGCTCCGGGCTCTCGAAGGTGCCGCCCACGCGTGAGGCCAGTTCCTCGAGGGAGGCTCCCCCCCGGGCCTCGTCGGCCAGGGCACGGGCCCGCTCGAGGGCGACCCGGGTCTTGTTCCGGTTCCGGAGGTACTGGCGCACCTCGTCCCGGACCTCGTCGAGGGCCAGCGTCCGCGCCGACTCCTGCTCGAGGACCTCCACCATGTAGAAGCCCTGGGCGTTCTCGAAGACGGGGCTCACCGCTCCCACTCCCTCCTGGTCCTCGAAGACCCAGTCCTGGGCCTCGCCGGCATTCCCGGCGCCGGGGAGAAGGGCAAAGGCGTCGGTGATCTCGCTCTCGCGGACCTCGAGGCCGAGCTCGGCGGCGGCCTCCGCCACCGACATCTCCCGACCGAGCATCTCGAGGGTGTCGGCCCGGGCGAAGATCGCCAGTTCACGGTCGCCGGAGGGTGCGTACGAGAAGAGAATGTGTCGCGCTTCGACGGTTTCGGCCTCGTCGTCCCGCGCCGTCACCTCGACCACGTGCCACCCGTACTGGGTCTGGACCGGCTCGCTCAGGGTGCCCACGGGGATCGAGAAGATGACCTCCTCGAAGGGCTCCACCGTGTCGCCGCGCCGGATCGTTCCCAGGTTCCCCCCCTGGCGCGCCGACCCCAGGTCGGCCGACTCGATGCGGGCGAGTTCGCTGAAGCTCGCGCCCGCCGCGAGTTCGTCGCGGACCTCGAAAGCCCGGTCCCGGGCCGCCACCGAGTCCGCCGCCGTCGCCGAGGTGCTGATCCAGGTGTAGCGCAGGAGCGCGCTCGCAGGAACGGCGAAACGGTCCCGGTTCTCCCGGTAGTAGCTCTCGATCTCGCGGTCGGTGACCTCGGCGTCGGCGTCGGGGATCCAGTTCCGGGCATCCACCACGAGGAACCGGGCTTCCACCTCCTCGTTCCGGTCCCGGAAGTCCCGCCAGAGCATGGCATCGGTGACGAAGATCCCCGACGTGACCTGCCGCATCAGCTTCGAGCGGGGGATCATGTCCCGGTAATACTCCTCGAGCGACCGCATGATCTCGGGGTCGATGGAGGCCTGCCGGAGGAACTCCTCGTACTTGGCCGGATCGAAGACCCCGTCGGTCTGGAAGGCCGGGTCCTCGCGGAACGCCGGGTGGGGCGAGAAACGCGCCGCCTGCCGGATCTCCGCGTCGCTCACCCGGATCCCCCTCCGCTGGAGCTCCATGCGGACGAGGATCTGGTTCACGACCTCTTCCCAGGCGAGATCGTCGATCTCCCGGCTCTGGGCGGAGGTGATCGGCTCGTTCTGGGAGCGCTGGATCTGGTCGAAGAGCTGGCGCCGGGTATCCTGCCACTGGGCAACCGACACGCTGGTTCTCCCGACCCGCCCCAGGTCACCCCCGGAGGACTGGCCGCTCATGTCCATGCCCCACTCGAAGACCATGAGCGCCACGAACGCGAGCGCCGTCACCAGCATGATGATCTTCGTGTTCTGCCGCATCTGCCGCATCATGGCGACCGTTCCTCCCTCGATCGGGGTGTACCGCCCTCGTCGCGGCGCAACCGAGCCCCCTTGCCGGGGTCCGGATTCCGCACGCGAGCGGGGACATTTGGTGCAGAATCCCAAATCTAACCGGGGGGGCGGAGCGTCTCAACCGCACGCCCGATTGCCTGTCCCGTGGGGAGACCGGGGGGCCACCGGGCGCCACGCCGGACATCGCGCGCCGGGGTGCCGGATCCCCGGGGTCCGCCCGCCACCGTCAATTGACACTCCGCTCGGGCCCCGGGTATCTTGCCGCCACCTGCCCCGCCCGGTCCTCCCGCCCATCCCTTCCGGAGCCCCCGCCCCGTGTCCGAAGCGATCGACCAGGAAATCCGGATCCTTCGCGCCCTCTTCTGGTCGGAGCGGGATCCGGACGGGCGCGCCTTCGTCCCCCTCGCCGACGCGTACCTGAGAAAGGGGAACCTCCGCGAGGCCCTCTCTCTCCTCGACGACGGGCTCGGGCGCCATCCGGACTTCGCCTCCGCGCACCTCGTGGCCGCACGGGTGCAGCGATCCCTGGGGGACCCGGTCCGCACCCGGGAAGCGGTGAACCGGGTCCTCGAGCTCGACCCGGGGAACGCCTCCGCGCTCCGCATGCGCGGGGAGATCGCCGAAGCCGCCGACGACCTGGACCTGGCCCTCGCCTCCTTCCGCGAGGCCTTCCGGAGGAATCCGGCCCACGAGGACCTGGAGGGCAGGATCGAGAGGCTTGCGCTGGGGATGCAGGGGCGGCCGGCACCTGCGCCGCCGGCCGACGCCGGGCCGGAGCCCGGGACGGACCCGGAGCTCCCGACCCCGGACCCGGCGGAGGCCTTCGAGGTGGAGGCGGACTTCGACCTCCCCGACGTCGAGGCATCCGTCGATGAGCCTCCCGCACCCTCCCTGCCGGAAGACGACGAAGCGGAAGAGCTGGTTTCCATTCCCGATTCCCTCGACCTCCCCGAGGACCGGGAGGACCCGAGCGCCTTCGGGGACTTCGGGGAGCTGGACCTGGAGGGCGCCCCCGGGCTCGGGGTCCGGGAGGACGAGCCCCTCTCCCTCGACGACGTGGCCTTCGAGCCGAGCGCCGGGGAGGAGACCGAACGCGACCGCGTCGGTGACGACCTGGACGCCCACGAGGCGCTCCTCGAGGGGGCGCGGGAAGACACCCCTGCCTCCACGGGGTCCGGGACTCCGGACGGCGTGGACGTGATCGACCCCTTCGGCTTCGACGAGACGCCTGCGGGGGTGGAAGCGAGCGCCTCGGCCGGAGCCCCGGAGGGTACCGAAGCCGATGAGCCGGCGGAAGTCCCGGAGGGTGCCGGAGCCGATGAGCCGGCCCCGACCGCGGTGGCCGCCCGGACCGCCGGGATCGAAGGGGCCTCCGCTCCGCCCTCGGACGCGCCCCTCGTGACCCGGACCCTCGGCGAACTCTACGCGAACCAGGGGCTCACCGGAAAGGCGGTGGCGATCTTCGAGGAACTCGTGCGACGGAACCCCGACGACGCGAGCCTCTCCGCTCGACTCGATGCCCTCCGGTCTGGCGAAGAGGGCACACCTCCCGCCACGGGGGAGCCCGCGGAGGTCGCTCCGGAACCCATCCTGACGGACGAAGCCATGACTCCTGAGGCGATCAACTCCCGGGACCTCGAACCGGGTCCCGAGACCGGGAGCGACGCGGATCCGGAGGGGGTCCAGGCAACCCGCCCGATCGGGGGCTACTTCGAGGACCTCCTGGCCTGGCGTCCGGGTGCCGTTCCGGTGGCGTGGCTGGCCCCCGGGGCGGAGGGCGGACCCGTGGTCCCCCTGGTGCGTGCAGGGAGCGAGGCGGAAGAAGCCGATCCGGCGCCCGGTGTCGCGCTCGAATCCGTCGCCGAGTCGGAGCCCGTGTTCGAACTGGAGCCCATTGCGGGCCCGGAGCCCCTCGCCGAGCCGGAATTCGAACCGGAGCCCGAGGCTGACCCCGGGCCGGGATTCGAACCCGGACCCGAGCCCGAGCCCGATCCTGAACCCGAGCCCGAGTTTGAACCCGAGCCCGAGCCTGAACCCGAGCCCGAGCCTGAACCCGTCGCCGAGGCACCACCCGCCGAGGAGGCCGGGGCAGCACCTGGATCGGCACCCGAGCCGGTACCCGAGGCACCGGAGAAGTCCACCGGGGAGGGGGGATTCGATGAACTCGACGACTTCCAGGACTGGCTCCGGAGCCTCAAGCGGTGAGCCTCCCCACCCGCGTCGCTGTCCTCCACGGACCGAATCTGCAACTCCTCGGGCGCCGTGAGCCGGAACTCTATGGCTCCCGGGGGCTCGACGAGGTGAACGCGGAGCTCGCCGATCTGGCGGAGGCCCTGGGGGCCGAGGTCGAGTTCTACCAGTCGAACCACGAAGGGGCGATCCTGGACTGGATCGATGCCGCGTCGGGGCGGGTCCAGGGCTTCCTGGTGAACCCGGGCGCCCTCACCCACACCTCGGTGGCGCTCCGCGACGCGCTTCTCGGCGTGGACCGCCCCTTCGTCGAGGTCCACCTGTCGAATACCCAGGCCCGGGAGCCGTTCCGGCACCGTTCCCTCCTCGCCGACCGGGCGGTCGGGGTGGTTTATGGATTCGGGACCGAGAGCTATCTTCTGGGTCTGCGCGGGCTCCTGGCCCACCTGCGGCGCTGACGCCCAGGACTTCCCCTCCGAACCCCCTCATCCCCGGCGTTCCCGACCCCATGGCGAGCACGGCAGACTTCCGAAACGGCCTGGTCCTGGACATGGACGGCGTCCTGTGGACCATCATCTACTTCCAGCACGTGAAGCCCGGAAAGGGCGGCGCCTTCGTCCGCACGAAGCTCAAGAACGTCCTCACCGGCCAGGTGGTGGAGAAGACGTTCCGGGCGGGTGAGAAGGTCACCGACGTGCGCCTCGAGCGGCGTCCGGTGACCTACAGCTACACCGACGGCCAGTTCTACCACTTCATGGATGCCCAGACCTTCGAGATGATCCCCATCGACGCCGACCTGATCGGGGACCAGCTCAAGTACCTGAAGGAGAACATGGAGTGCGAGGGGCTCGTCCATAAGGACAAGGTCATTTCCGTCGAGCTTCCCCAGTTCGTGGAGCTCGCCGTGACCCAGACCGACCCGGGCGTCCGCGGAGACACCGCCCAGGGAGGAACGAAGCCCGCCACCCTCGAGACCGGCGCCGTGATCCAGGTCCCCCTCTTCATCGAGGAAGGGGAAGTGGTCCGGGTCGATCGCCGCGAAGACAAGTACCTGGAGCGCGTCTGATGATCGACTTCGAATTCCTCGAGAAGCTCATTCGTGCCATCGACGAGAGCTCCCTCGACTCCATCGAGATCGAGAAGGGCGGGACACGGGTGCGCCTCGGGAAGACCCCGGAGGGCGGCGTTGCCGTGCCGGTCGTCCACGCCCAGACTCCCCCCGTACCCGCGCACAACCCGGCCCCTGCGCCGTCGCCGGCCCCCGCCGCCTCCCCCCAGCCCGCCGGCGAAGCCGGGGGCTCCGGGAGCGCGTCCCAGGGGGCGTCGAACGCCAACTGGGTGGACATCACCTCGCCCATGGTGGGGACCTTCTACCGGGCTCCCTCTCCGGAATCGCCGGCCTTCGTGGAGCCCGGTTCCCGGATCACCTCGGGCGACCCCCTCTGCATCATCGAGGCGATGAAGCTCATGAACGAGCTCGAGGCCGAGATCGACGGCACGATCCGCGAGGTCCTCGTCGGGAACGGCGAGCCGGTGGAGTACGGCCAGGTCCTCTTCCGCGTCGAGCCGGCCTGACGCGCCCCGCGCGCCCGCGCCCGCCCGAACGCATCGCATCCCGGAACCCGGAACGCCCCACGTGTTCAAGAAGGTCCTGATTGCCAACCGCGGAGAGATCGCCCTCCGGATCATCCGGGCCTGCCAGGAGCTCGGAATCCGGACCGTGGCGGTCTTCTCCGAGGCCGACCGCGAGTCCCTCCACGTCCGCTTCGCCGACGAGGACATCTGCATCGGTCCCCCGGCCTCGAGCCAGTCGTACCTGAACATCCCGCGGATCATCGCCGCCGCCGAGATCACCGGTGCCGAGGCGATCCACCCGGGGTACGGGTTCCTTGCCGAAAACGCGGACTTCTCGGAGATCTGCGCCAAGTCCAACCTCACCTTCATCGGGCCCACCGCCGACCAGATCCGGGCCATGGGCGACAAGGCCACGGCCCGGGCCGCGATGATCGCGGCCGGGGTCCCCACCGTCCCCGGCTCCGACGGGCTCGTGGAGGACGTCTCCGAGGCCCGGAAGGTGGCCGACGGGATCGGCTACCCGATCATGATCAAGGCGTCGGCGGGCGGGGGCGGGAAGGGGATGCGGATCGCCCATGACCCGGAGACCTTCCCGAAGCACTTCGAGGCGGCGCGCACCGAGGCCCGGGCGGCCTTCGGCGACCCCTCGGTCTACCTGGAGAAGTGCATCCTCCGGCCTCGCCACGTGGAGATCCAGGTCTTCGGCGACACCCACGGCCGGGTGGTCCACCTGGGGGAGCGGGACTGCTCGATCCAGCGCCGCCACCAGAAGCTCGTGGAGGAGGCGCCCTCGCCGGCCCTCACCCCCGAGCTCCGGAAGGCCATGGGCGACGCCGCGGTGAAGGCCGCCGAGGCCATCGACTACGTGGGGGCGGGGACGGTGGAGTTTCTCCTCGACGAGGACGGCTCCTTCTACTTCATCGAGATGAACACCCGGATCCAGGTGGAGCACCCGGTCACCGAGGTGACCACCGGCTTCGATCTCGTGAAGGAGCAGATCCTCGTGGCCGCGGGCGAGCCCCTCTCCTTCCCGAAGGAGCCGGCGGTCCTCCGAGGGCACGCCATCGAGTTCCGGATCAACGCCGAGGACCCGGACCGGAACTTCCAGCCCTCCCCCGGCACGATCACCACCTTCCACCCGCCGGGGGGACCCGGGGTGCGCCTCGACACCCACGTCTACGCCGGGTACCGGGTGCCGCCCTACTACGACTCCCTCCTGGGAAAGCTCATCGTGAGCGGAAAGACCCGGGAAGAGGCCCTCGTACGGGCTCGCTACGCCCTCAACTCCTTCGTCATCGAGGGGGTTTCCACCACCCTCCCCTTCCTGGCCCGCATCATCGAGCACCCGGACTTCCAGTCGGGGAACGTGGACACCCGGTTCGTCGAGCGCTTCATGGAGGGGAAGGGCGGATGAACGAGGAGAACCGAGGGGAGTCCCCGGCGGAGGTCACGACCGAGGCGGTCGGGTCCGGCGCCGGGGAAGGCTCCGGCGCGCCCGGCGAATCCGCCCCCGGCGAACCGGCGAGTCTCCCCGCCGCGCCCCCCGTCCCCCGGGTCGAGGCCTACTTCTCCGCCGCCGAGGCGGAGGCGGCGGATTTCAGCGGACGCGTGGCGGTGGTCATCGACGTGATCCGCGCCACCACCGTCATCGTGGAGGCGCTGGCGAGCGGGGCCCGGTCCATCTACCCGGTGGTCTCGACCGAGGATGCGATCCGCCTGGCCCACACCCTCGGGCGTGACGAGACCCTCATCTGCGGCGAACGGAAGGGACTCAAGGTGGACGGCTTCCACCTGGGGAACTCCCCCCGGGAATTCACCCCGGAGCGGGTGGGGGGAAAGCGCCTCGTCATGACGACCACGAACGGCACCCGGGCCCTCTGGGCTGCCCAGGGCGCGAAGAAGGTCCTCGTGCTCTCCTTCCTGAACCTCCGGGCGGTGGCGCTCGAGGTGGCGGAGGCGCTCGAGGCGGGCACCCCGGTGGCCCTCGTCTGCGCCGGCAAGGAGGGGGGCTTCTCCCTCGACGACGCCTTCTGTGCCGGGCTCCTCGTCCGGGAGCTCGCCCTCGTCCTCGGCGAATCCGGCCCGGGAAGCCTCGACCTGAACGACCAGGCGCGGGCGGCGCTCTGCCTCGCCGACGCCTTCGAGCTCTCCGAGGGCTTCCTCCGGCGCACCGCCGCCGGTGCGGCGCTGGTCGACGTGGGGCTCGAGGGGGACCTGGCCTTCTGCGCCCGGAAGAACCGCTACACCCACGTGCCGCGCATGGAGGACCGCATCCTCCGCCTTCCCCAGGCCACCTCCACGGCCCCGGGCACCCCCGGCTCGGGAGCAGCCGCCGCGCCCGCGACCCCGGTGCGGGACCCGGGTCGCCAGGGCTAGGGGCGCACGCGACCGGTGGCGAGAGCGACCACGAAGAAGGGGCGAAAAGCCGGATCCCGGGGAAAGGGTGAGACGATGGTGAAGCCCGAGCAGCAGAGCGAAATGGCGGGGGTGGCCCTCCTGGCCCTCTCCGCCGTCCTCCTCCTCGCCCTCCTTCCGGTGGAGATCCTCGGGAGCGCCGGTGTCCGGTGGTTCCCGTCGGGGAACCTGGTGGGGGTCGTGGGGCGCTGGATCCGCACCGGCGCCTGGGGCGTCTTCGGGCTCGGCGCCGGAGTCCTCCCGGTGGTCACCGCCCTCGCGGGGCTTCTCGCCGGCGGATGGATGGCCCGGGAGGCGGCCCTCCGCACCGGCGCCTTCGCCCTCGGCCTCGTCCTCCTCCTTCCGGTGGCCCTCTTCCTCCTCCCGGCAGGGGAGGGGTGGTACGGGTGGCTGGGCGGCGCCCTCGGAGGCGCACTTGCGGGCGCCCTCGGCGTGATCGGGGGCGCCGTCGTCGTGGCCGCGGCCTTCGTCCTCCTCTCGGTGGCGACCCTCGACTGGAACCCCCTCCGGGCCCCGGCGCGGTGGGGGTGGGAAGGGCTCCGCCGCGGGATCCCCGCCCTCGGTGCCGGGTGGGGTCGGCTCCGGGTGACCCTGGCCGAGCGGGCCCGGGCGCGGCGCGAGCGGGTGGCGGCGGAGGAGGCCTTCCCCCCGGGGACTCCAGGGGAGGATGCGGCGTCCACTGCCGGAGCGGACCCCTTCGGACCGGGCGAAGACCCGAACCCCTTCGAGGACGCGCCCCCGGACCCGGCCGACCCCGGGGTGGTCACCCTCCCGGGAACGGGGGCCGGGGCCCCTGCGACCCCGGCGGGGACGGGGAAGAAGCGCCCGGGCGACCAGCTGGACCTCCTGCCCGACCCCATCGACCCCCGGGAACTCGCCGGCGACGAGCTCCCCGGCCTCGACCTCCTCACCGCTCCCGCGGCCCGGGGGCGCCAGGGGATGGAGCGGGAACTCGACGCGCTCGGCGAGGTCCTCGTGGAGAAGCTCCGGACCTTCAACGTGGAGAGCCACATCGGGGGGCGGACCACCGGCCCGGTGGTGACCCAGTACGAGGTGGTTCCGGCTCCCGGGGTCAAGGTGAACCGGATCGCGAACCTGGACGCGGACCTGGCGCTCGCCATGAAGGCGAAGACGATCCGCATCGTGGCGCCGATCCCGGGGAAGGGGGCGGTGGGGGTGGAGATCCCGAACCCCTCGTCCGACGTGGTCCAGCTCCGCGAGATCCTCGAGGCCGACGCCTTCGCCCGCTCCCGGGCGGAGCTCCCCCTGGCGCTGGGGAAGGACCTCCACGGCGAGTCCTACGTGGCGGACCTGGCGAAGATGCCCCACGCCCTCATTGCCGGGGCCACCGGATCGGGGAAATCGGTCTGCCTCAACACCGTCATCACCTCGCTCGCATACCGGCACACCCCGGAGACCCTCCGTCTCCTCCTCGTGGACCCGAAGATGGTGGAGCTCTCCACCTACGCGGATCTCCCGCACCTCCGGCACCCCGTGGTCACCGACCCGAAGGATGCGGCGGGGGTGCTCAAGTGGGCGGTCCTCGAGATGGAGCGGCGCTACACCCTCCTCAAGGAGAACGGAGTCCGCTCCATCGGGGAGTTCAACCGGCGGCTCCAGAAGGGGCAGGTGATGCGCCGGGTGGAACCCCTGGGCGACGAGGGGGACCCGGACCGCTGGGTGTACACCGACGGGGTGCTCCCCTTCATCGTCCTCGTCATCGACGAGCTCGCCGACCTCATGATGACGGTCCAGTCGGAGGTGGAAAAACCCCTCACCCTCCTGGCCCAGAAGGCCCGGGCCATCGGGATCCACCTGATCGTGGCCACGCAGCGCCCCTCGGTGAACGTCATCACCGGGCTCATCAAGGCGAACTTCCCCTGCCGGATCGCCTTCCGGGTGGCATCCAAGACCGACTCACGGACGATCCTGGACCAGAACGGCGCCGACGCGCTCCTGGGCAACGGCGACATGCTCTTCCTCCCCCCGGGGCAGAGCGCCCCGATCCGGGTCCAGGGCGCCTACGTCTCCACCGAGGACACGGACCGGATGATGGACTGGTTCCGGGAGCTCCGGAAGCGGAAGCTCGAAGCCGGGGGCGAAGATGCACGGGCGCGGGAAGAGGAGGACATCCTGGAACTCGTCCGCGCCGCCGAGGCGGAGGAGGGGGGCCCAGGCGACGACGACCCCTTCAGCGGCGACTGGGACGAGCAGTTCCGGGAGGCCGCCGAGGTGTGCATCGCCTCGGGGCAGGGGTCGACCTCGCTTCTTCAGCGGAAGCTCCGGATCGGGTACGGGCGGGCGGCCCGGATCGTGGACCAGCTCCACGACGCCGGCGTGCTGGGACCCCCCGACGGCTCGAAGCCCCGGGAGGTCCTCATGTCGATGGAGCAGCTTGCCCGGATGATGGACGGGGGGGACTGACCCTCCCGAACCCTACCCTTCGGGCCGCCGGATCCGGACCGATCCGTTCGTGGTCTGGAGGGTGATTTCGGCTCCGCCGCCCCCGATCGTCCCGCTGGCCCGGTTCCGGCGCTGACCCTCGAAATCCAGGGGGAAGTCCGAGGTGATGCTCCCGTTCGTGGTCCGGGCCGTGAGGCGGGCCGCGGCGTCGGCAGGAAGGGTGAGGGTCACCGTACCGTTGGTGGTGCGGATCTCGACGCGGTCGGCACGGGCGGCCCCCGGGCCCTGGGCGAACTCCACGTTCACGTTGCCGTTCGTGGCCCGGGCGATCACCGCACCCCCCACCTCAAGGAGGCTCACGGAGCCGTTCGTGGTGCGGGCCTCGACGCCGCCCCGGATCCCCTCGACCCGGATCGATCCGTTCGTGGTGCCGACCCGGGCGGCGGCGGCCTCGGGGAGCTGGATCCGGAGGTCCACGTTCCAGTTCCCCCTGCTGAAGAGCCCCGACCGGGGGCCAGACACGCGAATCCCGGAACCCGAGGTATCGAGGGCGACACCCTCCACGAGGTCCCGGGCCCGGTTCGCGGTTCCCGCGTTCGACGCATGCACCCGGGCGGTGACGCGGACATCGGAGCCGGACCAGGCCTCGACCCGGATCGTGCCGTTCGTGACGCCGTCCACGGAGAAGCTTCCCCCGCGGAGCGCGGTGGTGAAGGAGCGGACCTCGCAGTGGGTCGCCCCGCCGCCCCGGAGCTCGTCGCACCAGGGGGCGGGCTGAAGCGCCTCCGCCCCGGGTGCGACCACTTCCACCATGGGGAGGGTCACGACGGCAGCCTCGGCGGAGCGGGCCGACCAGCCGGCGAGGGCGGCGAGGAGTGCGGCCACGAGGAGCGCCGTCCCGGCGAGCGCCAGGAAGGGGCCGAACGCATGGATGTCGGTCGCGGTGGGCGCAGGGGTCGATGTATGGTTCCGGTCGTGCATCGTGGCCTCCATCCGGGGGCTCGGGATTTCTCATTCGGTGAAGGATCCGGAGACTCCCGGCGTCCCTCCACCCCGCACTACGAACCGGGATCGAAAAGGATTCACGAGGCCGCTCCCTTGCGAGGGGGCGCGCCCGGGGCTATGTGGTGGGCCCGAGCCCGGGTGCGCCGGGGAGGCGGTGCCGCCGGAGTGCGGCCCGCACCCCGTCCCTGCGCGCCCCCGCGAGGCTGCACCCCCCGGAAGGGGCGACCCCTTCCGCATCCCCCGAACCCTCACCCCCGGGTCCCGGCATGCAGCTCACGACGCTGGACTGGACCGTCATTGCCGTCTACTTCGCCCTCGTCCTCGTGATCGGGGCGGCGGTGAGCCGGCGGGCGGGGAAGAACCCGTCACAGTACTTCCTCTCGGGGCGGGACCTTCCGTGGTGGCTCCTCGGGATCTCGATGGTCGCCACCACCTTCTCCACCGACACGCCGAACCTCGTCACCGACATCGTGCGGCAGAACGGGGTGGCGGGGAACTGGGCGTGGTGGGCCTTTCTCCTCACGGGGATGCTCACGGTCTTCGTGTACGCGAAGCTCTGGCGCCGGGCCGGGGTCCTCACCGACCTCGAGTTCTACGAGATCCGGTACGGCGGGAAGCCGGCGGCCTTCCTCCGGGGGTTCCGGGCGGTGTACCTGGGGGTGTTCTTCAACGTCCTGATCATGGCGGGGGTGACGCTCGCGGCGATCAAGATCTCCGGGGTGCTCCTCGGGATCTCGCCCCTCCAGACCGTGATCCTGGCCGGGGGCGTGACGGCGGTCTTCTCGACCATGGGAGGGTTCCGGGGGGTGGTGCTCACCGACCTCCTCCTCTTCTTCACCGCCATGGCCGGGTCGATCGCGGTGGCGGTGGTGGCGCTCGGGCTTCCGGAGGTGGGGGGGCTCTCCGGGCTCCTGGCGCACCCGGAGGTGTCGGGGAGCCTCTCGATCCTTCCCTCCCTCGAGGACCGGGACCTCCTGATCACCCTCCTCGTGATTCCCCTCGCGGTCCAGTGGTGGAGCGTCTGGTACCCGGGGGCGGAGCCCGGGGGCGGAGGGTACGTGGCGCAGCGGATGCTCGCGGCCAGGAACGAATCGGACGCGACGGCGGCGACCCTTCTCTTCAACGCCGCCCACTACGCGCTGCGGCCCTGGCCCTGGATCCTGGTGGCGCTCGCCTCCCTCGTGGTCTTCCCGACGCTGGAGTCGCTCCAGGAGGCCTTTCCGGGGGTGAGCCCGTCGATCCTGGGGCATGACATGGCGTACGCCGCCATGCTCACCTACCTGCCTGCGGGGGTGCTCGGGGTCGTGGCGGCGTCGCTCGCGGCGGCGTACATGTCCACGATCTCGACGCACCTGAACTGGGGGTCGTCGTACGTGGTGCACGACGTGTGGGCGCGTTTCGTGAATCCCGACGCCTCGGAGCGGGAGCAGGTGCGGGTGGGGCGGGTCTCGACGGTGGTGCTCATGGTCCTGGCCTCCCTCTTCGCCCTCTGGCTCGACACGGCGCTCCAGGCCTTCCAGATCCTCCTCCAGGTGGGGGCGGGGACCGGACTCCTCTTCATTCTCCGGTGGTTCTGGTGGCGGATCAACGCGTGGAGCGAGCTCACCGCCATGGTCGTGTCGCTCCTCGTGGCCCTCTGGTTCCAGTTCGCCCACGATGCGCTCCTCCCGGCCATCGAGCTCGGGGCCTCGGGGCGCCTCGTGACCGGGGTCCTCGTGACCACGGTGGCGTGGGTGGCGGTGACGCTCCTGACCCGCCCGACCGACGACGCGGTGCTCCGGAGGTTCCTGGAGGTGGCGCGTCCCGGGGGGCCGGGGTGGCGGGGGATCGCGGCGCGGGCGGAGGCGGAGGGAGCGCCCATTCGCGGAGCAGACGCCCCCTGGAACGTCCCGGCGGGGATCCTTGCCATGGTGGCGGGCACCACGGCGATCTACGGGACGCTCATCCTGACGGGGATGGTCCTCTACGGCGCCTGGCCTGAGGCGGCCCTCGCCGCCCTCCTCGTGGCGGCAGGCGTGGTGGCCCTGGTCCGGCTCTGGCCCCGGGTGCGGGGGGCGGAGGGGTGACGCCACGGGGGGCCACGGTCCAGTTCCGGAACCTCGTCTTCGAGGGAGGCGGAGTGAAGGGACTCGCCTACGTGGGCGCCATGCAGATCCTCGAGAACCGGGGGATCCTGGAGGGGATTCGCCGGTGCGGGGGGGCGAGCGCGGGGGCGGTGAGCGCCCTCGTCTTCGCACTCGGCTACTCGATCCGGGAGCAGCGGGAGCTCCTCGCCTCCACGGACTTTTCCGACTTCATGGACCGCTCCTTCGGGGTGATCCGAGACGTCCGCCGCCTTGCCCGGGAGTTCGGGTACCACAAGGGAGACGCCCTGGAGGCGTGGGTCGGCGGGCTCGTGGCCGAGCGCCTGGAGAGCCCCCGGGCCACCTTCCGGGATCTCCGGGAGGCGGGGGGACCCGAGCTCCACGTGATCGGGACGAACCTCTCCACCGGCTTCTCCGAGGTCTTCTCGG
>JBJHCE010000063.1:0-16306 GCA_050485865.1 Gemmatimonadales bacterium | reverse complement strand
CCGGATACCCGGACCCGGTCCGGGCCCGTCTCCTCGAGGCGAAGTGCGGTGAAGTCGGCCACCACGTCGGGGGTGATGTACTCCGCCGGATCGCCCATCTCGTAGAGGAGCTGCTCCGTCACCACCGGCCGGGAGACCCGCCCCCCGGTGCCGGGGTGCTTCGTCACCGTGAAGCTCCCGTCCGCGCCGGCCTCGATGATGGGGAACCCCACCGCCTCCATGGCGGGGATCGTCCACCAGTCCACGAGGGCGTTCCCTCCCGAGGCCTGCGCACCGCACTCGTTGATGTGCCCGGCCACCACCCCGTGGGCCAGCCGGTCCCAGTCTTCGGCGGCCCACCCGAATTCGTGCATCATCGGGGCGTAGGTGAGCGCCGTGTCGGTGGAGCGGCCGGTGAGGACCACGTGGGCCCCGCCCTCGAGGGCCCTCACGATGGGCCCGGCCCCGATGTAGGCGTTGGCGCTCTCGACCCGGTCCAGGACCTCCTCCAGGGGGGCGCCCGTCTCCATGTTGGCGAGGGGGTGTCCGCTCTCCACGAGCTCCCGGAGCCGGGGCACGAGGTCGTCGCCCGTGACGACTCCGACCCGGGCGCGGCCCCCGACGCCCGCTTCCCGCCCCGCGGCGACGACGGCCTCTCCGCATCCCAGGGGGTTCACCCCTCCGGCGTTCGTGACCACCCGCACGCCCCGCTCCACGATGGCCGGGAAGATGCGGGCCATGAGGGGGACGAAGTCGCGGGCGTAACCCGCACTCGGATCACGACTTCGCTGCTTCTGCATGATGGACATGGTGACCTCGGCCAGGTAGTCCATCATGAGGTAGTCGAGGGGACCGCCCTCCACCTGGCGGACCGGGGCCTCCAGGTCGTCGCCCCAGAATCCCTGCCCGCTCCCGATGCGGACGATGCGGTCGGCTCGGCCGGAGCGGTCGATCGCGTCCGGGTCGCGGGGGTTGGATGCGTTCATCGCGGGACGCCGTCGGTGAGCTGGAAGGGCCCCAGGTGGGGGCCGGGATTGCGGTTCGCCGCCCGGAGGAGGAGGGAGAGCGCCGGGCGGACCTCTTCCGGGAGGACCACCTCGTCCACGAACCCCCGGGCCCCGGCGAATCGGGCGTCGAGCTGCCGCTCGTATTCGGCGCGGACATCGTCCATGGCCGTGGTCAGGTCCTCGTCCGGTACCTTCCCCTCTGCCTTGAGCCGCTCGATCTGGGCGGAGAAGAGGGCCATGACCGCGGAGTCGCCTTCCATGACCCCCATGCGCCCCGTTGGAAGCGAGAGGATGAAGTCCGGGTCGAACCCCTGCCCCGCCATGGCGTAGTAGCCGGCGCCCGAGGCATGGTTGAGGGTGAGGACGATCCTGGGGACGGTGGCCGTGGCCATGGCCTCGACGAAGTGGGCTCCCGCCCGGATGATTCCCGAGTGCTCGGCCTCGGGCCCCACCATGAAGCCCGAGACGTCCTGCACGAAGAGGAGGGGGCGACGCTGCCGGTTCATCGTCTCGATGAAGTAGGCAGTCTTCTCGGCGCTCCCGGTGTAGACGATCCCGCCGAAGGTGGGCTTCTCGGCGCCCGGGTTCCGGACGAGCCCCCGGGCGTTCGCGATGACCCCCACGGGGACGCCGTCCAGGGTGGCGGTGCCGCAGATCATTTCCCGGGCCCGGTCGGGCTGGAAGAGCTCGAGCCGTCCCCCGTCGAGCAGGCACTCCAGGATCCGCTCCATCTCGTACGGCTGCCTGTGGTCGGCGGGGAGGATCTCGTAGAGCTCTGCCGCCGGGCGCAGGGGGGCCGCACCACCCTCGGGAATGCGGAGAGCGCCGGGCTCCTCGGGGAGGGCGTGGATCTGCTCCCGGAGGAGCGCGATGCACGCGTCATCGTTCGCCACCCGGTGGTGGGCCACCCCGGAAATCTCGGTGTGGACCCGGGCGCCGCCCAGCTCCTCCTGCTCGACCACCTGTCCGGTGGCCCCCTTCACGAGGTTCGGGCCCCCGAGCCCCATGAAGCTCGTCCCCTCCACCATGATGATCGAGTCGGAGAGCGCCGGGAGATACGCGCCCCCGGCGATGCACGGCCCCATGACCGCCGCGAGCTGGGGGATCCGGAGGTAGCGGCGCATGATCGAGTTGTACTGGAAGATGCGCGCGGCACCGTACTGCCCCGGGAAGACGCCCCCCTGGTAGGGGAGGTTTACTCCGGCCGAGTCCACCAGGTACACGATCGGGATGCGGCAGCGCATGGCGATCTCCTGCGCCCGGAGGATCTTCGTGATCGTCTCGGGCCACCAGGCGCCGGCCTTCACCGTGGCGTCGTTCGCCACGATCACCACCTCGCGCCCGTGGACCCGCCCCACAACCGTCACGACCCCTGCGGCGGGAGCCTGCCCATCGTAACGGTCGTGGGCCACGAGGAGCCCGATCTCGACACGGGTGCTTCCGGGATCCAGGAGGGCGTCGACCCGCTCCCGGGCGGTGCGCTTCCCCTGTGCGTGCTGGCGTTCGATCCGCTGGGGTCCCCCCCCCTGGAAGAGTCGACTGCGGAGCTCGATCAGTTCGTCGGAAAGTTCGCGGAGGCGACCGCTCATCCGGCCGCTCCCCGGGCCTCCTCGCGGGAGGCATGCCACGCCCGGATGTACGCCACCGCCTCGGAGGTGGGGGAGCCCGGGCCGAAGAGGCGGCCGATTCCCTGGTCCAGGAGCGACTGCACGTCGTCTTCGGGGATGATCCCCCCGCCGGTCAGGAGGATGTCATCGGCCCCCGCCTCGTCCAGGAGGGCCTTCACCCGGGGAAACAGGGTCATGTGGGCCCCCGAGAGCACCGACATCGCCACCACGTCCACGTCCTCCTGGATCGCGGCGGCGACGATCATCTCGGGGGTCTGGTGGAGGCCGGTGTAGATCACTTCGAACCCGGCGTCCCGGAAGGCGCTGGCAATGACCTTGGCGCCCCGGTCATGACCGTCCAGTCCGGGTTTCGCCACGAGGACGCGAATCCTCTCCTCCCCTGCGCTCATTTCCGACTCCGCATCACGGTGAACGACGGCGGCCGGCGCCGTCCGGGCCGTGGCCGGGAGGAGGCGCGCCGCGCAAGCCCCTGAACATACGGAATCCGGGGCCGGAGGTCACCGGTTCCGGACACCCCGGGGTTCGGGGCCCCGGTTCACCGCGGCGGGAGCCAGCCGGGGAGGTCGAGGATCGAGGGGATGCGGGGAACCGGGTAGTCCAGCGTGCCCGACGGGTCGAGGAGCACCGCATCCATCCCCACCCCCCGCGCCCCAACCACGTCCACCGGGTAGAGATCGCCCACGTAGAGGGCCTCGGCGGCGGGGAGCGCGAGGCGGCGGAGCCCCTCGTGGAAGATGCGGGGATCGGGCTTCTCGAACCCCACGATCTCCGAGTCCACGACGAACTCCAGGTAGGGCCGGAGCCCCGCGGATTCGAGGACGGCCTCCACCCGGCCGTCGGCATTCGAGATCACGGCGAGGCGGTAGCCTGCGTCGAGGAGCGCCTGGAGTGCCCCTTCGGTGCCAGGCTCCACGTGGGTCCAGAGGTGGTCCCGGTGGTGCTCCTCCCGGAGGCGGCGGCCCACCGCGTCCAGCGCCCCTTCCGGGACGCCGCTCCGGCGGAAGAGGGTGAGGAAGTACTCCCGCCAGAGGTGGGGCTCGGTCCCCACGGCCCCGGCCTCGACCCGGGCGGCCAGCTCGGCCCGCGCTTCGAGCTCCGCCCGGACGAGGGTGGCCGTGTCCGATTCCACCCCTTCGGCGCGGTACATCTCCAGGATCCGGGCCCGATCGGCGAAAATCAGGGTGTTCCCGGCGTCGAGGAGAATGGCCTTCACGCCCGGCGGGGGTCCTCCCTGTCCGGCACGCTCCGACATCACGTTCCCGGCCCGGCCGGCTCAGCCCCCGTCACCACCGCCCGTGCCCGGAGGGCGCGGCCGATGAGCACCGGGTCCCCCTCTCGGGCTCCCCCGACGGGCGAGGCCCCCCGGAGGAGGAGGCGCCAGGCCTCGGCCACGTCGAGTGCGAGGCGCGCGTGGGGATGGTCGGTGGTGCCTTCGAAAAGCTCCCACCCCCCTTCGCGCCGCTCCAGGACCCAGGCCCCTCCCCCGGCCCCCACGAACTCCACCTGCACGCGGGTCCCCGGCTCCCGTGCACGCTCGCCCTCGGCCAGGGGGAGGAGCGCCCCCCGAAAGGCGTGCACTCCGATCCCGAGCAGGGGCTCCATCCACTCGGGGCCGGTGAGGGGGGGTGCGCCCACCGCATCGCGGATCTGCTGCTGGTGGTGCCACCGCTCCAGGTATTCGCGCCCCACGTCGAGCCAGCAGGGGCTCGCGGTGTCGCCGGCCCAGCTCACCGGGAAGAAGGCCGGTCCCTCGAGCGCCTTGCGGTCCAGGCTCCCGTAGAAAGCCGCCACCTGGGGGCCGGACCAGGCCAGGAGCTGGACCAGGACCCGTGGTGAGACCCGGTCAAGGGCATCGACCCACCCCTGGTTCAGCCCTCCGAGGAAAGCCGGAAAGGAAACTCCGGGGGCCGGAGAGGGTGGTGCGTGCCCGTCCCGCTCGAAGGCCAGACGGCGGAGGTCGCCGTCGAGGATGTGGGCGGCCACCTGGCGAACGCTCCACCGGGTGGAGCAGGGCTCGTCGAAGGCCTCCGTGGGCAGTCCCTCGAGGAGGTGGACGAGTTCGCGGCTCAGGGGGCCGAAGCGCCCGGAGGTGAGGACGGGCCGGGCGCGTTGCATCTCAGAAGAACACCGGTTCGCGGTAGGCTCCGAAGACCTCCTCCATCGCGAACCGGATTTCATAGAGCGTGCAGTACGCCCGGGCGCAATCGAGGATGCGGGGAACGAGGTTCTCGCCGGAACGCGCCGCCTCGGTGAGGGCCGAGAGGGTGCGCTGTACCGCGGCGGCGTCGCGCTCCGCCCGGAGCCGGGCCATCCGCTCCCGCTGCCGCGCCTCGACGGATGGATCGATCCGCAGGGTGTCGATCTCCACCTTCTCGCCCCCGTCCGTGAAGGCGTTCACCCCCACCACGAGGCGCTCGCCTCGCTCGATCTCCACCTGCTGCTGCATGGCGGAGTTTGCGATCTCCTTCTGGAACCACCCGCCCTCGATTCCGGGGACCACGCCGCCCAGCTCGTCGATCCGGGCGAAGAGCTCCTCGGCCTCGGCCTCAAGGGCGTCGGTGAGGGACTCGACGTAGTAGGAGCCGGCCAGGGGATCGATGGTGTTCGCCACCCCGGTCTCGTGGGCGAGGATCTGCTGGGTCCGGAGGGCGATCCGCACGGCCTTCTCGGTGGGGAGCGCCAGGGTCTCGTCCATGGAGTTCGTGTGGAGGGACTGGGTCCCGCCGAGGACCGCAGCGAGCCCCTGGTAGGCCACCCGGGCGATGTTGTTCTCGGGCTGCTGCGCCGTGAGGGTGACCCCGGCCGTCTGGCAGTGCGTGCGGAGGCGCCAGGATTCGGGGTTCTTCGCGCCGTACTTCTCCCGGAGGGTGCGTGCCCAGATGCGCCGGGCGGCGCGGAGCTTGGCGATCTCCTCGAAGAAGTCGTTGTGGATGTCGAAGAAGAACGAGAGGCGCGGGGCGAAGTCGTCCACGTCGAGGCCGCGGGCGATCCCCCGCTCCACGTATTCGAAGCCGTTTCGCAGGGTGAAGGCGAGTTCCTGCCCGGCGGTGGCGCCTGCCTCGCGGATGTGATAGCCCGAGATCGAGATCGGGTTGTACTTCCGCGCATGCTCCGAGCACCATTCGAACATGTCGACGATGGCGCGAAGGGCGGGCTCCGGGGGGAAGACCCAGGCGTGCTGGGCCTGGTACTCCTTCAGGATATCGTTCTGGACCGTGCCCCGGAGCTGGTCCGGGGTGACCCCCTGCTTCTCCGCCGCGGCCACGTAGAAGCAGAAGAGGATGATGGCGGGACCGTTGATGGTCATCGAGACCGAGACCCGGTCGAGGGGGATCCCGTCGAAGAGGGTCTCCATGTCGGCGAGGGAGGAGATCGCGACCCCGCATACGCCCACCTCGCCCAGCGAGCGGGGGTGGTCCGAGTCGTACCCCATGAGGGTCGGGAAGTCGAAGGCCACCGAGAGGCCCGTCTGCCCGTTCTTCAGGAGGTAGTGGTACCGCTCGTTCGTCTCCTCGGCGGTGGCGAAGCCGGCGAACTGGCGCATCGTCCAGAGCCGGGTCCGGTACATGGTGCCGTAGGGGCCCCGGGTGAAGGGGTACTCCCCGGGAAGGCCGATGCCGCCCAGGTAGTCCTCGGCGTCCGCCCGGTCCGCAGGCGTGTAGAGGGGGCGGACCTCGCGCCCGGAGATCGTCGAAAAGGGGGCATCCCGCTCGGGATGGGCGGACCTTGCCTCCTCCCAGCGGGCGAGGCGTGCGCGGAGTTCGACGAGCTCCGCCTCCTTCCGTGCCAGTTCGGCCTCGAGTCCCTCGCGGTCCTCGGATTCGGGCGCGGCGCGCCGGGGCGGAAGATCGTGCTCGACGGTGGACATGGTGGCGACTCCGTGGGGTCGTGCGGGTGGGCGCTGGCCCGGGAACCTCGGCGCCCGCCGGTCGTTCCCCCGGTCAGGCCCTCCAGGAAAGATGCCGGGGGGGCTCCCGGGGGTCAACGCGCGGCAGGGGGCATCAGCCGCCGTCCCTCCCCCCGAAGCGGGTCCGCACCCCCAGGTAGACCGCCCGCCCCGGCACGGGCATCCCGGTCAGGTCCGGGTGGTCCGCATCGGTGAGGTTGCGGAGGTCCAGGTGGACGCGGGCACCTTCGAAGGGCCCTGCCGGGAGCGGAGCCTCGAAGCGGAGGTCCACCTCCCGGGTGGCATCGCGGTAGACGGCCCCCGGTCCGCCCTGCCGGGCGTGGGTGACGAGGGCCGAAGCCGAGATGCCCGCGGGGAGTGCCTGGCGGAGCGTCAGGGTGAGCTCCTCCGTCCTCGGCCTGAGGGCGTACTTGGACTCGAGCCCCGGCTCCTCTCCGGCCCGCACGGAAAGGAGGGTGGCCTGGACCCCCAGGCGCGTCCCCTGCGCCGGGACCCAGTGCGCCTCGGCCTCGACGCCCCGGAACCGCGCCTCGTTCACGTTCCGGGGGATCCAGGGGCCGGGGGCGGAGTCCCCGTCCGCCGGGGTGCGGGCCCAGTCGATGAGACCCTCGGCGGTCCGGCGGAAAAATGCCCCCGAAAGCTCGACTCCGGCCCCGGCTTGCCAGTGCATCCCGGCCTCCCACGCGCTTCCCCGCTCCGGCCCGAGTTCGGGGTTCGGGACATGCCCCGGGTCGGCGTAGTAGCGCTCCGTCCATGAGGGCCCCCGGAAGGACCGGTTCCAGGATCCCCGCACCCGGAAGCCGGGTGCCACCGCCACCGCCACCGCGAGCGAGGGCGAGGTGAAGCCGCCCCAGACCTCGTGCCGGTCATGGCGGACCCCCAGGGATACGTCCACCCCCCCGGCAGCGGCGAGCCCCACCTCGGCAAAGGCCGCCGCCCGGTGTTCGGAGCGCTCCCCCAGGGCATTCGACTCGAGGGCGTGGCGCGCCGCGTCCGCCCCCACGGCGACCACGCTTCGCTCGGAGGGCTGGAACCGCACGGTCAGATCGCCTCCGAGTTGCGTGGACCGGTGAATGTTCCGGTAGACCGGCGGGTTGTCGCGAATGAGCGTGAAGTCGTCATCGTGCCCGCGCCAGCTCAGGCGCGGCTCCACCCGGACCTTCGCTCCACTCCCGGGGATCCAGGCCAGGGACACGGTCTCGGTATCCGTCCGCTCGTACGAGGGAAAGGGCGCGTAGAAATCCGCGGCGCCGAAGGCGCGGCGCGCCCGCCCGGCGTCCAACCGGAGGCGTCCCTCCGAGAGGGGTGCCTCGAGGCGAAGGGAGGCGATCCGGGTGTCCCAGTCCGTCCCGTCCCGGTGCCCGTCCGAGCGCCCCCCCTCGGCGGAGAACACCCCCCGAATCCCTCCGGGGCGGTAGAACCCGGCATCCATGGCCAGGAGCCCGGTCCCGAAGGACCCCCCCTCGGCACGCACGCCCACCCCCTGCTCCGCGCTCCGGGTCACCACGTTCACGACCCCGCCCACGGCGTCGCTTCCGTACTGCGCCGACGCCGGCCCCCGGAGGACCTCGATCCGCTCCACCCGGTCCAGGGGGACCGCCAGGTCCAGGTCGAAGTGCCCGGTCTGGGGGTCGCTCATCCGGACCCCGTCCACGAGCACGAGCACCTGCTCGAAGGTCCCTCCCCGGATCGCCACGTCGGCCTGCGCCGGAGATCGGGCCATGAGCTCCACCCCGAGGGCCCAGCGGAGCGCGTCGGCCACGGATCGGGCAGGGAGGGCGTCGAGGAAGGCCCGGTCGAGGACCTGGACCCCGCGGGTCCGCAAGGGAAGCTCCGCGCTCACCCGCGACCCGATCACCGCGATCGTGTCCAGGGGAAGGGCGCGCTCCTGCGCCTCCACCTCGGCGAACCCCGCCGCAACGGCAGCGAGACCGAACAACCCCGGAACGAGGGCACGACGAAGGAACACACGAAGGGAGTTGCTCACGAAAGTCGCTCCAGCAGGTTCTTGGCTTCGCCGTAGGGGGTATCCTCCCCCCGGCCGATTCGTTCGAGGGCCGGCCCGAGCGCCCCCGGCTCCCCCAGGAGCCGCCGCACCCGGCGCTTCAGCTCCCGGTCCATCACGTCGCGGATCCGGGTGGCCATCCGGGCCGCCCGCCGCTCCTCGAGGGCCCCTGACGCGGCGAGCCAGGCCCGATGCTCGTCGATGGCGGAGAGAAGCTCCTCCACCCCCTCCCCTGCATGGGCGATCGTCTGCACCACCTTCGGAGTCCACCCCGTAGCCTCTCGAGGGGGCTCGGCCGCCTCTCCCCCCTGACCCATGCGCCGCAGGTCCACCCCGTGGTGCGCCGGCGCCGGAGCCCGCCCCGCATCGCCCGCCCTGAAGTGGAGGGCGGAGCGGATCTCCCGGACGAGCCGGTCGGCCCCGGGTCGGTCGGACTTGTTCACCACGAAAAGGTCCGCGATCTCCATGAGCCCGGCCTTCATGGCCTGGATCCCGTCCCCCGATTCCGGAACGAGCACCACCACCACGGTGTCCGCGGTCCCGGCGATCTCGAGTTCCGTCTGACCCACCCCCACCGTCTCCACGAAGAGCTGCGGGAACCCGGCGGCGTCCATCACGT
Organism: Gemmatimonadales bacterium; assembly: GCA_050485865.1. GTDB lineage: Bacteria > Gemmatimonadota > Gemmatimonadetes > Longimicrobiales > Gaopeijiaceae > SKNW01. Next base: position 7,161 of record JBJHCE010000063.1, on the reverse strand, counting down.
CGAGGACCTCGGTGGTGGTCGTGGCGAGCCCGCCAAGGGACCCCCGCGAAGCCATGGAGCGGATGAAGATCCCGGGGTCCGTGGCCAGCTCGTTCATCCGGATCCGGTCCCCGAGGAGCGCCCCACCCGAGTAGGGCGACGTCGGATCCACCGCCACGATCCCCACCTCCTCGCCCGCCGCCACCCGCGCCCGGGCCATGGCGGTGACGAGGGAGCTCTTCCCCGCCCCCGGCGGGCCGGTGATCCCCACCCGCGCACTCCGCCCCCCGGCGCCCGCGCCCCCCCCATCGTGGAGGATCGCGTGGAGCAGGGCCTCGAATCCGGCACGCTCGTTCTCGACCACGGAGATCGCCCGGGCCAGTGCCAACCGGTTCCCCCCGCGGACGCCCTCGAGGAGCGGACGGAGGTTTTCCGGGAGCTCGGTGGACAGGGGCGGGCGGGATTCGGTCATGGATCCATTCGGAAGGGGTTCGGGAAATCCCGGGGCCGCTCAGGGGGATGCGACGCAGTCGACGGCCCGACGGAAGTTGTCACCGGGCCGGGTAGCCGCCAACCCCGGTGGAGCAGGACCCCGGGTCCTGCCCGGAGGGACCGGACGCACGACGGCCCGGCAGGAGGGAATCCTGCCGGGCCGCGCGCCCTCGGGGCCGGCCTGGGCCCGCGCTCCCGTCAGAAGCGGTAGCGCACCCCGACCTGGGCCTGGAACTGGAGGAGGAGGTTCGTGCCGATCGTGGTCCGGTTCCCGAAACCCGAAGGCACCGTGTACTCGATCTGGCTGGTCTCCTGGTTGAAGCGCACCGGGTTCACCAGGTTCCGCCGGGCGGCGGAGACCGACTCGTACCGGCCCCAGTCCGAGTTCAGCCCGTTCATCACGTTGAAGAGGTCGACCTCGAGAGCCAGGCGCTGGGCCCCCACCGTCTCGAAGTCACGGCTCAGCCTCACGTCCAGGCGGTTGAACCAGGGCTGCCGGCAGGTGTTCCGGGGAACGATCTGTCCCACGTAGTCCCCGATGCAGGGAAAGTCCTCCAGATAGCCGGCGTAGCGGTCCCGAAGCTCCTGGGCCTGGACGGGATCGCTCGTGGCCAGCGGAAGGTCCTCGGGCGCGAAGATGAAGGGGCGGTCGTTGAAGTTGACCCCGTCGCCGTTCAGGTCGCCGTTGTTTTCCGGACCCCAGGGGGCCCCGGAGGTGAGCCGCCAGATGAAGCTCGCCCGTACGCTCCCGGGAAGGAGGGTCGAGCCCGAGGCGATGAAGGTGTGGTTCCGGACGAAGTTGCTCGGCCCCCACCCTTGCCCGTCCACGCCCCCGACCTCGTTCGGGCTCGCGGTCCCCACGCGGGGGCTCGTCCACCCGGCGTTCGCGGTGCAGCAGGAGTACGACGAGTTGTCGTGGCTCGTGGTGTAGGTGTACGAGCCCCGCAGACTCGACCGGTCCTGGAACCGGTGCTCCACCTCGAAGGTGGCGGAGAAGGCCCGGGAGAGCCCGTCGTTGTAGTTCACGTAGACGTCGGCGAAGTCGGTGTTGCGGCGGTTGTGGGGCGCCGCCGACCCGCCGGTGGCCGTGAAGACCCCGCGGGGCACGTACACCTGCCGACCTCCCTCGTTGTCGAGGGTGAACTGTGCGTCCCGCAGGTTCAGGTTCCGGACCGTGTAGAGGTTCCGGCTGTCCGTGAACACCAGGTCCATCGAGGCCCGGGTGTTCGCCCCGAAGAGCTGTTCGTACCCCGCGCTCACCTTCAGCGTCTCCGGGTACTTGAAGTCCTCCTGCCAGAGGGCGTAGGTGGGAATCCCACGCAGGTCCCCGCCCTGGGCGCAGGTGAAGGGGTTGTCCGAGCCCTGGCTCGACCAGTTCCGGTAGTCCTGGGGACTCGGAGGGGCGTCGGGGTCGTTGTCCTCGAGGCTCCCGCCGCAGACCAGGTTCAGAACCGGGAGCTCGGTCTGCGCCACGTTCCCGCCCAGTACGTACGGAAGTCGGCCGTAGTAGTACCCCGCCCCTCCCCGAACCACCGAGGTCCCGTCGCCGCGGCGGTCCCACGCCACGTTCACCCGGGGAGAGAAGTTGTGGGGGTTGAAGGGCGCAACACCGGTCGTGACACCGAAGGCACGCTCCAGGTCCACCACCCGCTCGGGTCGGTCCAGGAAGACCTGCTGGTCGTAGCGGAGCCCCAGGGTCGTGGTGAGGCGCTCCGATACCTGCCACTCGTCCTGGGCGAAGACGGCCCATTCCAGGACGCTGAACTCGGCCAGGGGGAGATTGCCGTCGCCCCGCTGGTTCCGGGTGTACTGGTAGGGGCGGAAGTTCTCCAGGTCGTCGAGATTCCGGAACCGGTACTCCCCGGCGCCGAAGGCGATGAACTGGTTCACGATCGAGGTGTGCATCGCCCGGCCGCCGAACTTGAGGGTGTGCTCTCCGATCACGTGGTTCAGCACGTTCGAGAACTCGAGCTTGTCCTCGTTCATCCGGTTCTGGAAGGCGAAGGCGGTGCCCCCGAACTGAACCTGCTGCTGGGTCTGCCCCAGGCTTTCCACGATGAGCCGCGGGCGGACCTCGTTCCCGTCGCGCGGCCGCCGCTCCGTGGCGAACTGGAAGCGGGCCACGTTGTAGGTGTTCGGCCCCAGGACACTCTGGAGCTCGCTCACGAAGGAGTGGGACGTGGACTCCAGCCGCTCCGCCCCCGACCGCCCGACCACGAAGGGGCCCGGAAGGTCTCCGTTCACGAAGTGGGCGAAGTTGTGGCGGGCAGAGAGCCGGTGGTTCTCGCCCAGGGTCCAGTCCACCCGGCCGAAGAGGGTGATCTGGTCCGCCTGTGTCTGGTAGTTCGAGTATCCCGCCTCGGGGTCGGAGATCCCGTACCGGTTCTCCAGGATCCCCAGGTACCGCTCGAACTCGGCCTCACCCACGAGATCGGGCTCGTCGCCGTCGAGGAAGAGCGCCCTCGAGAGGGGAGACACCGGCTCCCGCCGCACCTGCCCGTCGAGGGACAGCAGGAAGAACGCCCGGTCGCGAACGATGGGCCCCGAAATCCGGCCGGCGAACTGGTTCACCCGGTACTCGGGAACCGGGTCCCCGGCAAAGGTCCGGGAGGTCAGGGCGTCGTTCCTCAGGTTTGCGTAGACGTTCCCCTCCAGCCGGTTCGTGCCGCCCCGGGTCACCACGTTCACGACCCCGCCGGTGTAGTTCCCGAACTCCACGTCGAACCCGTTCGTGATGATCTCGAACTCGCGGATGGACTCGAGGGAGAAGGTGAAGGGGACGCGGGAACCGCCCCGGTTCTCTCCGAAGAAGGAGTTGTTCGCGTCGGCTCCGTCGATCTGGAGGTTCGTCTGGGACGGCCGCTGCCCCCCGAGGGCGAACTGGCCGCCCGTCGTTTCCTCCGGGATCGGGGTCACGAGCCCCGACAGGGCGATGAAGTCGGTGAAGTCGCGCCCGAGCGCCGGGAGACTCGAGATCTCGGTCTCGGAGACCGTCTGCCGGACCGAGGCGTCCCGGGTATTGATGGTCTGCATGCGCCCCGTAACCTCGATCCCCTCGATGGCGACCGCGGACTCCACGAGCTCGAAGTTGAGCTGCACGGTCTGGCCGAGGGAGACCTGGACATCGACGCGCTCCTCGACCCGGTACCCTATGAACTGGGCCCGCACCGTGTAGATCCCCGGGGGGAGGAGGCGGAGCACGGTCCGGCCTTCGGCGTTCGTGAGGCCGCCGCGCTCGAACCCGGTCTCCTGGTTCCGTGCCACGATCTGCACGCTCGCCAGGGGCTGGTCCGCCGGTGTCGCCGCGCGGACCGCAATGGCCCCGGTCGTGGTTCCCCCCTGCCCCCGGGCATCCGCAGGCGCGCCCAGCGCGAGCCCCGCTGCGAGCGCGAGGACACCGACGTTCCTGGCTACAAGCTTCATTCCAAGCATGACTGTCCTGTCCGGTTACGCGCCGCCGCTGCAGGCGACCTCGGTGATGTCGTCGAAGGAGCGCGGGAACACCTGGGCTGTGCCCTGGAAGTTTCCGACCACGCCGATGATGTCGTAGCAGGCGCCGACGGTGAAGCGCTCGTTGATGGCGTCTCCGGCCGCGGAGAGCGCGGCCTCGATGCGAACCTCCATCGCACCCGTTCCGTCGTTGATCTGGGCGTTCCGGTTCCCTCCCGTGACGAAGAGCGTCTGGAGCTGCGCCGCCCGGACCACCACGAGGCGGCCCTGGAGGGGATGCGCCGGGGCCGGCCCGGCCTCGGCGAGGGCACCGGTGGTCGTGGTCTGGGGTGTGGGGGCCCCGACCCCGGGTTCGATCTCGTCGAGCCCCGGGTCCACGAGCTGGAGGTCGTTGTTGAAGATGGCCATCTCGCCGGTGAGGGTGAGGCGGTCGCCCACCTCGATCCCCTGCCCTTCCAGGAGCGCCGAGAAGATCCGCACCCCCGCCGAGCCGTCCTGGATGTAGGTGTACTGGCCCCGGAGCTGACCGGGGAACGACGTCACGATCCCGCTCACGTTCACGAAGGCTCCGATCCCCGCATCCTTGGCCTCCTGGATCGAGATCAGGCAGACCGGCTCGGCCGCCACCAGGGCCTCGGCCGCCTCGTTCATGTAGATCGAGACCGGGCGCGGGTTCCGGCAGAGAAGCGCGCCCTCGGGAAGCCCTGCCGGGTCCAGCCAGAGGTCATGGGTACCCACCGGGAGACCGGAAACGGCAAACCGGCCGTCGGACCCGGTGAGCCCGGCGCCGGACCCGAAGACCCGGGTGGTACCGCGGTCCCGGATCTCGAAGGGAACGCCGGCCAGGGGGCGGTCGCCGTCGAAGGGGTCGAAGAACCCGGTTCGCCCCTCGTCGAGGAAGAGGAACCCGTCGATCTCGCCGGCCCCGTCGAACTGGAAGAGGGGCGCGGGGTCGGAGTCGCAGGCGGACAGGGCGAGGGTCCCCACCACCAGGAACGAGGCGAGGGACTTCCGAAGGGCGTCCCCGCAGGATGTGGTCGTCGTCGGCATCAGAGGCTCTCCACGTCGGCAGGGGAGCGAAGCTTGAGCTGGGGGTTCCCCTGGAAGCTCACGAGGATCCCGGTGAGGCGGTACGACGCCCCGTCCTCCCAGGTGTCCGGCGAGATCCCGGTGTTGTTCGTGTTGTCGACCCGGACCACGAAGGTGGCGCCATCGGGAGCCTGGACCGTGATGTTCTGGGAGTTGGCAAAGATCGCGATGTCGGTGACCGTGACCTGGTCGATCCGTCCGAGGCGCCCCTCGAGGGAGAGGTTGGCCACCTGGGTCCCGGTCACCTCGATGGGCGCCGGGGCCGGCCCCGACCCGACCACCGTCACGTCCGGGCGCGCGGGAGACGACCGTGTGATCTGGAGTTCCTGCTGGAACGCGCCGAGATCCCCCTCGACGACCACGGTGTCGCCGGCCAGGAGCCCCGTGCCCGGCTGGATCGCAAAGACCAGGATCCCTCCCGTCTCGTCCTGGATGTAGGTGTTGTCGGTCCGGAAGGTCCCCTGGTCCACGAGGACCACCCCCCTTGCGGTGACCTCCGTGCCCAGGGGGAGCTGACGGATCTGCCCCAGCGTCAGGGTGCCGTCCACGTCGAAGAAGTCGTCGAGGCTCCGGGGAAAGATCCGGGGCTGCCCACTCAGGAATCGGAGCGAACCCCGCACCGAGTAGGTGAGCCCCATGGTCCAGTCCGCAGACCCGATCCCCGAGCGGCTGTCCACCCGCACCACCACGTTCGACCCGTCCTCGGTCCTGCCGAACACGTCGTGGTTGTCGAAGTTCTGGACGTTGATGGAGTCGGCGGTGAAGCGCCTGAGGACCGCGAGTTCCCCGTTGTAGGTCCCGGCAAGGAGTTCGGCCCCGGAAATCTCCCGCGGCGCGGGTGGAGGTCCGAACCCGGAGATCTCCACGGTGGGGTTCCCGGTGATCTGGACGTCGCCGCTGAAGAAGCCGATGGTCCCGGTCACCCGGACCCGGTCGCCGATTCCAAGGGCAGGCGACTGCCCGGCGGCCACGAAGACGAGGATCCCCCCGGTGGCATCCTGCACCATGACCTCCCGGGGGTTCCAGGTGTTCTGCGGCGCCGCCACGATCCCCTCGATCGTGACCGGGGTCCCCGAGCCGAGCAGCCTCGCCTCGGCAATGGGAAGCACCACGTCGCCCTCGAAGGCCACCTCGAGATCGACGGTTGCGCCGGGCCCTACGGTGACCGTCTGGACCGGGTCACCCACGAGCTCGAGCGGGGGCGGCGCGCTGAACCGGAGCGTCCAGCTTCCGGCTCTCAGGAGCCCGAAGGCAAAGGAACCATCCGCACCGGTCTGCAGGTCCCTGACGGGGTTTCCGGAGGCTTCGGACCCCTGGAAGAGCTCCACCACGAACCCCTCCCCCGGCTCGTCGACGGCGGGGTCGTAGCTCCCCGAGCCGTCCATGTCCCGGAAGACCACCCCCTGGATCGTGGCGGGATTCGCCACGAAGCGGAACCGGGTGCTCACCGTTCCCCCCTGCGCCGGCACCGACACGGTGGGCCGGGTCCCGGAGGCCAGGACCGTCCCCGCCGGGTGGTCGCCGGAGAACTCCACCGTGTACCCTCCGGGGCGGATCCCCGGGAATACGGCGAGCCCCTCCGCATTCGTGGATCCCTGGGCCACCTGGGCCCCCGAGGCGTCCAGGAGCGAGATTCCCGCACCGGAGACGGGAAGGTCCACCCCGGCGGTGAAGGTTCCGGACCCACTCTCGTCGAGGAAGGCCCGGACCTGGACGGTACCGGGCACCCCTTCCGGGACAGAGGGCGAGTCGCATCCGGACGCGACGGTCAGGAGGAGGGCGGCGGCGATGGCCGTGCCTCGGCGGAACGTTGCCGTCCGCGGGAACAGTCGGTTCATGATGGGAGGAGTCGGAGAGAACTTTGGGCGGGAACTGCCACCGCCGGGGAGGCGGGTCCAACGGTCCTAAGCTGTGCCCGCCTCCCCGAGAGGGCAACCGCTCCGTGCGCCCCGATTGAGGTTCACCGCGGGGGCGTTACACTCCGGTTACGAACCTTCCGGCGGAAGGGGCCTATGATGGGGAGTCTGCGGGCCGGCTCCGCTCCCCCGCAGGCCCACTTCCGGCCCCCCCGAACGCACACGTGATGACGGCCTCCCGAAGCCTCCGGACAGCAAGCCTCGCCCTCCTCCTCGTCCTGGCCGCGGGGTGCGG
>JBJHCE010000062.1:0-16315 GCA_050485865.1 Gemmatimonadales bacterium | reverse complement strand
CCCCCCTCCCAGCTGCGGTTCACACTGTGGGTCCCCCCCCCGCCCTGTATGAACACCCGCCCCGCCGCGCCCCCCCCCCCCGGGGGGGGGGCGGGGGGGGCGCCCCCCCCCCCCCCCCGCCCCCGTGACCCCGCCCCGCACGTACTTGCCCCCGACGGCGAAGGCCACGGTCATGAGGACGGCGAGCACCACGCCGAGTGCCGCTGCCGCGCCGAAATCGAAGGAGCGGAGCTGGGAGAGGATCTCGATGGAGATGGGGCGCGACCGGTAGGTGTAGAGGAGGATGGACGAGACGAACTCGCCCAGGGCGGCGACGAAGGCCAGGAGCCCCCCGGCGGCGAGCCCGGGGAGGACCAGGGGAACCGCCACCCGCCGGAGGGTGGAAAGGGTCCCGGCACCCAGGGAGTGGGCCGCCTCCTCCAGCGCCGGGTCGTACTGGCGGAAGGACGCGATGGCGGCCTGCGCCACCAGGGGGATGTTCCGGATGAAGTACGCGAGGGGAAGGATCCAGAAGGTCCCCACGAGGACGATCCTCCCGAACCAGGGCTCGTTCGCCGAGAAGGTGGTGGCAAGCGCCATGGCCACCACGGTACCCGGAAGCGCCCAGGGAAGCATGGTGAGGAGGAGGAGCCCCCCTTTTCCACGAAACCGCCCCCGGACCACGAGCCAGGCCGCGAAGAAGCAGAAGACCAGGTTCGCCGCCGTGGCGAGCCCTGCCATCTGGAGCGAGTTCATGACCGGCGTCCAGAGCTGGGGGCTCGAGAAGAGGAGCCGGTAGTTGTCCAGCGTGTAGCGGCTCGGAAGGATCTGGGTCGTCCAGGCGCCCTCGGGAACGAAGGAGACGAGGACGAGGGTGAGGTGCGGAAGGAGAAGGAAGCCCACCCCCCCCACGCCGGCCACCGGGATCAGGAACCGGGCGAGGCGCCCCTCCACCGCCCTTCGGGGTGCGGGCGTTCCCTTTCCGACGGCGGCGAAGGCCTTTCCCCGCTCGAACCTCCGGTGGATCACGAGGAAGAGGAGGGAGGCCGTGGCGAGGACCACCGTCTCCACCATGGCCATGGTGAGTTCGCCGTTCATCTTGCTTGCGAAGATCTGGGTCGTCATGACCCGGAATCCGCCACCGAAGATGTAGGGCGCGGAGAACGACGCCATGGAGGTCATGAAGACCAGGACCGATGCCGCCCCGATGGAGGGGGCGAGCATGGGCAGGGTCACCCGGAAGAAGATCCGCGCCCGGCTCGCCCCGAGCGACTCCGCCGCCTCTCCCGCCGAGGCGTCCAGGCGGGCGAGCCCCGCCGCCACGAAGAGGTAGAAGTACACGTACATGGAGTACGCGTGAACGAGGAGGATCGCCCACCCCCCGGTGAGCCTCCAGGGGGCGCGTTCGAGCCCCAGGACGAGCTGCACCGTCCGGGTCAGGATCCCGCTCTCGCCGTAGAGGAAGAGAAAGGCGATGACCCCCACGAGGGGCGGGAGGAGGACCGGGAGCGCCGCGAGCGCCCCGAACACCGTCCGGCCGGGGAAATCGAACCGGGTGAAGAGGAAGGCCAGCGGAATCCCCACGAGGGCCGAGAGGATCACGCTCCCCACGCTGATCCAGAGGCTCCCCCAGAGCGCCTCGAGCTCGGCCCGCGACGTGAAGAAGTCGCGGTACCCGTCGAGGGAGAAGCGCCCCCCGATCCAGACCGAGTCCCCCACCACGAAGAGGTGGGGATAGAGGACGAGCCAGAGGAGGATCCCGAAGACCGGCCAGACCAGCCGGCGGGAGGTCCTCTTCACCGGGGCCGCCTCACCGCCCGTACAGCGCCTGCCACGGGGCCTCGAACTCGTTGCCCGGGAACCAGCGGGGCTGTTCGTCGGCGTTCGCCACCCGGAGCGCCACTTCGAAGAGGAGCCTCAGGTCACGCTCGAGTCCGGTCAGGTCCCACTCCGGGGTCATCACGTCGGTCACCTGGTGGTAGCGCTCGAGCTGGTACGCCGCGGCGTCGAAGCCGAGGTCCCGGGCGTAGCGCGTGCCCCGCTGGAGGTAGAGCGCCGGGATCCCCGCCTTCGCGAAGCTCAGCTGGTCGGAGCGGTAGAAGCTTCCGGCCATGGGGTTCGGGTCGCCGGCGGGCTCGAGGCCGTAGCTCCGGGCCACCTCCTCGAAGACGAGCCCCATGTCGTTCATGTCGAGGCCGATGGCGGCGAAGTCCCGGGTGGGCCCGTAGGCCTGGGGCGAGTCCACGTTGAAGTTCGCGACGATGGAGGAGCGGGGCACCGGGGGGCTCTCGACGAAGAGCCCGCTCCCGATGAGCCCCCCCTCCTCGGCGGTGACCGACAGGATGATCACCGAGCGCCGGAGATTCCCCTCGCGGGCGGCCTCGGCGAAGGCGTCGCCCAGGTTCAGGATCCCCGCCACCCCCAGGGCGTTGTCCAGCGCCCCGTTGAAGATCGAGTCGCCCGGAAGGGACGGGTCCACCCCCAGGTGGTCATGATGCGCCGAGAAGACCACGTACTGGTCGCGGAGCTCGGGGTCGGTTCCCCGCACCACCCCCGCCACGTTCGGGGCCTGGATCCGCTCGAAGTCCGTTTCGATGCGCGCCGACACCCGGAACCCCGTGTCCACGGGGCGGAAGTCCCGGCGGTTCCCCATCTCGAAGAGGCCGGGGACATCGGTTCCCATGGCCCGCGCCACCTCGGCGGTCATGGTGGAGTCGATCCAGGCGAGGAAGTCCAGGCGGTAGTCCCGCTGCCACATCTGCCGCTCGCCCATGTTCCCGATCACGCTGAAGCCGTACGCCGCGCTCTCGTCGGTGTGGATCACGATGGCGCCCGCCGCCCCGTGCCGCTGGGCCTGCTCGAACTTGTAGGTCCAGCGCCCGTAGTAGGTGCGGATGTCGCCGCCGAAGAGCTCCTCGCCGTCTTCCGTCACCGCCGGGTCGTCGTTCAGGAAGAGAAGAACCTTCCCTGCCAGGTCCTCGTCCTTGAAGTCGTCCCACCCGTACTCGGGTGCCTCGACGCCGTACCCGACGAAGACGAGGGGCACCTCCGCGAGTTCCACCACCTCCTCTTCTGCCGTGGACCAGAAGGTGAAGTTCTCCTCGATGCGGAGCTCCAGGGGCCCTTCCGGCCCCTCGACGGTCACGGTGGAGCGGTCGAGGCGCTTCGTCATGGCGAGGAGGTCGATGGGAAGCCGGTAGCTTCCGCCGGCCAGGGTCTCGAGCCCCGCCTCGGCCATCCGTCGCTCGATGTGGCGCACCGCCCGCTCCTCGCCGATGGTCCCCGGGGCCCGCCCGAGCATGGAGTCGGCGGAGAGGATCGCCGTGTCGTCCCAGAGCCGCTCCCGGGTGATCCGGAGCGCGGGCCCCTCGGTGGGTCCCTCGACTCCGAGCTCCGCCGCGGTGGGGTGGTCCGGGTGCCCGAGGGCCCCGGGATCCATGGCCTCCGGGGCGTCGGCGGGAGCGCACCCGCCCGCCACCCCGGAAAGGGCGAGGGCGGCGAGGAGGGGAAGGGCGGCAGGGAGGCGGAAGCGTGGCATGACAGACCTCGGTGGCATCGCGGCGTTCACGGTGGCGTTCACTTTCGATCCCGGGGGAGACCCGCCCCGCGGCCGGCGGTTCCCTCGGGGGCGGGTCAGCGGGGGAAGAGGAACCCGGTGCCGGGGCGCACGGGAAGCACCCGGACGCGGGCTCCGGGGGCACCTCCGTGGGTACCCCCGCCGGCGCCCTCCGACGGCGCCACGATCTCGAGGGGGGCGTCCACCCCGCCGACCCGGACCCGCCAGGTGGTCACGGCGCCGCCGAAGCGCCGGTCCGTGACCTCGCCCTCGAGGGGAGGAAGTCCGCCGGGCGCGGCGCCGTTCTCCCCCCCTGCCAGCACGAGCTGTTCCGGCCGGAGGAGGAGCATGGCCGGTCCCGGGCCCGCGCCCCGGGCCCCTCCGGCCGGAAGGGGCCAGCGCACCCCGCCCGGCAGCACGGTCGCATCCCCCTTCACCTCCACCGGAAGCTCGTTCACCCGCCCCACGAAGCCCGCCACGAAGCGGTCGGCGGGGCGAAGGTAGAGTTCCTCGGGGGCGGCGAGCTGGCGGAGGCGGCCCTCGTTCATGACCGCGATCCGGTCCGAGAGATCGAAGGCCTCTTCCTGATCGTGGGTCACGAAGAGGGCGGTGATCCCGAGCTCGCGCACGAGCGCCCTGAGTTCGGTCCGCGTGCGCACCCGGAGCGCCTGGTCCAGGTTCGAGAGGGGTTCGTCGAGAAGGAGGAGGGGGGGCTCGATGGCAAGTGCCCGCGCCAGGGCCACCCGCTGCTGCTGCCCCCCCGAGAGGGCCTGAACGGCGCGGCGACCGTAGCCGTAGAGGTCCACCCGTTCGAGGGCCGCCTCCACCCGGGCGGCGAGGTCCGCGGGGGGATTCTTCCGGCTCCGGAGGCCGAAGGCCACGTTCTCGAAGACGTCCAGGTGCGGGAAGAGGGCGTAGTTCTGGAAGACCATGCCGAACCCCCGGCGCTGCGGGGTCCAGGGGGTGATGTCGTCTCCCCGGAAACGTATGCGCCCGGAGTCGGCGCGCTCGAAGCCCGCGATCAGGCGGAGCGCCGTGGTCTTTCCGCACCCGGAGGGCCCGAGCAGGGTCACGAACTCCCCGGGCTCGAGCTCGAGGGACAGGTCGTCCACCGCGGTCACCTCGCCGAAGCGGCGGGTTACCCCCTCGAGGGCGACCAGGGGCCCCGCGCCGGTTGCCTGCGCCATCAGTACCCCAGCGCCCGGCCCCTGCGCCGGATGTTCGCGTCCCAGTAGCGCATCCACTCGGGGGTTTTCTCCCGGAGGAGGTCGGCGTCCACCTCCATGGGGCGGATCGTCGGGAGGGCCTCCCGGAGCCACTCGGGGTAGCGCGCGGTGTCGAGGTCGGTGCGGGCGGGGATCCGGAAGAAGCGCTCGGCGGCGGTGACGATGGCCTCCTCGCCCCCCGCGAATTCCACGAAGGCCCGGGCGAGTTCGGGGTTCCGGGTGCCCCGCACCACGGCGATCCCGTCGATCACGATGGGGGTGCCTCCGGCGGGGATCACGTACTCGATGGGGTAGTCGGTGGTGGCCTGCAGGTGCTCGATGTCGGGCATGGCCCAGAGGGTCACGAGCCCCTCCTGCCGGGCGAGCTTCTGGTACAGGAGGGTGGGGTTCAGCACGTACTCCTTCGTCTGGGCGTCGAGGCGCAGCAGCCACTCGTAGCCCGCGGCGGGATCGCCCGTCCCTTCCGATTCCCGGTAGATGATGCTCGAGAAGATGGCCCGCATGGTTCCCGAGGCCAGGGGCTCGCGGATCAGGACCTGGTCCCGCCACCGGGGATCGAGGACGTCGTCCCACTCCTTCGGGGCCTCCTCCCGGGTGAGGGCCGCCGAGTTGTAGGCAATGACCTCGGGGGTGAGGTAGGTGGCGAACCAGTTGTCGTCCTCGCCCCGCCCCTCGGGGAGGAGGTGTTCGGCCCAGCTCGGGCGGAAGGGTTCGAGGAGCCCCTCGTCCGCCGCCGCCTGGAACATCTCCGCCGGCGCCCCCCACCAGACGTCGGCCTGGGGGTTCGCGCGCTCGGAACGGATCCGGTCCAGGACCTCCTGCGACCCCATGTCGAGCCACTCCACCCGCACCCCCGGGTTCGCCTCCTCGAAGGCGGCGCCGAAGTGGGCGAGCATGTCGCGGCCGTGGGGGGTGTAGACGACGAGGGCTTCGCGGTCATCCCCGCAGGCGGTGAGGCCGCCCACGCCGAGGAGGAGAAGCACCCCGACCAGGGGGGCGCGGCGGCGCGTCCGCCCGGAGGGGACGGCGGTGGGGAAGCGGCGAAGTCGGGGCACGGCGAACTCGGCGGAAGGCGGTCTCGGGGCAGGCGGGCGGATGCATCCGTGGCGCGCTACCCCTCAGGCGCTCGCGGGGTTCGCGGGAGGGCGCTCAGGGTCCGACCGCCGAGAGATCGGTTGCGTACTCCGGCGGTTCGGCCGGAGTTCGGCATCACGAGGGTGCAGTGAAGTAGACCCAGGGTCCCCAGCCGATGAAACGCCACTCCTCCGCGACCCTCACGACCTGGGCGACGCCCCTGAACCGGTTCTCGCCCGACTCGAGATCCTCCACCCGAACGGCGACGTCGATCCACAGGGACCAGCCCACCGGCTGTTCGAGAAGGATCCGGAACCGGGGCTCGCCGCCATCAACCTGAACCGGCAAACCGTGCTCCGGGTTCGGCGCCCCCGCGCGCGCGTCGACGCCTCGGTCGCGAAGCACCCGCGCGATGGTGCCCACCAGCGCCGAGGCTTCGTCGACGGCGATCGGGGTCTCGTGGCGGTTCAGGCGCGGTTCCGTTGACGGCCGGAGGCCCACCTCGAACGGAGCCCCCCGGAGGGCGCTGCGGGCGGCGTCGAGTCCGGGCAGGTCCGAGGCGTGGGGCGGGGCGAAGAGAACGCGCTCGAGCACCTCGAGGAGGATCTCCTCCCGGGCATCGAGAACGATCGCCGTACGCTCGGCCCTTCGCTCGGGGTGCGCGAGCTCCATCCAGGCCGCGCCTTCGGGTGTGGACACCCAGGCGTTCCTGTCCGAGCCTGCGATGGGGAGGGAGACCTGCCCGGCAACCGGACCGGCCAGGGTCAGGAGGAGGAACCCCGCCACGGGAAGCGGCCGGACCCTCCGGGACGTTCGGCCTGCCATGTCGTACCTCATCCTTCCGCGCGAGAAGCCCCAAGTGCTCGAGGGCATGATACGTCGGACCGGGCCCGGTGTCACGCACCCTGGGCCGATCCGGGTCCCGAAGCATCCTGCCGCGCCGGTAACCGGATCGTGAAGGTGGTCCCCTCCCCCGGCTCGCTCTCGACCTCCACCGTCCCCCCGCTCTGCCGGATGATTCCGTACACGGTGGAGAGCCCGAGCCCCGTCCCCTCGCCTGCCGTCTTGGTGGTGAAAAAGGGCTCGAAGGCCCGCTCCCGGGTGCGGGCGTCCATCCCGACGCCGTTGTCCGACACGGTGAGCAACGTCTCTCCCGCGTGGGCGCCGGTGGCGATCCTGAGGGTCCCGCCTCCGGGCATCGCATCACGGGCGTTCACCACGAGGTTCATGAGCACCCGCTCGATCTGCCCCGGGTCCACGACCACGGTGGGGAGGCGGGGGGCCGGGTGGAATTCCACTTCGATGCGCCCGCCCAGGAGGCGTTCCAGCATCCTGAGCATGTCGAGGACCACCGCGTTCAGGTCCACCGGGCGCGGGTGCATCACCTGCTGGCGGCTGAATGCCAGGAGCTGGCGGGTGAGCCCCGCCGCCCGCCCCGCCGACCGAACGATCTCCTGGAGATCCTCCCGCACCGGGTCCCCGTCCTCCCGCTCGAGGATCAGGAGCTCGGCCACCCCCAGGATCGAGGTCAGCACGTTGTTGAAGTCGTGGGCGATCCCCCCGGCGAGGCGCCCCACGCTCTCCATCTTCTGCGCCTGGCGAAGCTGCTCCTCGGCGGCGGCCCGGGCCCGACGGCTCTCGAGGAGGGATGCCACGTTCGCCACCGCGAGGGCGAAGAGCTGCTCGTCGGGGCTCCACTCCCGTGCCCGGCCCACGGCTTCGAAGCAGACCACCCCGGCGAGCCTCCCCTCCGAGAAGATCGGCGCATCGAGCATGGACACGATTCCGAGGGGCTCCAGGTATGCCTCCCGGAACTCCCGGGTGCGGGGGTCGGTCCGGGCCTCTCCCACGGCGAGGATCTCGTTCCTCTCGAGGGCACGGAAGTAGGCGGGGGCGGCGCTTTCGGGGAGGAAGGCCCCGGTTTCGTGCGTCCCGTCGGCGGCGCTGAAAAGACAGCGGCACCGGATTCCCGAACCGTCCTCCTCCAGGTGCCAGACGCTCACCCGCGCCACCTCCATCCCCCGGGCGGCCACCGACGTGAGCTCGGCGAGGTCCTCCTCCTCGCTCGCCGCCCCCTCGAGGGCCCGGTGCATGAGCGCGGTAAGCGCCGAGAGGCGCGCCTCGAAGCGACCGCTTCCGGGGTCCTCCTGTCCGCTGTCCACCGTGGATCCCTCCGGCCCGGGAAGAGGGGTCCCTACCGGAGGTCAGCCCCGGCCAGGGACACGAGATTCGCGATCAGCCGAAACGCACCCGGGACACCCCGGGGAAACTGCCGGAAGAGCGCGAGCCCGGTGTACACGTACACGCCCTCGCCCACCGGCGCAACGACGAGCCCCCCCTCCACGGCGTCCAGCCCCGGGTCCTGCATGCGGAGGAGGGGCCGGAAGGGCGCCTCCCACGCCGAGAGGAAGTAGAGCCCCCGCTCCTGCACCCACCCCTCGAAGTCCCCTTCCCCGATCCGGTTCGGCCCCCGGAGCGCAGGGTGCTCCGGGTCGAGGAGGGCGACCGGTGCGTCGGGATCGGTGATCCGGTCATGGGGGCGCGCCATCTCCACCCCATAGGGTGCGAACCGCCCTTCCGGATACTCATACTTCTGGTAGAGTACCACGACGGTTCCCCCACCCCGGGCGAACGCCACGAGGCGCCCGCTCGCCCCCGCCAGGTCCCCCCGGGTCTCGTACGCCCGCTCCCCCACCACCACCGCGTCGTAGCGCGAAAGCTCCGCCCCCCCGAGCTCCCCCTCGCGGATCGCCTCCACCTCCACCCCCAGGTCCAGGAGCGCGTCGAGCCCGCTCGTCCCCGGCCCCACCACGTACCCGACCCGGAGCCCTTCCCGCACGACGACGGGGAAGCGCGACACGAGGACCTCAGCCGGCGTCGCCAGGAGCACCGGATCGATGTGGGGATAGTCCACGAAGCGCACCGCCCGGTCGAAGCGCGCGCCCTCCGACCGGACGAAGGCCCGGAGGCGATGGATCCCGTCAGCCGCCCCCTCGTCCGCCGCGAGCTCGAACGCGAAGCTCCCCTCCTCCCCCGCCGGCAGCGCGAACGGCTGCATCGCGGGCCGGATTCGCCACCCCTCGGGCGCCTCCACCGTCACCTCCCCCGCCCGCTCCGAAGCCGAGAGGTTCCGCACCCGCACGGTGATCATGCGCGGCTCTCCGCGCCCCGCGGGCCACGCGAGGGAGCCGGGTGAGGCCTCCACCGAAAGCGCCGGGACCACGTGGAAGGGCTCCCGGAGCTCGCCCAGCGCCTTGTCCACGAAGACGTGTTCTCCCGTTCGGGTCATGCGCAAGGTGGGGGCCGCATTCGGGGCGCCGGGCTCCCGGCCCTCCGCGCCCGGAGGGGCGAGGACCACCCGGGCCCGGATCGGGGGCGGAGTGTACGGGTCTCCCCAGTGGTCCCGATCGGCGTCGGGCCACCGGTAGAGCGAACCGTCGCGCAGGTCCTCCAGAAAGTAGGGTGCCGAGATCCTGGCGTCCGCGGGAAGGCGGACCCGGAACGACCAGCGGGCCACGGCACCGGGCGCGACCGCGCGGGGATCGCCGCCCTCGCCGTTCGCCGCGGCCGGGAGGGCGTTCCACCCTTCCGGGAGTGCCGGCGCCACCTCGCGGACCGTCACCGGCACGCTTCCCCCGTTCCAGACCAGGACCTCGGCGTCGATCTCCTCGCCGGGGGCGGCGCGGGGGCGGGAGAGGCGCGCCTCGACCACGATCCCGCCGGCCGCGAGGATGGCCTCGGACAGGAGGTGCTCACGTCGCTCCAGGACCCCGACGAGCTCTCCCGACCCCGTTCGCCGTGCGAGATCCACGGACTCGGCGAGGGCCCGCCCCGCCTCGGCAAGGGCGGGAAGGGTCGCCCCCGGCCGCTCCGGGTGGAGGAGCGAGCGGGCCCGGTCGAGCTCCTGCCGGTATGCCTGGAGGCTCCGGGCCAGGGCCATCCCCCCGCCGGCCCGCTCGGCGAGCACCCCGAGCGCCGTGTCGACCCCGGCGAAGAGGGGGGCCCGGGGATCCTCCGAACCGAACCCCCGGTGCGCCACGAGCTCGAGGCGGGTCTCACGGGCGCCGGGAGGCTCCGCCGTCCCCATGTCCTGCGAGCGGTGCCGGCTCCGGCTCGCCATGGCCACCTGGGCGTGGGACCTCCCGAGAAGGGGGTCGAGGGTACCGGTCTCGACGGCAATCCACGCCTCGGGCTCCGGGTCGCCGGGTCCCCAGGGGCCCGGGCTCCGGAGGCTCCGGTAGAGCTTCACGGGAGCCCAGGGCTCGAGACCGTCCACGTGCATCGCATCCCCGGAAAGATCGAAGGCCCGCATGGCCACGATCCCCGACGCCTGGTGGTGCCCGTGGCCGTCCCGGGGGGTTCCGTGGAAGACCGACACGATCACGTGGGGGCGGAAGCGCCGGATCACCCGGACCACGTCGGCCAGGAGCTCGTCCTCGGGCCAGTGGCCGAAGGTCTCCTCGGCGGTGCGCGAGAACCCGAAGTCGAAGGCGCGGGCGAAGAACTGCTCGGCGCCGTCGAGCGAGCGGGCGGAGAGGAGCTCGCCGGTGCGGATGAGGCCGAGCCCCTCGCCCAGCTCGGGGCCGATCAGGTTCTGCCCCCCCTCGCCCCGGGAAAGGGAGAGGTACGCGGTGCGGGCCCCCATCCCCCGGGCCAGGGTGGCCAGGAGTGCGGTGTCCTCGTCGTCGGGATGCGCCGCGATCATGAGGACCCGCTTCTCGCCGTCGAGCTGCCGGAGGAGAAGGGCCAGGTCCACCACGCTCGCCGTGGGGGTGCGGGCGGTGGAGGCGAGCTGGGCCGCGGCGTGGCCGGGTGCGAGGGCGAGGACCAGGGCCACCGCGAGAGCGAGAAGGGGGGTCGAGCGCGGAGCGGGTGCGGGCATGGCGGCGGCGGAGGGCGAAACCGTCGTGAGGGGCGTGGGCCCTCCCGGTACCGCCGGCGCGCCCGGAGGATCCCCGGGGTGCACGTGCCGGGGTTGACCGCCCCCCGGGGCCGCCGCTAGCGTGGCCTTCATGCGATCTCCGTGCCTGCATCATCACCACCACGCGCATCATGCGTCCCGGACGGGGCGTGTGGCGGCGGAGGTGCGTGCCTGACCCCAGGCATCCGGCGACCCCCGACCCGACCACCGCGGCCCGTCCTCTCCAGGCGGGCCGCGGTTTTTTTGTGACCTCGAACGGAGTTCGATCCCCATGCTTCGCATCGCCATTCCCAACAAGGGGCGCCTCTCGGAAGACGCCCTCGACCTCTTCGAGACCGCCGGGCTCAAGGCGGAGTTCCGCGCCGAGCGTGCCCTCGTGGCCCGCCTGGGCGACGCCTTCCAGGCCATCTTCGTCCGGGCGCAGGACATCCCCGAGTTCGTGGCGGACGGGGCCGCCGAGTTCGGGATCACCGGGAGCGACCTCGTGGCCGAGGCGAACCGCCCCGAGGTGACCGAGCTCCTGGACCTGGGCTTCGGTCGCTGCCGCCTCGTGGTGGCGGTCCGCGAAGAGTCCCCTGCCCGGGATCCCTCCGCCCTTGCCGAGGGGACCCGGGTCGCCACCTCCTTTCCGGGGCTCGCCCGGCGGTACTTCGAGGAGATGGGGATCCCGATCCAGGTGGTGCCGGTCTCCGGGGCCGCCGAGATCGCCCCGCACCTGGGGGTCGCCGACGTGATCGTGGACCTCACTTCCACGGGCTCGACCCTCCGGGTGAACGGCCTCGTCGAGATCGGGACGATCCTCGAGTCGTCGGCGCGCCTCGTGGGGAACGCCGCCGCCCTCGCGGGGTCCCCGCGGGAGGTCACTGAGCTCGTCACCGCGCTCGAGTCGGTGCTCCGGGCCCGGAAGAAGCGCTACCTCATGGCGAACGTGCTCCGGGACTCCCTCGACGAGGTCCGGAAGGTCCTCCCGGGAATCTCGGGCCCCACCATCGTCGATGTGCTGGACCAGGGGCGCTGGGTCGCCGCCCACGCGGTGGTCGACGCGGACCAGGTCTACCAGACGATTGCGCGACTCAAGGAGCTGGGCGCCGAGGGGATCCTGGTGACCCGGATCGAACGGCTCATGCCCTGACGGGGCACCCTCCATGAACCTTGACAACGTCAAGTCAGACATGAAGATCGCCATGGAAGCGAAGATTTCCGAACTGGATGCGGAGGCGCGGGCCGTGCTGCTCGACCGGCGCCCCGCGGACGAGGAGGCCCTCCGGGAATCCGTCCGGGGGATCCTCGCCGAGGTCCGCCGGAACGGAGACGCTGCCCTCTTCCGGATGGCCCGGGACTTCGACGGGGTGGAGCTCGCCTCCCTCGAGGTCCCCCGGGAGCGATGGGACGAGGCCCTCGCGGCCCTGGACCCCGGGGTTCGCCAGGCCCTCGAGCGGGCCGCCCGGAACATCGAGGCGTTCCACCGGGCGCAGCTTCCCGCCGAGGTGGTCTTCGAGCCCGAGCCGGGAATCCGCCTCGGGCGCCGCGCCACCCCGCTCCCGGCGGTGGGGGTGTACGCTCCCGGCGGGCGGGCCGCGTACCCGTCGTCGGTCCTCATGGGGGTGGTGCCGGCCCGGGCGGCCGGGGTCCCCGAGATCGTGGTCTGCTCGCCTCCGGGGCCCTCGGGCGAGCCCCCGGCCGAAGTGCTCGCCGCCTGTGCCCTGGCAGGCGCGACGCGGCTTTTCGCGCTGGGCGGGGCCGGGGCGGTGGCGGCCCTGGCCTTTGGCACGGGGTCGGTGCCCCGGGTGGAGGCCATCGTGGGGCCCGGAAACCGGTGGGTGACGGAGGCGAAGCGTCAGGTGGCGGGCGACCTCCGGATCGACGCCCCGGCGGGGCCCTCGGAGGTGCTCGTCGTGGCGGGTCCCGAGGCGGACCCGACCCTCGTCGCCGCCGAACTCCTGGCCCAGGCGGAGCACGACCCGGAGGCGGCGGTGGCGGCCGTCACCTGGAGCGAGCCGCTCCTCCCCCGGATCCGTGCATCGCTCGAAGCGCTGCTCGAGGAGGCCCCGCGGCGGGAGATCGCGGCGGAGGCCCTCGCGGCGCGGGGGGGGCTTCTCCTGGCCCGGGACCGCGCCGAGGCCCTGGCCTTTGCCGAGGCCTACGCCGCCGAACACCTGGCGATCTACACCGACGACCCCCGGGGGGACCTGGCCACGCAGACCACGGCGGGCACGGTCTTCCTGGGGGAGCCCTCGACGGTGGCCTTCGGGGACTACGCCACCGGCGCGAACCACGTTCTTCCCACCTCGGGGCGCTCGGCGGCCTTCTCGGGGCTCGGCGTCCTCGAGTTCCTCCGGTTCCATACCTGGCAGGAACTGACCCCCGCCGCCGCCGCCGCCCTCGCCGAGGACGTGGGGCTCCTGGCCGACGCCGAAGGGCTTCCCGCCCACGCCCTCGCAGCGCGGATGCGGGGCGGCTCACCCTTCCCGTATCCGGCCGACGGAGGCACCCCATGACCCACTTTCCCCGGGAGGCCTACGCCCCCCTCGAGCCCTATGCCCCGGACCGGCGTCCCGTGCCGGTGGACCTCTCCGACAACACGAGCCGCTTCGGGGTCCACCCAGGTGCGCTCGCGGTGATCGAGGGGGCCGACCCGGAGGAGCTCCTCCGCTACCCCCCCGTCTACGCGGACCGGCTCCGCGAGGCCGTGGCCCGGCGCTTCGGGATCGCGCCGGAGCAGGTCTCGACGGGGTGCGGCTCCGACGACCTCCTGGACTCGATCTTCCGTGCCGCCGCAGGGCCCGGGGGCGGGGTGGCGTACATCCCCCCCACCTTCTCGATGGTCGAGATCTTCGCCCGGATGAACGCCCTCGAGCCCCGCCCGGTGGAAGCGGCCCGCGCCGCAGCGGATCCGGGCGTCCTGGTGGAGGAGGCGCTCCGGGGGGGCGGGGGCGCGGTCGTCTACCTCTGCCGCCCGAACAACCCCACCGGCGAGGTCGCCCCCCGGGGCTGGGTCGAGGCCCTGGTCCGCGCGGTGGAGGACGCGGCGGCGGGAGAGGGTTCCGGGAGCCCGGTCCTGGTCCTCGACGAGGCCTACGCCGACTACTCGGGCGACGACTTCCTCCAGGAGGCGGCCTCGTCCGCCCGCGTGGTGGTGATCCGGACCCTTTCCAAGCTCTACGGGCTTGCCGGGCTCCGGGTGGGGTTCGCGGTGGGCGGAGCGGAGGTGATCCGGGAGCTCGAGAAGTCCCGGGGCCCCTACAAGGTGAACCGCCTGGCCGAGGGTGCCGCCGTGGCCGCCCTGGACGATGCGGAAGGGTGGGTCCCCGGGGTCCTCGCCGCCACGATCGAGGGCCGGGAGCACCTCGTGGCCGGACTCGAGGCCCGGGGGTACGCCCCCCTCCCGTCGGGAGCGAACTTCGTGCTGGTCCCGGTGCCCGATGCCCCCGCCCTCACCGCCGCGCTCCGGGACCGGGGCGTCGCCGTTCGCCCCTTCCCCGCACTCCCGGGGATCGGCGACGCGATCCGGGTCAGCGTGGGCCCTGAACACGAACTCGAATCCTTCTTCGCTTCTCTCGACGAAACCGCCCGATGAGCACGCATCCCTCAAGAGGAGACATCGCCCTCTTCGACTACGGCGCCGGAAACCTCCACTCCCTGGTCAAGGGGCTCGAGGCCGGCGGGGCCCGGGTCCGGGTCACGACCGAATGGAAGGAGGCCCTCGCGCAGGACGCGCTCGTCCTTCCGGGGGTGGGGTCCTTCGGGGCGGCAGTCCGGGCCCTCGAGGGGCACGCCCCCCGGGTCCGGGAGGCGCTCGAGGGTGGCCTCCCCTGCCTCGGGATCTGCCTCGGGATGCAGCTCCTCTTCTCCGGATCGGAGGAAGGGGCAGGCGACGGGATCGACCTCATCGCGGGGCCGGTGCGCCGCCTCCGGGCCCGGATCGTCCCCCAGATGGGGTGGAACGACGTGGAGACCGCAGGCGACCCCCTCTTCGATACCCTCCGGGACCCGGGGTTCACCGCCTACTACGCGAACTCCTTCGTCTGCGAACCGGATGACCCCGGGGTGATCATCGGGCGCTCCACCTACGGCGAGGAGACCTTCGCCGCCGCCGTCCGGAAGGGACGCACCTGGGGGGTCCAGTTCCACCCGGAGAAGAGCTCGGCGGCGGGCCTCCGGCTCCTGCGGAACTTCCTTGCCCAGGTGGGCCGATGAACGCGGACCGCGCCCTCCGCACCCCCCGCACTCCCGCCGCCTTCACCGCCATCCCCGCCGTGGATCTGAAGGGCGGCCGCTGCGTCCAGCTCGTGGGCGGCCGCCCGGAAGACGAGCGGGTCTCCCTTCCGGACCCGGTGGCGGTAGCCCGCGACTGGCGGGCCCGGGGCTTCCGGACCCTCCACGTGGTGGACCTCGACGCGGCGCTCGGGAGCGGCGACAACCTGGACCTGGTGGCCAGGATCGCCCTCGAGGCCCCCGGCGACCTCCAGGTCGGCGGCGGCGTGCGGGACGAGGCCCGGGCCCAGGCGCTCCTGGACGCCGGGGCGGCCCGGGTCATCGTGGGGACCCGGGCGGTGGAGGACCCTTCGTGGCTCGCCGACCTCGCCGGGCGCCACCCACGGCGGATCGCGGTGGCCGCCGACATCCGGGACGGGGTGGTGCTCAGCCGGGGATGGAGGGAGACGAGCCCCCTCCGCATCCTCCCCTACCTGGAATCGCTGGGGGAACTCCCCCTGGCCGGCGTCCTCTGCACCGACGTGGGGCGGGAGGGTCGCCTCGAGGGGATCGACCGGGCGGGTGTCGCGGAGGTGCTCGGGGCTTCGCCGCACCCGGTGTGGATCTCGGGGGGCGTGACGACGGTGGAGGAGCTCCGGTTCCTCGCGGAGCACGGCGCCGCCGGGGCGGTCCTCGGCATGGCGCTCTACACCGGCGCCCTCGACGCCGACCGGGTGGCGGAGGAATTCGGGGGCGCGTGACGGGCTGACGTTCGCCCCCCGCGTCTCCGCGGAGACGTCTTCCCACTCCTGCCGCCGTCCCTCCCCCCGCCGGCGTCCCCGCGGCGGCGCCTGCGTCCCGAATTCCCATGCGGAAGTCCCCGTTTCCCATGTCCGGGGGTTGACAGCTTTTCGAGCTTCGGGACGCCCCGACTCCGGGACCCCCTCGGGATGCGGCGCTCCGGGCTCCCCGCGGGGCGCAGGATCGCCCTCGGCGCCCCGTGGGCCGCTCGGAGATCTCCGGGGTCCGTGAGGACGCGCAGGTGCCCATCGAGGGGGCCGTAAAACCCACCGTTATATTGAGATGCGTGCTTTCGCGCTCCCTCGCGCCTCTTCCCTGTGCGCCCCTTGGCCTGAACCGCCCGACCCGAGGTTCCCGTGACCCCTTTCGCCCCCGCCTCCGACCTTCCGTCCTGCATCTCGGTTCACGATCCCGATCGTGCCCGGGCGCTGGAGCATGACATTGCCGAGCTCTCCGCCCACCTGGACGCGGCGACCCACCGGCTCCTCCGGATGATCGCCGAGTTCGACCGCATCCGGGGGTGGGCGCCGGCGGGGGCACGGAGCTGCGCCGAGTGGCTCTCCT
>JBJHCE010000061.1:0-16864 GCA_050485865.1 Gemmatimonadales bacterium | reverse complement strand
TTCGGGAACCGGCCTCACCCCCCCGCGTTCCGGAAGCTTTTGCCCCGCAGGCGGGAAAGGACTGCCCGACCCACCTCCCCCATGCCCCGACAAATTCCTGTGCGCCAGCTACTTGCAAACCGGCACGGTCCATGAATGAACCATGGAGTGCGGCACCCGAAACCAACACGACAACGGAGCGTTCATCATCATGAAGATCTGGATTCGCGGATTCGCGGTCGCGGCCGTCGCCGCAGCCCTCACCGTCCCCTCCAAGGCCGAGGCGCAGGTGCAGGTGGCCGTCGAGCCCCGGGTCGGGGTGACCTTTCCCGTGGGTGACCTTTCGAGCGACGGCGCCGAGGCGGGGCTCGCCCTGGGCGCCGAACTCATGTTCAACTTCCAGCGGAACCTCACCGCGTACGTGGGGCTGAACCGCCACGGCTTCACCTGCGACCGGGACTGCGACCTGGGCCGGAGCCCCCGGAGCGAGGGGATCGGCGCCGGCCTCAAGGTGGTCCTCCCGAGCCCGCCGGACGCCCTCGTCTGGGCCCGGGGCGGGATCCTCGCCCACCGCTATTCCGACAGCCAGCGGACCAGCGCCCGGAACCTGGGCTTCGAGGTGGGTACCGGAATCGACATGCCCATCGGGGCGCGGACGCACCTGACCCCCCACCTGGGGATCCTGACGCATGACGCCGGGAGCCGGGGCACCGCCACCTGGATCAACTTCGGACTCGGGCTCCACTATCACTTCTGATCGAACTCCTCGCGTGATGCGCCCGACAGGGGCGAAACGCGGGCTCGGGCTCTCGGTGGCGGCACCGCCCCGGGGGCTCGAGCCCGCCCTCGTGGATGCCCTCCGCGGCGCCGGCGCGCACGAGATCGGCCCCGACGGCGACCGGGTCTCGGCCCGCTTCCTCGTCACCGCACCGGCACCCGATCCGGATCCGGATCCGGACCCGGCCCTCCGGAGCGAGGTGCTCGCCCGCATCGCGGCCTTCGTCCCGGGGTACGACCCGGAGCCGCGGTGGACCTCCTTCGACGTGGCCCGCTGGCTCGCCGAGCGCCCACCCGAGCGCATCCCCCTTCCCGGTGGCCACACCCTTCACCTCCTTCCCGGCGTGGGCTTCGGCACCGGGACCCACCCCACCACCCGGCGCTGCCTGGCGGAGCTCCCGTCCCTCGTCCGCCCGGGGCGCCCGCTCCTGGACCTGGGGGCGGGATCCGGGGTGCTCGGCCTCGCCGCCGCGGCCCTGGGAGCCACGCCCGTGGTGGCGGTGGAGATGGACCCCGCCGCCTGCGCCGAGGCAGAGGCGAACGCCCGCGCGAACGACCTCGCCATGACCGTGGTGTGCCGGCGCATCACGCCGGACGAGCCGGGCCCCCTCCTCGAAGGTCCTCCTTCGGGGGATGCGGGGTGGTCCGGCATCGCCGCGAACCTGGAAGCCCCGGTCCTCCGCCCCCTCCTTCCGACCCTTGGCCGGGCGTTGGCCCCCGACGGGTGGTGCCTGGCCTCGGGGCTCCTGGCCGGAGAGGCCCGGGAGCTGGTGGAGGAGGACGGTCCGCTCCGGGCCCTCCGGACCCACGACGACGGCGGCTGGGTGACCGTCGTGCTCGTTCCCTCGGCCCCAGGCCTGGAGGGCGCGGGGAAGCGTTGAGGCGGCGAGCGGGGTTCCGGCGACTTGCTCCCCCTGAACCCGTGGCCCACCTTGACCCCGCGCCCAGGAGGGCGCGAATCCGCCCCCCCAGGCCCGAGCCCCGACGAACATGAGCCCATCCCTTCGCCGCCGCGCCTTCCTGAAACTCTCCGCACTCGGCTTCGCGGGTGCGGGACTCCTCGGTTGCTCCCGCGAGGGCGAGGGGCGCGACGATGTCCGCGCCGAACGACCGCAGACCTTCAACATGAACGGGTACGGCGCCCCTCCTCTCGAGACCGTCCGGATCGGGATCATCGGGATCGGAAACCGGGGCATCGGAGGCGTGCGCCGCCTCCGGCGGATCGAGGGCGTCCGGATCACCGGGATCTGCGACATCGAGCCCGATCGGGTGGACCGGGGCGTGGCGGCGCTCGACGGATACGACCAGGAACCGCGGAAGTACAGTGGCCGGGCGGACGCCTGGAAGGCCATGTGCGAGAGCGA
Source organism: Gemmatimonadales bacterium (assembly GCA_050485865.1). GTDB lineage: Bacteria > Gemmatimonadota > Gemmatimonadetes > Longimicrobiales > Gaopeijiaceae > SKNW01. The sequence goes on along the minus strand of JBJHCE010000061.1, from coordinate 14,744 downwards.
CGACGTGGACCTGGTCTACATCTGCACGCCCTGGGACCAGCACGCGGAGCAGAGCGTTTTCGCCATGGAGCACGGCAAGCACGCCGCCGTGGAACTCCCCGCCGCGAAGACCGTCGACGAGTGCTGGGAGCTCGTGGAAGTGTCCGAACGCACCCGGAAGCACTGCATGATGCTCGGAAACACCTGCTACGACTTCTTCGAGATGATGGTCATGAACATGGCGCGCCAGGGCTTCTTCGGGGAGATCGTCCACGGAGAGGGTGCGTACATCCACGACCTCATGGAGATGAACTTCTCGGAGACCTACTACCACGACCTGTGGCGGCTCGAGGAGAACTCCACCCGAAACGGCATGCTCTATCCGCCCCACGCCATCGGCCCGATGGCGAAGCTCATGGACCTGAACTGCGGAGACCAGCTCGACTACCTGGTCTCGGTCTCGTCGAATGACTTCCAGATGGCGGACCGCGCCCGGGAGCTGGCCGGGGAGAACCCCATGTGGGAACCCTTTGTCGGGCGGGACTTCCGGGGCAACATGAACACCACCACGATGCGCACCCACCGGGGGCGGACGATCATGGTGCAGCACGACGTCACCTCGCCCCGGCCCTACTCCCGGATCTACCTCGTGAGCGGCACCGCGGGAACGGCCCGGAAGTGGCCGGGGCCCGCGCGGATCTCACGGGACCACAGGGGCTGGCTCTCGCCCGAGGCGATGCAGGAGCTCGAGGCGCAGTACACGCCCGAGATCACCCGCCGGGTCGGCGACCTCGCCCGGGAAGTCGGCGGGCACGGCGGGATGGACACGATCATGGACTGGCGCCTCGTGGACTGCCTCCGGAACGGACTCCCCCTCGACATCGACGTGTACGATGCCGCCCTCTGGAGCGCCATTGCCCCCCTCAGCGAACGGTCGCTCGCGAACCGCTCGCAGTCCGTGGACGTGCCGGACTTCACCCGGGGGGCATGGCGGACGAACCAGCCGGTCATGGATCTCGACATCCGGCGGGGCGGCACCACGCGCATCATCTGAGCGGGGAGGGGCGCCTCGTTCCCTGGCCCGGGCGGGCGCCCCTCCCCCCTGCTGCACCTACCGCAGCTCGCCCCGTATCACCCCGCCCCGGGTCGAGAGCACGTCGTACCGACCGGACGGGGTCGTGCCCGCCGGGAGGGTGAAGGTGAAGACCGCTTCCTTCGTTTCGCCCCCCTCCAGGTAGTCCAGCTCGTAGCGCTGCACCCCGAGCCCCGGCACACGGAGCTCGACCCAGTCCGGACGGACCATCTTCACGAGGCGGGCCTGGCGGAGCGAGGTGGGGAGGAAGCCGTCGTTCCGCACCGGGATCCGGACCTCCCACTGCACGCCGGCGTCCGTCCGGCCGGTCTCCCGCACGGCCACGTTCCCCACGGCGAGTTCCGGGAGGCTCTGCGCCATGTAGAGGTTGAAGAGCGCCTGGTTCCGGGCCCACTGCTCGAGGACCTCCGGGGGGCCATTCTGGGCGAAGAACTTCGGGTGCCACCCTCCGATCTCCACCTCGCCCAGGGTGGGGTGCTGGAAGGGGGTCCAGTCCTTGAAGGCCCGCCCGCCGGTCACGCTGTCGGACCAGATGAGCCGATCGAGCTCGTCGACGACCCCGTCGCCGTTCAGGTCCGGGACCTGTCCGCCGTCCCAGAGCTCGTCGCCGTACCAGATCGCACCGTAGAAGAAGTACCCGAAGTCAGGGCCGTGCCCGAAGAGGGGGCTCCCCGTCTGCCGAGCACCCCGGGTTGCATAGTCCCAGTAGACGTCGCCGGCCCACGGGTACCCGGTGATGCTCACCCCCACCGAGTCCATGTGGAGGTAGAGGGCCAGGTCCTCGGGGAACATGGATTCCTCACCCCGGGAAGTGGAAGGCGGGCGCAGGTGCATCGGGACCCGGGTGTCCATGGAGTTCACGACCCCCACGTTCGGGTTCTCGAGAAGGAAGAGGACCACGTTCTTCGTCTCGGGCTCGGAGAGGGGGTAGGCGCCGGCCCCGCCCTGGGTCCACCCCCGGCCGGTGTGCTCGCGCCCCGGCATGGGACGCCAGTTCTGCGGGTAGTTCCGGTGGAGATCCAGCCCTCCGATCCCGTCGTTCCCCCCGCCCTCCGAGCCGCGGGACCAGCTCCCGGTCCCGGCAGGCACCTGCACCATGGCGCGCCCCGTGGGGTCCCGGGGGTCCAGGTCCCAGTTCCCGTTCGGGTTCCGCCAGCGCATCTGGAGCACGACCCCGTCGCCGTCGAGGTCCGTGGCCGGGTTGTTGTCGGTGAGCCCGTCGTTGTTCTGGTCCACCGGGCGCACGGAGCTCCGGTTCGTCTGCGCCGTGTGGAGGTAGAGGTTCGACCCGTCGGGGTTGTTCTGCGGGCGCAGGTAGATCGCGGCCCGGTCCAGGAGGCGGGTGATCTCGGGGTTGTTCCCGTACCCCTCGACCAGGTGCTGCATCAGCCAGAGCACGGACTCCGACGAGGTGATCTCGCCCGAGTGCCGCCCGCCCTCGAAGAAGGCCGCAGGCTTGTCGGTGGCCGGTCCGGTGGCGGTGTTCGTGAGCGTCGCCTGGAGGATGGGGCGCCCCTCGTAGCTCGTCCCCACTTGGTAGACCTCCACGATGTCCGGGTACCGTTCGGCCCACCGGCGCATCCAGGTGTACATCACGTCGACGGTGTGGTACTTGTCCCAGGTCAGCCGGTCCCCGGCTACGTACTCCACCTCGGGGTGCTGCACCCGGGGAAAGTGGCTCGGTCCGTGGCGCCCGTCGGGAACGAGGACGTAGGTGTCGGGGTCACGCTCCGACTCGGGCGGCATCGTCGCCGGGGGGTGCACGGGCGGCGTGGTCTGGGCCACGCCGAAGAGGGGTGCGGCCAGGACCGCAAGGGCGACGAACGCGAAGACGAGCGTGAGCCCGCGTGCGCGGACCGGGGAGACGGGCGCCGGGACCATGCGGAAGACCTCCGATGCGCGGGGATGCGAGGCGTGAGGCATCCGGCCACCGGGGCGAGCTGCCCCGGGGCCCGACGCACCGGGGGACGCTCCGCGATGCAAGTGGACGGACTCGGATTAACCACCGCCGGGGGCGGTGTCAAGCTGGATCCACTCCCCGGTCCACCCGGTGGGGCCTCGAGCCGAGGCCGAAACGACGCGGGCCCCCCGGCAGCGTGCTGCCGGGGGGCCCGCCCAGGTCATCGTCAGCCGGGCCGGCGACTCAGTCGCCTCCCCCACCCCCTCCTCCACCACCCCCTCGGACGGCGCCGCCCTGGCCCCCGCGCTGCTGCTGGCCGCCGGGCACCTGCATCTGCTGCTGGCCTGCGTTCCGGACCTGGGGCGGAAGCTGCTGCCACTGCTCCGGGGTCAGGACCTCGCGGACCTGCCGCATGGCCCCCTGGATTTCTTCACGGCCTCGCTGCAGGTCGGGCTGGATCTGCTGGAAGAGCTGGAGCTGCTCCTGCGGCGGCACACCGTCGAACCGCTGACCCAGTTCGGCGCGCCGGGCGTTCAGCGACCGGTCGAGGCCCGCCGAGATCCCCTGGATCGCACCGATCTGCTGATCCGTCATGCCCACCTGGTCGGCGAACTCGAGGACCACCGGAATGGGATTCGCGAGGGACCGATCGATCATCGTGAGGGCGTTGAACCCGCCCGCTCCACCGGCACCGCGCATGATCGCACCGGCCCCGCCGGGGCCACCGATCCCGAGGGCGTTTCCGGCCCGCACAGGCGCCGGAACCTGTTCCCACTGCTCCGCGGTGAGGATGGCCTGGACCGATTCCATCGAGGCCCGGGCATCAGCTCCGGCGGCGTCCAGTTCGGGCTGGGCCGCCTGCATGTCGCCCTGGAGCCCCTGGAGGGCGCCGAGGGCCTGCATCCCGCCCCCCGCGGCTCCCGTCATGGCCTCGGCAACCGTCCGGGCGACCGGGGCGAGCGCTTCGCGCCGCGCCGCCAGCTTCCGGTCGAGGGAGTCGGCCACGGCGTCGAGGCCGGCGAGCTGCTCCTCGGTGAGGGCCAGCGTCTCGTGCATCCCGGCAACGGTGCGGACCGGGTTCGGGAGCATCACGTCGAGGATGGCTGCGGGCTCCACCGCCTCGCCGCGCATGACCATTCCGACGAGGGGTCCGAGGGCGCCGAGGGCACCGGCACCGCCCCCGGCGCCGGCGAACCCGCCCATGCCACCGCCACCGAGGCCCATCATCCCGCCCCGGCCGCCGAAGCCACCCCCGCCACCCCCGAAACCACCCATTCCCCCGCCCTCTCCGAAGGCACGGTTGGCCTGCGCCGGGTTTCCTCCGAGGGTAACCCGGGCGGAGAGTCGGATGGTAAAGGGAGCGCGGAGCGCGTTCACGCCCCGGCGGTCCTGGCCAAAGGCCTCGTTCACCTCGTACTGGAAGCTCTGGGTGGCCCGGTCGAAGCCGCGGGCGTAGAGGAGGGTCGGGTCGGCACTCGCCCCGGCTCCCCACCCCCGCATGTCGTCACGCCCGTTCACGAGCTGGTCGAGCCCGGTGAGCACGTTGTTCGCGTCCACCGAGATGGTCATCCGACGCTGGAGGCCGGGGAGGTTCGGGCGGAGTCCGAGGCGCATGTCCAGCGACTGGGTCCATCCGTTCCGGCAGGAATTCCGCTCGGCGAACCCGCCGAACTGCGACTCGATGCAGCTCACAACCCGCGACGGCGCGGTCTCGAGGAGTCGCGTCATTCCAAGCGCCACCGCCGGGTCCGGAGCCGTCCGCGGATCGAAGACGAAGGCGATGTCGTTGCGGAGACCGTCACCGTTCACGTCGCGGTCCACGATCGGAGTGAAGGGGGCCCCCGACATGAGGCGAGCCGTGGCCGAGAGCTCGACCATGGGGTGAAGCACCTGGTTGAACACGAGGTTCAGGGTGTGCCGGCGGTCCCCGCTGGCCGTGCCCCAGGACGCCTCGTTCGGGCTCCCGGTGGTGGGAGGGAACATCCCGCCACCGCCGCCACCGAACTGCCCCAGCCCGCCCCCCGCCGACCCCTGGTCGCGGGAGAAGCCCAGGGTGTAGTTCGCCATGAGCGTGGTGGTGGGCCGGATCGCCCCCATGGCCTGGATCGAGAGCTGGTGCGTCGAGGAGCGCCGGTCGGTGATCACGTCGTACACGGTGCCGAAATCCGGATTCAGCCGGGAGGTGGCCACCGTCGAAGCCCCGGTCCGCTCCACGATGTCATCGGGGCTCCCGAAGTAGGTCCGCCCCTCGTTTCCGACGGTGAAGGTCCGGTCCTCGTTCAGGTTCAGGTCCTGGTAGCCCCAGAGACCGAGCCCCAGCGAGTAGGTGTAGCGCAGGTTCACGGGGAGCATCCCGAAGAACTGGGTCCGGTAGCCCAGGTCGGCCCGGAGGGAAGACGGAAGGCTCTGGTTCGGGTTCAGCAGCGTGACGCTGGGTGCCCGGTTCGAGAAGACCGGGGGGAGACCCATGCCGCCGTCGGCGCAGGTGGTCGGGACCGCCATCGGATCGTTGAAATAGACGTCCCAGTCCGGAACCGGGACCGCGCCCCCGATGCAGATCAGGCGCTGCTCCGCCGTGGGGAGACCGGTCTGCCGGTACGCCTGCGAGAAGACCTGGGTCGGGGCCCGGCCGGCGAAGTACCCGAGTCCACCGGTGATGGAACGGGCCATCCCGACGCCCATGATCCCCTGCCCCTGGGGCTGGCTCAGCCGGTAGCTGAAGCCAATTCGGGGGCTCCATCCGGAGGCGGAGGGCTGCACGTCGGTGCGTCGCCCGAAGGCTTCCTCGACAGCGGGGTTGTAGGCCGGGCGCTCGCCGAGCGCCGAGTAGTCCCACCTGAGCCCGAGCGTCACCTCCAGGGGCTGGCTGATGCGCCACGTGTCGCCGAAGAAGACGCCGGCGTTGATCCGGCTCGTCTCCGAGCGACGCTCGGTGAGGGAACGCTCGTAGCGGTCCGGGCGGTTCTCGGCAAAGTCCTCGAGCGAGGCGTACGAGAAGGACCCGAAGATGTTGTCGGTGGACCGGTCCTCGGACCACTGCTGCTGGTAGCTCCCGCCCACCTTGAGGCGGTGGATGTGGGACCCGATGGGCTGGAGGAAGGAGAGCTCGTTCGAAAGCTGGAGGTCACGGGAGCGCGCCTCGGTGGGCATGTTCCGGTTCCCGCCGAAGGTGAGGGTCCGCGCACTCCGGGTCCCGTCTTCCCACTCCGAGTTCACCCGGACCCGTCCCTCGGGAAGCTCCACGAAGGGGACGGACTCGTTCCAGTTCCGGCTGAACGACGCCGTGAGGCGGTGCGTCCAGTTCGTGTTGAGCCTCGAGTTCACGGTGAGGGCCACGAGCTGGGTATTCCGCTCCGTGTCGCCGCCCCGATCCGAAAGGTCGAGGGCGCTGATCCGCGTCGAGTCCTGGGCCGCCACGTTCAGGTTGAAGCGGGCCGAGAGGGAATGCGACGTGCTCGTGCGCTGCACCGCGTTCCAGTCGAGGCGCCCGGAAAGCCGCACGTCACCGGACCCCTGGTGGTACATTCCGGTCTGGCCGAGGGAGGGGATCCCGTATCCGGTTTCGAGGATGTCCAGGAAGCGGGCCACCGAATCCAGGGCGACGCCGGAGCGGGCCGCCGCCATCGGGTCGTCGGCGCTCAGGGCGAACCGGTAGTTCGTGTTGTCCTGGAACTGGAAGGAGACGTTGTAGAAGAGCTGGTTCTGGATGATGGGCCCACCCCACGACCCACCCAGGTTCTGCCTCCGGAAGCCGTTCGTGGTGGCCGCCGAGTTCATCTGGAGGGCGTCGTCGTCGAAGCGGTAGGAGAGGCTTCCGCCGGCCCGGTTCGAGCCACGCGCGGAGGTCATCGTCACGAGCCCGCCTGCGAACCCGCCCTGCGAGACGTCGAAGGTGCTCGTCGTGACCTGGGTGCGGCGAACCCCTTCCTCCGGCACCCCGAGGTCACCCATGCCGAGCATGATCCCGTCCAGGGAGATCTCGTTCAGGAGGTCACTCATCCCCCCGACCGAGAACCCCATGCGTCCCGCGATCGAATCCAGTTCCGTGGCCGTCACGCCTGCGGCGAGGAGGGCCAGGGTGGTGGGATCCATGTCGGGAAGGGGGAGCCGGTTCAGCAGGTCCTGGGAAAGGTCTGTGGTCTGCTCGCCCGCCTGCCCCTGTCCCGGAGCGCCGCCCGTGACCTGGGCCGTGATCCCGTCGAGGGCAATGGCCTGCGCCGCCAGGGTGAAGTCCCGGAGGAGGAGCTCCTCACCCGCCTCCCGCATCACGGTGGCTACCTGGTCCGCCATGCCGATGAAGCTCACGCGCACGACGTAGACACCCCCTCCGTCCGGGAAGAGAAGGAGGTAGCGCCCGTTCGAGTCGGTGAGCACCGAACGCGTGGTCTCGAGCTCGAGAGACATGACCTCGACCCGGGCACCGGAAATGGGTGCGCCGCCATCGCGGGTCACCCGACCGGTGAGAACGTCGGCGGCCTGGGCCGCGAGCGGAAAGGGGCCCACCGCAAGGAACGAAAGCGCAAGCAGGAGGCCGGAGAAGCGAGCACGCATGGGGAGCACCGGGGTTCAGGTTCGGGTCGCAGGCTCCCGTTTCGTTGGAGCGTGTCGACTTCCCGGTGACGCCCGGCATCCGGGTTTCGTTAGACCCGCCGCGCGTGCCTCTGAAGCGCGCCTGCGGGGGCCCGGGCGCCGGCGCCCGGGCCCCCGACCCCGGTCATGCCTTTTCGACCTGCAGGTAGACCCACCAGTCCTTCATCCGCTCCGGGTCGTGGGACCCCTCGTCACCCGGCTGGTGGAGACCGATCCACCCCTCCGGATCGCCCTCGAACACCCGGCGATACGGGGTGAGCTTGTCGTTCGGCTTCAGGAAATCGAGCTCCTCGCCCAGGATCTCCACCGTCAGGTTGTTCCGGACCTCGCCCTCGAAGAGGACCTCGTTCAGCGTGAGGCGGTTCCATGCGGGGTTGTCGGAGATGCGGTAGAACTTCTTCTCCCGGGGGAGGCGTGTCTCCACGTGGATCCCGTCGGTGCTCGACACGGTGCAGTCGAAGCGGAACTCTCCCTCGTCCTCGAGCGCGGACTCCAGGTTGTCGTGAATCTGGATCATCTTGAGAATCACCCGGATCTTCGTGCCGCTTGTGCTCATTGCCGCTCCTGTGTGGATGCCGTCAGAGGGTGCCGGAAGGGTGGGGGTCGGTGTCAGGGAGGGGCCAAGATAGGCGGGCAAGGGGCGGCTGTCCACCGGATTGCGCTCGGCTCCTGCCGGGGCCTATCGTGTCGGCATGCGTCTCCCCTCCGCCGAGCGCCTTGCCCGGGACACCGTGGAAACGGTGCGGCGCTTTCCCCTCCCGGTCCTCGCGGCCCTCGTCGCATCCGGAATCCTCCTCCGGGCCATCGAGACCGGCGACGGGCTCGAGCCTCTGGCCCCGGTTGCCCTCGGCATCCCCCTCTTCGCCGCGCTCAGGCTTGCCGGAGAGCGGGGCGTGCTCCCCCGCATGGCCGAGGCCCTCCTCTCCCTCGGCACCCTCGCGGGGCTCGCCTGGCTCCACCGGTCCTGGGGCGACTGGGGCGAGAGTCTTCGGCTTGTCCGCTACGCGCAGCTCTTCGCCGGCGCCTTCCTCCTCCTGGCGGTCCTCCCCTACGCCCGGCCCCTGCGGGGGGGCGATGGCGGCCTCCTCCCCTTCAACCGCCACCTCCTGCTCCGGGCCGTCGAGGGGGTCCTCCAGGCGGCGGTGCTCCTTGCCGGGATCTCGGCGGCCCTCGTGGCGGTGGACCAGCTCTTCGGGGTATCGGTGTCGCACCGCGCATACCAGCGCCTCGCCGTGCTCCTTGGCTTCGTGGTTTTCCCCCTGTACGTCCTGGCGGGGATCCGCTTCGACCCCCCCGAGGAGCATCCGAGGCCGCTCCGGGTGGTGGGGCAGTACCTCCTGGTACCCCTCTCCGCCCTCTACCTGGCGATCCTCACCGCCTACCTGGCCCAGGTCCTCCTCACCCGAAGCTGGCCCAGCGGCTGGATCGGCTGGCTCGTGAGCTGGATGGCGGTCGTGGGCACCTTCTCGATCTTCCTCGTCCGGCCGGAGGGGGGCCGCGAGCCCCGGTGGGCGCGACGGTGGGAGCGGGCCTTCTGGACCCTGATGCTTCCGGCATCGGGGATGCTCCTCGCCGCGGTGGGAAAGCGGGTCGGCCAGTACGGGGTCACGGAACCCCGCTACCTGGCCCTCGCCCTCGGCGGGTGGCTCCTGGCCATGGCGGTGGCTTTCGGGATCCTCCGCGTACGGGACTTCCGTGTACTCCCCGGGACCCTCGCCTGCCTCCTTCTCCTGACCCTGGCCGGGCCCTGGGGCGTGGCGTCGGTATCCCGGTCGAGCCAGGTGGATCGCCTGGCGGGGCTCTTCGCGGCCCACGGGATGCTGGAAGACGGACAGGTCGTACCGGCGCGGACCCCGGTTCCCGAGGCGGAGGCCCGGGAGGTGGTCCAGATCCTCCGCTACCTCTACCGGACGCATCCGGCGCACGACCTGGGCCCGATCCTGGGCCCCTACCAGGACGAGGGGGCCTGGCGAGGCGAAGGCCCGCCGCCCTGGAGGCAGGAGACTCCGCCCCGATGGGCTGCAGACACCCGGGCAGAGGCGGTGGCCCGGGCACTCGGGCTCGACCCGGGGACGGCGTCAGCCCTGGACCCCAGGGGCGCGGTCACCCTGGCCCTGGATGGCGCCGGGATCCATGTGGAGGGGTTCCGGAGACTCGCCTTCGTTCCCGTGGGCGGGGAACTCGTTCTCGGGGGGGTGACGTGGCGGGTGGGGATCGGAGAAGAGGGGACCCGCCTGCAGCTCACCGGGTCCGGCGGGGAGCGCGTCCTTTTCGATCTCCGTCCCCTTCTCGAGGGGGCGGGGCCGGGAGTCCGCATCGAGCGTACCTCCACCGCCCTCTCCGTGGACCCTGCACCGGGTGGCGCACCCCTCCCCGATGGCGTGCGCGTCCGCCTCGTGGTCCGGGAGCTGGTCTACCTCCCGAGCCGCGATGGGGCCGGGTTCGTGACCTTCTCCGTCGACCCGGCCTGGCTCGTCGTGGACTGAGGGGGACGGCGCTACCCGCCCTCTCCGGCATTCTCCACGTCACCCAGGGGGCCCAGGTCCGAGTCGTCAGAGGGCGGGAAGGGGTGGAGTTCCTCGAGAAGCGCCCCGCGGGCCGAACGCCAGTCGTGGTCCGTCACGTACGGCGCCGCCCCGATCAGGGTGAAGCCGACCACCACGAGGACCACGCCGATCCTGTCTCCCAGCTTCCACTTCCCCGCCCAGGCATCGGGACGCGGTACCGGGCGGGCCCGACCCCGGGGTGTGGCAAACTGCGGACCCCGGTCCGGTCCGTCCGCGACCGGCGCGGGCTCTGGAAGTCCCGCGAGCTCGCTTCCGGCGGATTCGGATGCGGCCTGGGCCGGCGCATCGCCCTCCAATGGCGCCGGCGTCTCGTCCTTGCCCTCCGGCGTCGCCACGGGAGCAGCCTTCCCCGGATCCTCGTCCGGCGGCGTCGGCTCGGCCGCCATCCGTGCCAGGTCCTCCTTCCGCTTGCGACGCAGGAGGACCGCCGCGTGGCCGATCCGGAGCATCTCGTCGACGGTAAGGAGGAAGGTCCGGAGGTTCCGCTCCCACGCGGCGGCCCGGGTCCCGACGCGTGCACCCGCCCGGGTTACCGCCGCGGCCCGTGCCGCGGACTGGATTCCCAGGATCCCGAGCACCAGGTCGATGTAGAGAACGAGCATCAGGGCCAGGAGGACGAGCCCCACGTCGAGCTTCACCTCCCAGAGGGCATGGAGCACGACACTCTTCCTTCCGACGCGGTAGAACCGCTGCCGGAAGATCTCGAGGATGAAGTGGAGCCCCGCCACCACGACCAGCCAGAAGAGGCTCACGAAGACCGAGAGCCCCACGGCAAGCCCCAGGTAGACCACGACGAAGATCCAGCTTTCGTCGTGGTGCCGCACCCAGTCCCGAAGCGAGGGGGTCTTCGGGTCGGGGACGGTCACGGGGTTCTCGGCGGGGACGGCTCCTTCCATCCGGAGAAGATGCGTGCCCCGAGACGCCGCCGCACCCCCCGGGGTCACGCCCACACCGGCGGGTGCGCCTTCACCCTGCGGCAAGCCACCACCAGGCGAGCCAGAGGAGGACCCCCCAGAGGAGGAGGAGCACGCCGAGGAGCACGGCCAGGAAGGTGAGGGGGCGCCGCACCCACCGGTCAATGAAGCGGGTCGCCCGCGCCTCGGCCCTGGCCCGGGCCTCGTCGGGAAGCCCGCCCACGACGCGGGAAAGCCCCCATGGCACGATCAGGAGATCATCCACGAGCCCCAGGACCGGGATCCAGAGCGGTATCAGGTCCACCGGGCTCGCCAGGTAGGCGAGCAGGAGGACGCCGAGGAGGCGATGCGTGAGGGGCGTGCCCGGCCCCGTGACGGCGTAGGCCACGACGAGGATCTCTCGGCGAAACCGAAGGAATCGCCCCTTGAGCCATCCCCGGACCCCGATCCGGACCGGGGGCTTCACCGTGGCCATGAATCCGTCGCCATGGAACAATTGGAGGGTTCGAGGTCAGATTGGAGGGAGCGACCCGCCGAGCCGCCAGAACCGGTCACCCCCGCCTGGAACCGCATTGCCATGATCATCGACTGCCACGTCCACCTGAACAACTACGACGAGGACCACCCCACCACGCTGGCGGAACGGGTGGAGTCCCTCTTCGACGCCATGGACGAGGCCGCGATCGACCACGCGGTCGTGCTGAGCTCCTACACGGCGAACGCCCACCGGCCCCACATCGAGGAGCTGGTGGACGCGGTGGCGGGACACCCGCGGCTCACCCTCGTGGAGGGGCTCCGCTGGCGCTACGACGAACAGCGCACCGACCTCTTCCAGATGGAGGAGCGGATCCGGGCCGGGGTGGTGAAGGGGATCAAGCTCTACCCGGGCTACGACCTCTACGCCATCAACGACCCCTCGCTCGAGTCGGTCTTCCGGATCGCGGCCAAGTACGACGTTCCCGTCATGATCCACACGGGCGACACCTACTCGGCCCACGCCAAGGTGCGCTTCGCCCACCCCCTCCTCGTGGACGACGTCGCGGTGGACTACCCGGAGGTGCGCTTCCTGGCCTGCCACCTCGGGAACCCCTGGTTCCAGGACTGCGCCGAGGTCCTCTACAAGAACGACAACGTGTACGCCGACATCTCGGGGCTCACCCTCGGCGACTTCGAGTACGAGTTCGAGCGCTACATCATGCAGCGGGTCCGGGACATGATCGTCTACATGGGTGAGCCGGGACGCCAGCTCCTCTTCGGGACCGACTGGCCCCTCGCCGGAATGCCGAGCTACGTGCGATTCCTGGAGCAGATCGAGGTGAGCGCCGAGGACCGGGAGCACATTGCCTGGGAGACGGCGGCCACCCTCTTCGGGATCGACGGGAAGACCCTCACCGAGGCACGCGCCATGCGCGAGGCACGGAGCCGGGACCGGGGAATCGCCGCCGCCGGGAAATGACCCGCGCCTTTCCGGCAGACCCCGGGGCGGGGTAGCTTCGGCGGGCCCGACCCACCCGCGTCCCCAGGAGGCTCCTCGTCATGCAGCTCCGCCACCACGCCCCTCGCACGTCCCGGCTCCGGGCCCCCGGCACGCCCGCCGCGGCGGCGGCCCTCCTCGCCCTGGCCCTCGCCGCCTGCACACCGGCCCCGCCGGCCCAGGGGCCCGGAAGCGCCGACACCGACGCGCCCACCGAGCTCGTGCGCATCGACACGGAACATGCCCCGGCGGCCATCGGCCCCTACTCGCAGGCCGTCCTCGCCGGGCGCACCCTCTACCTGGCCGGCCAGATCGCCCTCGACCCCGTGTCGGGAGAGCTCGTGGGCGGGGGGATCGAGGAGGAGACGCGGCAGGTGATGGAGAACTTCCGGGCGGTGCTGGACGCCGCGGGTTTCGGGTTCGACCAGGTGGTGCAGGCGCAGGTGTTCCTCGTGGACCTGGGCGATTTCGCCGCCATGAACGAGGTGTACGCCGGGTACTTCGGCGACATTCCGCCGGCGCGGGCCACGGTGCAGGTGGCCGCCCTCCCCCGGGGCGCCCGGGTGGAGATCCTCCTCACGGCGGTGCGCTGAGGCGGACCGGGGCCTCTCCCCGGGAACGCGGAAGGGTCCGGCGGTGTCCGTACCGCTGATCCTCCGGTCCCGGTATTTTCCTGGGGATCCCCCCTGCGCACCCTCTTCCCTCGACCTCCGGCCCCGCCGCTCCGTCGCGATGCCCGCACTCCTCCGGAGGCGCTTCCTCCTCCCCCTCCCGATGCTCCTGCCGGGCCTCCTTCTCCTTTCCGGGGATGCGGAGGCGCAGGCGGCAGGGGTTCCCGGGCTGGAGGGGGATGCGGCCGCCGAGGGGCGGCTCGCCCAGGCGGTGTGGACCGCCGCATCCCTCGAGCGGATCCTGGGGGAGCGCGACTACCCGGCGCTCCTCTCCCTCGCCTTCCTGAACCGGAGCGCGGCTCGGGGGTCGGGGTGGGAAGGGGCGGTGGTGGCCCTCGAGGGCGCCCTCCGGGATCCGGGGGCACTCCGGCTCGACCGGTGCCGGGCCCTCTCGGATCCGGTGGAGGGGACGCTCTGCTCGCTCGAGACCCTGGTCCCCCTCCTTCCGGGAGATGCGGGACGGGGGTTCGCCGACGAGGGGGCGCGCCTCCTGGGGCTCTACCTGGGCCCCGCCGCGGGGCCTGCCTCGACCCCCCTCCTGGCCGGAGCCGGCTGGACGCCCGGAAGCGGGGGGGTGATCGCCGGGGGGGCGCTCAGGCTCGGTCCCCTCCAGGACTACGCCGAGGGGGTCCTCCTGGAGACGCTCCGGCTCGCGGCGCCGGGGATCGGGGCGCTCGTGACCCCGGGGGGAGGCGGGGGAGACGGAGACGACGCACCCGGGGGTGCCCCCTCGATGCTCCAGCTCGCGGGAATGGTGGCGGGGCTCGCCGGGTTCGACCCGGGGGCCTCCGCGGCGGAGGTACTTTCGGGCGCCCCCTCCCTCCGTTCACTCCTCCGGGAGCACCCCACGCTGGCCTCCCTCGAGGGATCGGTATCGGGTACGGCGGGGGCCGCCGGCGGGGCATTTCTCGAGACCCGGGCGGTGATCGAGGAGTACCGGGACTTCCTGGCCGGGGGGGGCGGAGGTGCCGGGTGGGCCACCGACCGGGCCTTCAGCTACCTGGCGTCCAGGGCGGCCTCGGTGGCCGGGGCGGGCGAGGGCGCGGCGGCCCGGATCCGGGCCCTCGGAAACGCCGCCGCGGACCTCCGCCTCGAGGGCCGGAGCTTCCGGTCGAACCTGGCGGAGTTCGGGCAGCAGGCGGCGCTCTCGGCGCTCTCGGGGAACGTTCTCGGCGTGGCGGCAGGGGTGGCCGGGTTCTTCCAGCTGACGCCCGGGGCGCTGGGGGCCTCGGCCACCGAGGACCTCCGGGTGATCCGGGGACTCGTGGAGGACCTGCGCGGGGAAATGACGGCGGGGCTCACGAACGTGGACGCCCGGCTGGACCAGGTGCTCGGCGAGCTCGACGGGGGCTTCGCCCGGATCGAGACCCTGGTGGGATCGGGGCAGCGGGAGGTCATGGCCGAGCTCGGCACCGTCCGCGACGAGCTTCGGGCCCTCTCGGGGCGGATCGACCGGCTCGAGACGAACCTGGCGCTCTACCTGGAGGCCGGGTTCGACCGGGACCACGCCCGGACCATGATCCGGTGCCTCGAGCACCGGGAGCGGCACCTGCCCC
>JBJHCE010000060.1:0-17040 GCA_050485865.1 Gemmatimonadales bacterium | reverse complement strand
ACTCGGGGTGGTGCTCGCCGACCTCATGACCGGGGCCGTCGCCGTGGGGGGCTATTACGTGGGGGGCGGGGTCCCGGGGGCGGCGCGGGGGTGAGACCGCCCGCGCCGCCCCCTCTGGCGGGAAGGTTCGTCAGTCGATCTGGATCACGATCGAGCGGAGGGTGCTCCCCCTGTGGTTCACGCTCAGGTGGAAGCGTTCGCCCCCCTCGAGGCGCCCACGGGCCTGGATCAGCACGCTATGCTCGGGGTCGAAGCGGGGGCGGAGCACCTCCTGGAACTGGTCGGCGGTCCCGATGCGGAGCGAGGTGAACTCCCCCGCGAGCCTTGCCATGGGCAGGATCCCGTCGGCGGTCCGGAACACGAACTCGTCGTGGTCCACGAACCAGATTTGGGCCGGACCCTTCGTGACCACGTGGATCGGGAAGGTGCCCGGAGGCGCGCCGGCCTCGATGAGGCCGTCTCCGTGGACCAGGAGGGGACAGCCAAAGGCACCCGGTCCATCTGCCGAGGGTGGATCGCCGATCTGGAACAGGTTGAAGTCATCCGGGATGCAGGACGGCGCCCGGTACAGCGGGATCGCCACCGTCCGCCCGTCGGAAAAGACCTGGTTCAGGAGCTCCGGATAGGGCGAGACCCTGGCGTAGAAGGGCGGCCCCGGGTCCTGAGCCGGAAAGCTCACCCTGACGAGTCCGGCGGTGCGGGCCTCGAGCGCTGCCGCCTCAGGTGCGGTGGGCTCGGTCAACGGGGCGGCGGGGGTGACCTGGCAGCCGGAAAGGGCGGCCATGAGGACCAGGGGAAGGGCGGAGCGGTCGAGGCAGGCCCGGGTTCGGGGCGTGGGAGGGTGAGCCATGGGGGGCGTCTCCTGAATGGGGGCGACTTTCGAGCGCGGAGTCGTACGCGCTCACCCCGGACACGCTCTTTCGCGGAAAACGGGATCAGGGAGCGGTCCGGAGCTCCCAGCGCTTCCGTTTCTCCCAGAGCGACTTCCGCGATATCCCGAGCGCATCGGCCACGTCCTGCAGGTCCTGGTCGCCCCGGCTCGCGAGGACCTCTGCCACGTAGCGCCGCTCGAGCTCTTCCAGGGTGAGATCGAGGGGGATGCGGAGTTCAGGGCCGGAAAAGGGGTCCGGCCCCTCCGCTCGCCGTCCCGCGCGGGGGGGCGGCGCCACGCGCAGGGGTCCCGGCTCGCGGAAGATGAGCGCGCGTTCGATGGCGTTCCTGAGTTCGCGCACGTTCCCCGGCCAGGGGTAGCGGTGAAGCGCCGCGAAGGAGGTTGCGTCCAGGGGCGGCACGGGGATCCGGGCCTCGGCGCAGATCTCGTGGACGAAGCGCCCTGCGAGCTGGGGGATCACCTGGGGCATGTCACGAAGGGGCGGCAGCTCGATTGCGGCCACGTCGAGGCGGTAGAGGAGGTCGGCCCGGAACGAGCGTTCCTCGGCCCGCGCCCTCAGGTCCTCGTTCGTCGCGGCCAGGATGTGCGCCGTGACCGGGATCGGCTCGCTCCCGCCGACCCGGCGGATCTGCCGCTCCTCCAGAAAGAGGAGAAGCATTGCCTGGAGCTCCAGGGGCATCGCTCCGATCTCGTCCAGGAAGATCGAGCCCCCGTGGGCCATTTCGATGAGGCCCCGCTTCATGGCCTTCGCGTCGGTGAAGGCACCCTTCTCGTGCCCGAAGAGCTCCGACTCCAGGAGGTGGGTCGGAAGGGCGGCGCAGTTCACCGAGACGAACCGACCCCGGGCCCCGGTTCGCTCGTGGATCGCCCGGGCGAGGAGGCTCTTGCCGGTCCCGGACTCACCGGTCAGGAGCACGCGAACCTGGGGCATCTGGGCGACCTTTTCGGCCTGCACGCGCACGTCGTCGAGCCGGGGGTGGTCGCCTCCCAGGAGGTCCGAGACCCCCGACGACGCCCGGCGGGCCAGGGCGCGCGAAAGCTCCTCCCTCATCGCGCGCTCGTCCACGGCACGTTCCAGGAGGATGTGGAAGGACTCCACGTCCACCGGCTTCGGCAGGAAGTCCCTGGCCCCGGCCTGGATCCCTTCCACCGCCTTCCGGATCGATGCGCTCCCGGTGAAGAGGAAGAGCGGAATCGACGGGTCCGAGGCACGCAGTTCGCGAATGAGCTCGATGCCGTCGATCCCGGGCATCATGAGGTCGGTGGCCACCGCATCCCAGGTGGATCGACCGAAGGCGTCCAGGGCCTCTTCGCCCGATTCCACCGCGTGAACCCGGATCCCGCCCCGGTGCTCGAGCCCGGCCCGAAGCGCCGTGGTGGCGAGGGGGTCGTCGTCGACCAGGAGGAGTTTCAGGGGCTCGGAGGGCACGAGGACTTCCGGTTCGGGGGTCAGGCGCACCGAAATGGTGCGGCTCGCCCACGCGCGTTACCGATGGTAACACGCGGGCGCTGCCATGTTACCACGGGTAACACGCCGGCGAAAGGGTTCCCCGGCGCGCTCGAAGCACAAGTCACTGGGCGGGAGCGCTTTACGTGTCCCGTTCCAGGCTGGCACACCCCCTGCCCTCTCCAGTGGGCAACGAAGGGTCCCGCCGAGCGCCGGCCGGGACGATGCAGGAAGCCCACGCAGGAACCCCAATGGAGAGGACCATGAACGCTCGCACCTGGATGCTCGTTCCCGCCCTGGCCTTCGCGGCTGCCGGCTGTGCCGACTCGCTCACTGCTCCCGAGGCACCCGTGTCCCCGTTCGGGAGCGCCGCGTTCTCGCATACCTACACCGAGGGAAACACGGTGAAGGGGCACTGGGCCCCGGAGGTCCGGACCTCGGTGGTGGATGGAGACCGGGTGGAGCTCTGCGCCACCTGGATCGACTTCTCGAACTTCGGCCCCTCCGATCCCCACGTGTACTCCTTCGACGTGGACCTGGACGTTGACGGCAGCTGGGTGCACCTCGGGAGCGCCGGTGGCCAGGGGAGCGGCCCCGAGGCCTGCTTCACCACCGAGCCCATGGACGACGGCACCTACACCTTCCGCGTGAAGGGGATGGCCAACGTGCCGACCGGCAGCACCCCCCCCTTCTCGCCCCACCACACCGGGTACTGGCACGGCCAGGTGACCGTGGGCGAGGCGTTCCGGTTCGAAGCGTGGCTCCGGAGCGCGCCGTCCGGGTGGATCGAGCACGAGGGGCTGAACGGTCAGGCAGGATCCTGGAACGTCCACTTCATGCTCAAGGTCTGGAACGGCGCGGAATTCGAGGCGGTGACGGATTGTGACCTCGAGCCCTCGGTGTCCCTCTCCTGGGGTGCGAACACCTCGCCTGCCGCCGTCACGGAATGCGGCTTCGTCGGCGCCGTCGGTGCTGCCATGTTCAAGGCGGAGCTCGCAAACCCCTCGCAGGGCAACGAGATCTCCGGAACGATCGTCTTCGTCATCGACGGGGCCGAGAACGAGAACACGGTGACCTTCGCGTCCACCGTCCCCGGCATGAGCGGGGGGCAGGGCGGTGCAGGCGCCCAGGGGGGCGGTCGCCCTGGGCGGTGATCACACCCGTCCCGCACGGTCCACGAGGGGGCGTCGGCAACCGCCGGCGCCCCCTTCGTCATTCCCGCCTGAGCGCCACGATCGGATCGAGGCGCGAGGCCTTCCAGGCCGGGTGGAAGCCGATGAAGAGGCCCGCCTCCCGACTCCGAGGTCCTCCATCCTGAGCCTGGCGGTTGCCATGCACCCCCTGTCGTGGACCCGGACGCGGACGACCCCGATGTCGTGCTGGAACGGTCCCATGAGGGACACTCCATTCTTCCGGACGACCCCGATGATTTCCAGGGGGGGTACATCCGGAGGGGCGTGGGCGTCCTCGATCGTATGCGTGTTTGCCTCGCCACCACCGATGGTTGCTCCCCCGCGCTGCCCCTTGCCGGGGAATACCAGGACCGCGTTCTGGCCCCGCCGGTTCACATCCTCCTCGATCTCGTGACGGGCTTCCTCGCCCAGGGGGGCATTCCATGAGCGCCACGGCGGTGCTGTTCCGGGCCTCCGCCTTCTTGCGGGGCTTCAGCGGCAGGCGTGGGTTGTCCGCCGCTTCGATCCGGGCGGTGGCCCGGCCGCGACGCACGTTGCGATTCACGTCCACCAGAATCTCGCCCATGGTCACCGAGCTCCGGCTTCGGGTATCGAGAGTGTTCAGGGTGGCGCGGGATTCGGAGAGCCGGATCCCCAAGGCCCACCCGAGAACGTGGAGCCTGGATGGCCCCCCGCCCTTGTGCCCGGACCCGCCGCATCCGAAACTCCCTACCCTCCGAACTCGCACGTCACGGAAGGCCCCGCTTCCGACCGCGTTCGGTGTGCCCGACGACCAGGGAGGTCCGTGGAAACGCAGGTGACGGAGGCCGGCCTTGCCCGCGTCCTCGAGGCGGAACGGGACGCGAGGGTCCGGGCCGAGGCGGTCATGCGCCGGGAGGCGGCGGTTGCCGAGGCGTCCACCCTCCTCGTGGGCTCCGAGACCGACCCCTTCCCGGCCATCGTCCGCATCCTCGGAGAAGTGCACCAGGTGGACCGGTCGTATCTCTTCCTCCTCCGGGACAACGGGGCCCGGATGGACAACACCGCCGAGTGGTGCGCCCCCGGGATCGAGCCGCAGATCGGCCACCTCCAGGACCTGGACACGGCGGTCTTCCCGTGGTGGATCGAGACCCTGAGCCGTGGCGACCTCATCGAGGTGGAGGACGTTTCGGCCCTGCCACCGGAGGCCGCGGCCGAGCGGGAGATCCTCGAGATGCAGGGGGTCCGGTCCGTGGCGGCCGTCCCCCTCATCGACCCCCGGGGGAGGCTCATCGGCTTCATGGGGTTCGATCGGGTGACCCGGACGGGGCCCTGGCTCCCCGAGGATCTCCGCGCGATCCAGGTGGTCTCGCAGATGAGCGCGCGGGAGATCTCCCGTCGCCGCATGCTCGACGCCCTCCACCGAAGCCAGGAGCGCTACCGCCTGGCCGGCCTCGCCACCCGGGACCTCCTCTACGACTGGGACATGGACCGCGGGGTCCTGACCCTCGGCGAGGGGGGATCGTCGGCCCTCGGGGTCACCGGAAACCGCCTGGTCACCATCGACTGGTGGTACGACCGCATCCACCCCGACGACCGGGAGCGCATCCGGGTCGGACTCGAGGCCGCCATCGAGGGGACCGCCGAGGGGTGGGAGGCCACCTACCGCTTCCTCGTGGGCGACGGCGAGCGCTGGGCGCACATCGTCGAGCGGGGGTACTTCGTCCGGAACGCGGACGGGCGTGCCGTGCGCATGGTCGGGGTCATGTCGGACCGCACCGAGGAGGTGCGCATGGAACGGGACCTTCGCCACGCGCAGAAGATGCAGGCGGTGGGCGCGCTCGCGGGCGGGGTGGCCCACGAGTTCAACAACCTCCTGGCCGTGGTGCTGGGCTACGCCGACCTCCTCGCCGGGGACCCGGGCATGGACCCGGAGCTGCGCGGGGCCGCACTCGAGATCCGGGACGCCGCCGAGCGCGGAAACCTCCTGACCGGGCAGCTCCTCGCCTTCGGCCGAAAGCAGGTGGTCTTCCCCGAGCCCCTGCGCCTGGCCGATGCCATGGGCCGGATCGTCCGGCTCCTCCGCCGGGTTCTCCCCGAGTCCATCGAGATCCTCCCCCCCGTGGTCGCAGGGGATCCGTGGATCCGCGCGGACCGGAACCAGGTGGACCAGGTGCTCCTGAACCTCGCGGTGAATGCCCGGGATGCGATGCCCGGGGGCGGCCGGCTCGAGCTCCACGCTCGCCGGGCCGGGTCCGTGGTCCACCTGGAGGTGACCGACACCGGAGAAGGGATCCCGGAGGAGGTCCGCCCCAGGATCTTCGAACCCTTCTTCACCACGAAGCCGGTGGGGCAGGGCACGGGGCTCGGGCTTTCCACCGTGTACGGGATCGTCCGGGACCTGGGGGGGACCATCGACTTCCGGAGCCGGGTGGGTGCCGGCACCACCTTCGTGCTCGTCTTCCCCGTCCACGAGTCCGGTGCCGGGGGAGGGGCCGGGGCGCACGGGGGCACCTACGAGGTGCCGGCAACCGCCGCGCCCCACGCTTCACCCGAGCCCTCGGGCTCCCGCCCCCCCCTTCTCGTGGTGGAAGACGATCCCGGGGTGGCACGGCTCTGCCGACGGATCCTCACCCGCAGGGGCCACACGGTGCACCTGGCCCGGAGCTCCGACGAGGCGCTCTCCCTCGTGGGGGCGCTTTCCCCGGAAGACCGGGGCGCGCTCGGCGCCATTCTCTGCGACGTGGGCCTCCCGGGCCTCCCCGGCCCGCGCCTCGCCGAGGAACTCGAGCGCCGCCATCCGGAGCTCCGGGGGCTCCCTCGCCTCTTCATCTCCGGGTATACTGCGTCAGCCACAGCCCTCGCCGAGGAGGGAGCCCGCGTGCTCCCGAAGCCCTTCACCGCCGAGGCGCTCCTTGCCCTCGTGGGAGATGCGACGGCCCGCCGCTGACCCCTCCGCTCCTGCCCGATGTCCGACTTCATTCGCCAGATCATTGACCGGGACCTCTCCGCCGGGAAGCATCCCGGCGGGGTCGTGACCCGCTTCCCGCCCGAGCCCAACGGCTACCTCCACATCGGCCACGCGAAGTCCATCGTCCTGAACTTCGGGCTCGCCGAGGAATACGCCCCCGCCCGGTGCCACCTCCGGTTCGACGACACGAACCCGATCACCGAGAACGTGGCGTACGTGAACGCGATCCAGGAGGACGTGCGCTGGCTCGGCTTCGACTGGGGCGAGCACCTCTACTTCGCGTCCGACTACTTCGAGGAGATGTACCGCTTTGCCGAGGCCCTCATCGAGAAGGGGCTCGCGTACGTGGACTCGAGTTCGGAGGAGGAGATCCGCGCGATGCGGGGCACGGTGACGGAGCCGGGCACCCCGTCCGCCTACAGGGACCGCCCGGTGGAGGAGAACCTGGACCTCTTCCGCCGGATGCGCGCCGGGGAGTTCCCCGACGGCGCACATGTGCTCCGGGCCAGGATCGACCTCGCCTCCCCCAACATGATCATGCGCGACCCGGTGCTCTACCGGATCCGCCACGCGCACCACTACCGCACCGGCGACACCTGGTGCATCTATCCCCTCTACGACTACGCCCACTGCCTCGAAGACGCCCTCGAGGGGATCACCCATTCCCTCTGCACCCTCGAGTTCGAGAACAACCGCGAGATCTACGACTGGATCATCGAGCATGCCCCGGTCCCCCACACGCCGCGCCAGTACGAGTTCGCCCGACTGAACCTGGACTACACGGTCATGAGCAAGAGGAAGCTTCTCCGGCTGGTCACCGAGGGGCACGTGGCCGGATGGGATGATCCCCGCATGCCCACGGTGGCGGGGCTCCGCAGGCGCGGGGTCCGCCCTGAGGCGATCCGGAGCTTCTGCGAAATGATCGGGGTGGCGAAGGCCGACTCCCGGGTGGACATGGGGAAGCTCGAGCACGCGATCCGCGCCGACCTGAACCACGAGGCCCCCCGGGTGCTCGCGGTCCTCGATCCCCTGAAAGTCACGATCACGAACTGGCCGGGCGCCTCCGGAGCCGACCCCGCCGGCGAGACCGAGTGGCTCGACGCCCCCCTCTGGCCCCACGACGTCCCCCGCGAGGGGACCCGCCGGCTTCCCATCTCGGGTGCGCTCCTGATCGAGCGCGGCGACTTCTCCGACGACCCGCCGAAGGGGTGGCGGCGCCTGGTGGAAGGGGCCGCGGTGCGCCTCCGCCACGGGTACGTGATCCGCTGCGACGAGGTGATACGGGATGCGGACGGGCGGGTCGTGGAGCTTCGCTGCCGCTTCGATCCCGCGACCCGGAGCGGCGAGGGCGGAGAGGGCGAAGGGTGGAAGCCCACGGCGGCGATCCACTGGGTTTCGGAGCCCCACGCCCTTCCGGCCCGGGTGCGACTCCACGACCGGCTCTTCACCGCGGCGAACCCCGACGAGCCCTCGCCCGAGAACCCCGACGCCGACTTCCGCGCCTACCTGAACCCCGACTCTCTCCTGGAGCACGCCGAGGCTCGGGTCGAGCCCTGGGTCGGTGAAGCCGAACCAGAATTGCGATTCCAGTTCGAGCGGCAGGGGTATTTCTGGCGCGATCCGGTGGAGGGCACGGGTGCGGTCATGGTATTCAACCGGATCGTCACGCTCAAGGATGGATGGGCCCCCGCGAGGGAGGTCACGGGCCAGCTCAAGGCGTCACTTCTCCCGCTCGAGGCCAACCTTGCGGGGAGCGTCGACCGGTCCGAGTCCGGCCCTCCCGCCCCTCCCGAACTCCCGCCCGAGCTCCAGCTCCGGGCCGACGCCCTGGCCGCGGAGTTCGGACTCACCCCCGTGGACGCGGCGATCCTCGTTCGAGACGACGGGGCCGAGGCCTTCTTCCGGGAGGCGGTGGCCGCCTGGGAGGGGCCGGTCGCGGTGGATGCCGGCGCCGGCGCCCTGGCGAACTGGTTCATCCACCAGCTCCCGCCGCACCGGGGGGGGCGGCCACCGGCGGAACTTCCCTTCGGTCCGGGCGCCTTCGCCCGTCTCGTGGCCCTCGTGGAAGACGGAACGATCTCGGGCCGGGGGGGAGGCGAGGTCCTGGAGGTGCTCGCCCGGGAGGGGGGCGACCCCCGGGAGATCACCGAACGCCTGGACCTCATCCAGGTCTCCGACGCCGCCGCCCTCCTCCCCGAGGTCCGGGCCGTCGTCGCCGAGCACCCGGAGAAGGCGGCGGCCTACCGGGGTGGCAAGACCGGACTCCTGGGCTTCTTCATGGGGCAGCTCATGCGTCGCACCGGCGGCAAGGCCGACCCGGAGCGGGCGAAGGCCCTCCTCGAAAGCGAGCTCGGGGGCGCGGACGACTGATCCCATGGCCAAGCGGCGGAAGATCCCGGTGGTCCAGCCGGACCCGATCCGTACCCTCCACGGGTCGATCCCCTTGGAGTCGCTGGACCTTCACGGGCTCCGGGCCGACGATGCGGAGCGCCGCGTGCGCGGCTTCCTCGACGCCTGGTCCCGGCGCGACCCCGGCGCCGTGGTCCGGATCGTGACCGGGAAGGGGGCCCGCTCCGCCGGGGCGCCCGTGCTCCGCGAGCGAGTCCTCGAGCTCCTGACCCACACCCTTGCCGACCGGGTGGACGACTGGGCCGTGGACTCGGGCGGCGGCGCCTACCTGGTCCGGGTGCGCTGACGAAGGGGCCCCCCGGGAGGCCTCAGAAGGGAATCGGCGCCCGGACCACGATGGGGTATCCCTCGTCGGCCTGGGAAACCAGGTAGAGGTTTCCGTTCCGGGCCCGGGGCGTGACCCCGGCGGAGATCGGCGAAACGTCGATCTCGACGCTCGCAACGTGGACCCCGTCGCGGTCGAAGACGTCCCAGAGGGCGGGATCACCCTCTTCGACCACCGCCCGGAGGACCCAGATCCGGCCCTCGTCGTCCAGGAAGAGGCGTGTGAGGGCCGGGGCCCGGTCGGGGATCGCCCCCACGAGTTCCCGGGCCGCGGACTCCTCGAGGCTCCCCTGTTCGACGCTCGACTGGACCAGCCGGTCCCGGTCCTCGCGGGTGACCGGACGACGCGGAACCCCCGCCTCGACCTCGAGCACCGTGTCCCCCCGGGCGTCCAGGCGGAAGATGCGCCAGTCGCCCCCGTCGGTGGCCCAGAATCCCCCGGCCGGGTCCACGAGGGTTGCGCCCGTGGGGACGAAGGGCACCTGCCGCACCGACCAGCCACCGCCAGCCTGCGGGACCACGAAGGAGCGGCTCCGCCGCTCTCCCACCAGGACCGAGTCCCGGGCCTCGGTTTCCGGGTGAAGGGCGAGGAACCATACCCGGGAATGAAACTCGTTCACCCCCGCCGGCGGAGGGACCGGGTTCGGGGCACCCACGGGCTCGGTGCGGGAGCCCCAGAACCGCCCTTCCGCATCCCGCTCGCCTGCCCACGAGAACCCGAACGACATGACGGGAAAGGGCGCCCGGATCACCTCGGTGCCGTCGGGCCTTAGCCCCAGGATCCGCCATTTTCCGTGGTCGTTCACCCAGAGGAGCCCCCCGGGCTCCTTCACGATGCCGTTCGCCTGGGTGATCTCGCCGGGACCCTCGCCAGCCCCGCCCAGCGTTCTCAGGTACCCGCCGTCCGGGTCGAACACCCGGATCCGCCGGGCCTGGAAATCCAGGAGGTAGATGGATCCATCGGAGCCCGCATCCACGCCCCGGATGTCGCCGAGCATCTCCCACTCCTCCCCCTCCAGGGCCCCGAGGACCAGGTCGGCCTCGATCCGGTGGGTGGGTTCGGCGGGGAGGGAGGTGTAGCGGACGAGGACCCCGCCGCCGGGGCGGTCCTCCCGGGAGACGTCGAGGGCCCGGTCGACCCCATCCCCGCCGCATGCCACGGCGACGAGGGCAAGGAGCAGGGGCTTCGTCGCGAGGGACAGGGAACGGGGCATGGTCAGCGCTTCCTGGTGCGGAGTAGGCGGGAAGGCCATGGGCCGAACGCCGGTACGATGGACATCGTAGTCTGCACCCCCGGGGGGGCGCAAGCTTGCGCGCCGGGCCCCGAATCCTTCTCTTGCGGAATTCCACAAAATGCACCCGGCTCTCGAACTCCCGGACCCTTCGCCATGCTGCGCCGCGCCACCCTTGCCGTGCCCCTTGTCTGCACCGCCTTCCTCGCCGTGGGATGCGCCCCCTCCGACGCCGACGCCGACGCCGACCCCGAGGGTATCGAGGAACTGGCTCCCCAGGACGCCTTCTGGGCGAACCTCCAGGCACTCTGCGAGTCCGCGGCCCCCGGGGAGCTTCTCCAGGCTCCCGACACCCAGATCGACCCGGAGGCTGCCCTCGTGGTCCACTTCTGGGAGTGTGGCGACGAGGAGATCCGCTTCCCCCTCCACGTGGACGACAACCGGTCGCGGACCTGGGTCTTCATTCGCCACGAGGGGTCCCTCGAGCTTCGTCACGACCACCGGAACCCCGACGGGACCGAGGAGCGGAACACCTGGTACGGCGCCTCCACGGCCTCGGAAGGGACCGCGACCCGCCAGGACTTCGTGATGGTTCGCGAGGACTTCACCTCGGGGTGGCGGGTCGAGATCCACCCGGGAGAGCGCTACGAGTACGGCACCGCCCGGAACGGCGAGTGGCGTCACCACCTGGTCTTCGACCTCACGAGTCCGGTCCCGCTTCCGCCCATGCACTGGGGGCACGAGACCCGGCCCTCGCAGCGCCCTGCGCCTTCGGGGAATTGACGCAGACGGGTCTCCGCCCGGTCAGCACCCGAGAAGCACGCCCCCGTCCCGGCCGAGGAAGGCCTCGGCGGGGGCGCGGTCGTTCCAGGGCCCGGCCCGCACCCTGAGGAGCCCGTCGGGCCCCTCGACGATCCGGGCCGGGGCCCCCCTGTCCCGCACGCGTGTGAGGGCGGCCTCGGCGTTCACCCGTTCGCGGTAGGCGCCCACCTGCACCTCCCAGCACCGGGGGGGCGTCGGGGCTTCGAGCACCGTGACCCGGACCGGAGCGATCCCCGGCCCCAGGAGTCCCAGCTCCCGGGCCCCCCGGCGGGAGACGTCGATCACCCGGCCGTCCACGAAGGGCCCCCGGTCGTTGATCCGGAGCCGGGTCGACGACCCGGTCTCGAGATTCAGCACCTCGACGAGGGCCCCGAAGGGGAGGGTGCGGTGCGCCGCCGTGGGTGCCTCCATGTCGTAGACCTCGCCCGAGGCGGTCTGGCGACCATGAAAGGGCACCCCGTACCAGGAGGCGATCCCCTCCTCCCGCCACCCGGGCACCACCGCTTCGGGGGCGGCCCCGGGCACCCCGCCCGGACCGGGCACGACCCCGCCGCCGGGCGCCCCCGCGGACGGAGGCGCGGGGCGGGCCACGAGGGCGCATCCCCCGCTTCCCACGAGGAGTGCGCTCCCCACGAGGAGGAAGGCGAGCCAGGGGCGGCGGACATGCCGATCCACCCCCGGCCCCTTCCTCACGGCCTCAGAACCCGGTCGGGATCGTGGCCCCCCGGACCCGGTCAAACTCGGCCTGGGCGTTGGCGTACCCGATCACGGCCCGGAGCTCCGAGAGGCGCGCGGAGGTGAGCGAATCCTGGGCGTTCACCACCTGGAAGTTCGTGGAGACCCCCACCTCGAATCGGGTAAGCTCGGCCTCGAGGCTCCGCTCGGCCGCCTGCCGGCTCCGGCGCGCCGCCTCGAGCTGGAGGAAGGCGTTCCGCACCGCGAGCCCCGCGTTCGTCACCTCGGTCCGGATCGCGAGCTCCTGGTTCTGGAGCGTGAACTCGTTCTGCCTCAGCTGGAGGCGCGCCCGCTCCAGGTTCGCCCGCCCGGACTGCATCCCCAGCGGGTAGGAGAAGTTCAGCGTCAGGTTGAAGGTCGGGGTGTCGAAGTTGGCCAGCGACTGGATTCCGTCCATGTAACCGCCGCGCTCGACGAGCTGCCGCTCTCCGCCGAGCCCGGAGCGGTCGTAGATGTTTCCGCCCACGCCCTGGAGGGTATAGCCGGCGCTCAGGTTCAGGTTCGGGAGGGCGCTCTGCCGCGTCACCTCGAGGTTCAGGAGGGATACGGTGCGCTGCTCCCGCTGCGACCGGATGTCGGTACGCGCCTCCAGGGCCTCGCTGATCGCCGCCTCGATGTCGACGGCCCGCTCCTCGAAGAGGGGCATGTCGACGGGGTTCACCACCTGCCCCCAGAGGGGGTCGTCGGCGCCGGCAATGAGGAGGCGCTTGAAGGCGAGCTCCTGCCCCCGCCACTGGATCTCGGCGTTCAGGAGCGCCTGTTCCGCGTTCGCCACCTGGACCTCGGCCTGTGCCAGGTCCATCTCCACCATCGTTCCGGCTTGCACGCGGACCTGGTTGTTCGCCAGGAGCTGCTGGGCCTGCGCCAGGCTCCTCCGCTGGATCTCGATCTGCTCGATCTGGGAGCGGAGGTTCCAGTACGCCACCCGCACCTGGTTCGCCACGTTCTCCGCTTCGGCCTGGAGCTGGATGTCGGTGATCCGGCGCTGGAGGCGCTGGGTCTCCAGGTTCGTCCGCTGGGCGTCGGTGGAGCGGCCCGACAGGAGGGGCTGGTTGAAGCTCAGGCTGAGCGTCGAGTTGTAGCTCGGATCCCGGGTGGCGAAGATGTTGTCCGTCGAGGTCCGGGCGTTGTTGAACGACATGTTGAACTGCCCCCCCGTCCACGGAAGGGACTGCCCGAGCCCGAAGTTGAAGGTGTTCCGCTCGGTGGTGACCCGGGCGCCTCCGTCCAGCTGGCTTGTGGACTGGTTCACCGAGTTGTTGTAGCCCAGCTGCGAATTGAAGGTCGGCCGGAACGCCGCCCGGGCCTGGTCCAGCCCCAGCTCCTGGATCTCCGGGTTCAGCCGCGCGCTCCGGAGCCCCAGGTTGTTCTCGAGGGCCCGCTCGATGGCCTGCTCCAGGGTGAGGGAGGTCATCGAGCGCCCGTCGTCGGTGGGCGGAAGGGCGCGCCCCACCTCGAACTCCTGGGCAGCATCGACGGGAGCGGGGCGGTCCTGGAGCGCCTCGAGCCCCGGCACGGGAGCCAGCAGGAGGAGCGCGGCGAGGAAGGATGGAAGACCGGTACGGAGCGTCATGGGCGAGAAACTCGAGGGTAGAAATGAAAGGCGCCCGCACCTCCGGCGGCGGAGGTGCAGGCCACCGACGTGCGCCGGCCTGAGCGGCCTGGGCCCGGGCATCGAAGAGGCTTCTTTACCTGATGACGCATCGGGGCCCCGAATTGTTTAAGGTGGACCCCCCCCGCGACCCGTTCCCGGACGGTAGCGAGAAAGCTCGTCCCGGGCCACCTCCTCGGGCGTCCAGGCCACCGGGGTCATCCGGTTGTGCACGAAGTCCTCGAGCTGGTCCTCGTGCCAGGGGCTCCCCGGGCGGGAGCTCTGCCCGTAGGCGAGCACGGTCCACCCCCGCGGCCTCGCCCCGAATTCCACCACCGAGATCCACCCGTCGCCCCCCCGCACCCGGCGCCGCCCGTCGGCATCGTCGTCGAACCAGAGGACCCGGAAGCACCCGAGAAGCCCGTCGCACCCCCCCACCGGAAGGTCCAGGGTCCCGTGCCGCGCCCGGTGCACCGCACCCCAGGCCACGTCCACCGCGCCCCACCGGTCGCGGGTGGCGGGGGCCGCCGAGAGGAACGCCTCCACCGCCCGAGCCGGGTCTGCGAGCCCCCGCGGGGTCGACATGGGCGCATCGTCCCGCCAGGGCTCGGCGAAGAGTCGCTCGGCCCGCGCGGGAAACCCCGCCGACGCCGCCGACCCCGGTGCCCGCCCCGCCCCTGCAAGGTACTGTTCCCACCACTCCACGAAGAGCACCGCCCCCCGCGCCTCCGCCGCCACGCTCCGGTCCCACCCGGCGAGCACCACCAGCGCCTCGTCGTGAAGCGGCGTCCACCCGTCACCGCCCCGCCCCCCCCGGAGTGCCGCCACGAGGTCGTCCATGACCCGCTCGGCCAGGAGCATCCGCTCGCTTCCCCGCACCGCCACCGCGTCCTCCAGCGAGAAGCGCCGGTCGTTGTGGAGAAGCTCGAGCCCGTGCTGGCTCCGGAGCCGGACCCTGGGCGCCTCCGCCTCGGCCGGGTAGTCGGCGGGGTCCAGCACGGCGTTCAGGTTCGTGTGGTGGAAGGGATCGTTCTCGTTCCTCAGGTACCCACCCGGGGGGTTCAGGAGCTGGGGGAGGGCGTCAAAGGGAAGGATCTCCTGCCACGCGTCGTCCCACCCCGCCGCCCGGTGCGCCAGCGTGTCCCCCCCGAAGGGATGCGGTCGCACCGGGTGGAGCGCGTTCCACACGTAGAAGATGTTCCCGTCGGCGTCGGCGTAGGTGAAGTTCGACTGCGTGCGCGCCTGCATCCGCATGGCGTCCTTCCACGCGTTCAGGCTCTCGGCCCGCATCATGGCAAGGAACTGCGCGCCAAGCCGGTACTCCCGGTCCCCCGCCGAGCGCACCACCACCGCCACCCCGCCTCCCCGGTGCACGACCGGCCCCAGCGGACTCTCCCAGAGCTCCCGCACCCGGGTCTCCACCGCGCGGCCGTCCCACACCTCGATCCGGTGCTCCGTGCGCTCGAGGGGTACCCACGCCCCCTCCCAGCGCACCCGCGCCGGGTCGGCCGGGTCGAGCTCCAGCAGGTACAGGTCGCCGAGCTCGGGGTTGTTGTTCGTGGTGGACCACCCGAGCCGCGCGTTCCACCCGCCGATGATCCCGAAGGGTCCCCCGACCCGGAAGTCCCCGTAGAACTCGAGGGCGTCGCCCACCACGAGGTGCGCCTCGTAGTACCCGGCGGTCCACGCCAGGTGGGGGTTCCGCATCAGGATCGCGTGTCCCGAGGTCGTGCGCTCGGGGGCAAGGGCCCAGGTGTTCGAGCCGGGCTCGTAGCCCACCGGGTCCGCCTCCCCGTCGGTTACCTCCGAGGGAGATGCGGCGCTCCCGCCCCCCTCGAGGCGCCGGGCGTACCGCTCCCCCAGCCCCCAGTCCGGGCCGGTCACGTCCCGGGCCAGCACGTCCATGCCGGTGAAGGCCGGGTGGGCGAGGGAGGGGGGAGCGTCTTCGGGGTGCAGCTCGAGCCACCGGTTCACCGCGGTGGCGAAGCCCCGGTAGACCGCCTGAACGTCGTCGGGGAGCTCGGAGAAGCGCGCCCGGGCCACCCCGTGGCTCCGGCGGGCCCGGAGGTCCGAGGTGACCCGGGCGTCGTTCGTGCCCGGGCCGTAATGCCGGGCCGACTCGCCCCGGGCCGAGAGGAGGAGGTTCACGACCCGGATCCCGTGGTCCTCCATCTGGACCCAGCCGAGCCCGAACCCGGCGGCCTCGAAGTCCTCGGCGAGGACGTGGGGGATCCCCCGGGTCGTGCGGACGATCTCGACCCGTTCGGCCAGGGCGGCCCACCCGTCGCCCCCCGGCGCGAGCGGTGGGGCGGCGTGGGGCGGGGCGGCAGGGAGGGCGAGGGCGGCTCCCAGCGCGACCGTCGGGAGGAGGAGGCGGACGGCTCGGAAGGATGCGGCGGGCCGGACCATGATGGCTGTGGGGCTTGAGGGTGGCGGGCGCGTTTCCGGGTAACCTGCCGCGCGCGCCCGGAGCGCTGCAAGTGGTGAGGGGGCGGCCCGCCCTCCGGCGGACCGCCCCCTCGAGCCCGCACAGGGCCTCGGAGTCCCGGGTCAGAAGTTGAAGCGCAGCCCCAGCGATCCCCAGAACCCCTCGAATTCGTTCTCGTAGGGTACCCCGTCGAGCCCGGGGAAGTACCGCACGTAGGGCTCGTTCGTGAGGTTGTTCAGGTGCAGGGTCAGTCGCAGGTTCGAGGTGATCCGCTGGGAGAAGGACGCGTCCACCTGGTTCCGGTACCGGCCGTAACGGTCCGCATCGGGGTTCGAGGAAATGCTCTCCAGGAAGTCACTCTGGTGGTTCAGCGAGACGAGGCCCGAAAAGCCGAACCCGTCGTAGGTGAGGGCCACGTTCCCCACGTGCCTGAACTGGTCCACGAGGGGGAGGTTCCGGTTCGTGGTGCCACCGTAGTCCGAGTCGGTGTCGGTCCAGGTGTAGTTCGCGTAGGCACCCAGGCCACCCCAGATCCCGGGGAGGAAGCTCAGGCGCTGCTGCCAGGCGAACTCGAATCCGTACACCGAGGCGGAGGCGCCGTTGTCGGGCTGGATCAGTTCCCACCCGGCAAACTGCCCGGATTCGATCGGCGAGCGTCGGTTGAAGAAGAAGTCGGTGATGTCCTTGTAGAACACGCCGGCCTGGATCGTCCCCACCGACGCGAAGTAGTGTTCGGCCAGGAAGTCCAGGTTCGAGGCGAGCGCCGGCTTCAGGTCGGGGTTCCCGCGACGCACGATCTCGTCGTCGGGGCGAACGTACTCGTTCGGGGCCAGGCGCAGGAAGCTGGGCCTCGAGATCGTGCGCGTGGCCGCGAACCGCAGGTTGGTCGACGGGTTCACGCGGTACCGCAGGTGGAGCGCCGGGAAGAAGCTTCCGTAGCGCGTCGACGACGAGACCGGGGTCGTGGAGACGTAGTTCCCGCTCCCGTCGAACAGCAGCCTCTTCCCGTCGTACGACATGTCGGTATGCTCGTACCGG